>CAZICN010000128.1:0-11058 GCA_964537655.1 uncultured Aestuariivirga sp.
ACCTTCATCGATTCGATCTGGTACTTCTACCGGTTCACCTCTCACCAACTCGAAACGGCGCCGTTCGATCGCGAGGAGAACCAGTACTGGATGCCGGTCGATCAGTATATCGGCGGCGTCGAGCACGCGATCCTGCACCTCCTCTATTCGCGCTTCTATGCGCGCGCCATGACGCTCACCCGGCACCTCGACCTGAAGGAGCCTTTCGCCAGCCTGTTCACGCAGGGCATGGTGGTGCACGAGACCTATCGCACCGAAGCGGGTGAGTGGGTCCTGCCGGCCGAGGTGGCGCGTCAGGGTGAGGGCTATGTGCACGCGAAGACCGGCGAGAAGATCCTGACCGGCGGCATCGAGAAGATGTCCAAGTCGAAGAAGAACGTCGTCGATCCGGAAACCATCATCGCCAGCTATGGCGCCGATACGGCGCGCTGGTTCGTGCTTTCCGACACGCCGCCCGAGCGCGACATCGAATGGACCGAGACCGGCGTCGAGGGCGCCTTCCGTTTCGTCCAGCGTATCTGGCGCCTCGTTGCGGATGTCCAACAGAAGAGCGTGGCGCCTGGCACGGCGCCGCCGTCCGGCATCGCCGGCAATGCGCTCGATTTGCGCCGTGCCGCCCATCTCGCCATTCAGGCGGTGACCGACGATCTCGCCGGCCTGCGCTTCAACCGCGGCATCGCGCGCATCTATGAGCTGGCCAATGCCCTGACCCAGGCGCTGCAGAAGAGCGACACATCCGACGGCATGCGCTTTGCGCTCAGGGAGGCGGGCGAGGCCCTGGTGATGCTGATGGCGCCGATGATGCCGCATCTGGCCGAGGAATGCTGGCGGGTGCTCGGCCACGACGCGTTGCTGGTCGACCGGCCCTGGCCCAGGGCGGACGCCGCCCTCACCACCTCGGACGAGGTGACGATCGCCGTTCAGGTCAATGGCAAGCGGCGCGATGAAATTCGCTTGCCGAAAGGCCTGCCGCAAGCGAAAGTGGAGCTGGCCGTGCTGGCGCTCGACAACGTGAAACGCGCCCTCGACGGCAAGCCGGTGCGGAAGGTCGTCGTCGTGACGGATCGGATAGCCAATGTGGTGAGCGGTTGAAGACCATGGAACGCTGGCGCATTCTTGCTGTGTTGCCGCTGCTGGTGCTGCTTGGCGCCTGCGGTTTCAAGCCGCTTTACGGCACCCGGAACGACTCGCCCGGCGTCGCCGGCGACCTCGCCTCGGTGAGCATTCCCGAGCCGCAGAACCGCCTCAGCCAGCTCATCCGCAACGACCTTCTGTCGACCATGCGGCCGGCCGGCACCGCCGAGCCCGACCGCTACCGGCTCGACATCCTGTCGTCCGCCACCGAGGACAGGTCGATCGAGGATTCGTCCAATTCGCGCTCCGCCCGGCGCTCGACCGTCCGGGTGACGGCGAGCTTCGAGCTCAGGGACATGTCGGGCGGCAAGACCGTCTACAAGGGCCGCACCTTCTCCAACATCTCCTACGACGATGTCGGCCAGTCCTTCGCCAACGTGCAGGCGAGAAGCAATGCGCTGGAGCGCGGCGCGCGCGAGATCGCGCTCGACATCCGCACCAGGCTCGCCGCGTACTTCGCCTCGCGGTAAGGCGCGGACGCGCGCCATGGCCATTCTCAAATGGGCCGCGATTGACGGCTTCCTGCGCCGCGACGCCCAGAAGGCGGTCGCCGTCCTGATCTATGGCCCCGATGGCGGGACAGTGCGCGAGCGCGCCCGCCAGCTGGTGATTTCGGTCGCCGGCAGTGTCGATGATCCCTTCGCCGTGGTCAGGCTCGATGATTCGGTCCTGGCGGCGGACCCGGCCCGGCTCGTCGATGAGGCGCAGGCGCTTTCCTTCGGCGGCGGTCGCAGGGTCGTCTGGGTCGAGAACGCCGGCAGCGGGTTCCTGAAAGCCATGCCGCTCCTCGCCCAGCCGGCGCCCGGTAATCTTGTCGTCGCCGAGGCGGGCGCGCTCGCCAAATCGGCCGGCCTCAGGACCCTGTTCGAGCCGGCCCCGCATCTCTGGGCGGTGCCCTGCTTCGAGGATTCGGCCATCGACCTCGAGCGCCTGATCGCCGAGGAACTCGACAGCAAGGGCCTCGCCACCGACATGGAGGTGCGCCAGGCGCTCGTCGAATTGCTCGGCGCCGACCGGCGCATGTCGCGCCAGGAACTGGCCAAGCTGGCGCTCTATTGCCACGGCAAGTCGCACGTGTCGCTCGTCGATGTCGAGGCGGTGTGCGGCGATGTCGCCGAGCTTTCCGCCGATGATCTTCTCAATGCGGTGTTCGACGGCGCGATCGGCGATGCCGACGACGCCTTCACCCGGTTGCGCGATTCGGGCCAGTCGGGTGCGGGCCTCCTGTCGATGGCGGCAAGCCATGCCGCCCGCCTCACCCGGCTCAGGGTCGATGTCGAGCGCGGCAAGACCCCGGAAATGGCGGTGCGCCAGGCGCGTCCGCCGGTGTTCTTCAAGCAGCAGCCGGCGTTGCAGCGCCAGGTGGCGCTGTGGGACGGCGAGTCCCTGCTCCAGGCTTCCGAGCTCCTCGGCCGTGCCACGCGCGACACCCGCACCACGATCTTCTCGGCATTGAACGATCAGATCACCCACCGGGCGTTTTTGTCATTGGCGCGGCTCGCCCTGCAGCGCCGGCACAGCGCGCGCGATTGATCGCCGGCACCACATCGAGCTGCTCCAATCTTTTCCCCCCTCGCCCGTTGCGAAGCAATGGGAGAAGGGAAAACCGTGGAGGCCGAATAATCCGCTTACGGATGATTACGGCTTGACCAGCCGGTTGCAGACGTCGTCGAGCTGCTCGAGCGTCTTGTAGCGCACGGTGATCGCGCCGCCGGCACGGCCCTTGTTGGCGATCTCGACCTTGAGGCCGAGCACCTCGCTGATCTGGCGTTCGAGCGCCAGCGTGTCGGTGTCCTTCTGCGCCTTGGCCGCCGGCGGCCGGCCCTTGGCCTCCGCTTCGCTGCGCGACAGGCCTTCGGCCTCGCGCACCGTCATGCCGAGCTGGATGATCTTCTCGGCCAGCGCCTGGGGCGATTCCGTCGCGACCAGGGCGCGGGCATGGCCGGCGGTGAGGGCGCCGTCCTCGATATGCCGGCGCACGCTTTCCGGCAGCGTCAGCAGGCGGATCGTATTGGCGACGTGGCTGCGGCTCTTGCCGACCGAATCGGCGAGCTGCTGTTGCGTGTAGCTGAACTGATCCATCAGTTGCTGATAGGCGCGCGCCTCCTCCAGCGCGTTGAGATCGGCGCGTTGGATATTCTCGATGAGCGCGATCTCCAGTGCCTCGCCGTCGGAGAGCTCGCGGATGAGCACCGGAACCTCGTGCACGCCGGCGCGCTGCGCCGCACGCCAGCGCCGTTCGCCGGCGACGATCTCGAATTCCCCGTTGCCGCGCTGACGCACCACCAGCGGCTGCAGCAGGCCCTTGTCGCGGATCGAGCGCGTCAGGTCCTCGAGATCGCTGTCGGCGAAATGCTTGCGCGGATTGTTCGGATTGGCGTGCAGGAACTCGATCGGCACGTGGCGCAGCGTGCGCGCGTCCTCGATCACCGCGTCTTCGGTCGTATCATCGCCAATGAGGGCCGCGAGCCCGCGGCCCAACCGGCGTTTCTGTGGCTGTGTCATCATCATTCGTCCCGCCGCCTTAACCTCTTTGCCGCCCCGTTCCCGGCGCCGGGCTGCTTGGCCGGGCGGGAAGGGGTATGGCGCGAATCAAAATATTAACAAGACCTTAACAGAGTTCGTTGCGGCGGCGAATCGTTTGCGCGATCAGATCTAGGCCGCCCGGAGATCGCGCTCGCGCCGGATGATCTCGGAGGCGAGCCTGATATAGGCCTGCGAGCCGGCGCATTCGTGATCATAGAGCAATACCGGCTTTCCGTGCGACGGCGCCTCCGATACCCGGACATTGCGCGGTATGACCGTCTGGTAGACCTTGTCGCCCAGCACGCTGCGGACGTCCTGCGCCACCTGTTCCGACAGCGAATTGCGCCGGTCGAACATCGTGAGGACCACCCCTTGCACCGAGAGCCTGGGATTGAGGCTGCCCCTCACCCGTTCGACCGTCTTGAGGAGCTGGCTCAGGCCCTCCAGCGCGAAGAACTCGCATTGCAAGGGCACCAGCACGGCGTCCGCGGCCGAGAGCGCGTTGATGGTCAGGAGATTGAGCGAGGGCGGACAGTCCGCCAGGATGTAGCTGTAGCGCTTGTGGCGCGTATCGGCCTCGAGGCGGTGGATGGCATCGGCCAGCCTGTAGGTCTTGCGGCTGATTTCCGAGAGCTCGAGCTCGGCGCCGAGGAGATCCATCGTCGAGGGCGCACAGTCGAGGCGGGGAATCCCGGAGCTGACGATGACCTGGGACAGCTCGGCCTCGCCCATCAGCACATGATAGGTCGAGCGCTGATGCGGGCGGCGCGCCACGCCAAGCCCGGTCGAGGCATTGCCTTGCGGGTCGAGATCGACGATCAGCACCGTTTCACCGACGGCGGCGAGCGCGGTGCCGAGATTGATGGCCGTCGTCGTCTTGCCCACGCCGCCCTTCTGGTTGGCAAGGGCCAGGATGCGCGATTGGGCCGAATGCGGCAGCAGCTTTTCAGCGAGGGACACGATGGGCCTCCTTCACCACGAGGATCACGCCGCGGGAATCGGTCATGCTCGGGTGCTTTTCGACCAGCATTTTCCAAGATTTGGTGGCATCGGTCAATTCCGCATCCACATCTTGTCCCTTGTGAAAATAGCCCCTGGCGCCATTTTCGAGGAAGGGTGAGGCATAATCGAGGAGCTTCGCGAGCGGCGCAAGGGCCCGGGCGGTGACCGCCTCGGCCTTGATCGCCGCGGCCACCGAGGCAGCCGTCTCGATCCTCTGGCTGTGCACCTCTGCCCGGGCTCCCGTTCGGCGCGCCGCCTCGCGCAGGAAGGCGCCTTTCTTGAGATTGCTCTCGAAGAGATGCGCCTCGAGCGGCCGCACGATGGCGAGGATCAGGCCCGGTATGCCCGCGCCGCTGCCGAGATCGGCGAGGATCTTGGTGTCGGGAGGCAGGAGCGCCAGGAGCTGCAGGGCGTCCGCGACATGGCGGGTCCAGATGTCGTCGCGGGTCGAGGGCCCGATGAGGTTGATGCGCTGCTGCCAGGCGAGCAGGAGATTCACATAGGTCTCCAGATGCTCGCCTGATTCACGTGAAACACCGAAGCGCCGGAGGACGCTGTCCTTGCCGGTCACGCGCTCTCTCGCGTCTCGCGCCGGCGCACATGACCCAGTATGGCGGTGAGCGCCGCCGGCGTCATGCCGTCGATGCGCGCCGCCTGACCGAGTGATGCCGGCCGTACCCGCGCGAGCTTCTGGCGCAGCTCCGCCGACAGCGACGGGATGGCCGCGTAGTCCACCGACGCCGGCAAGGTCAGGCTTTCGTCGCGCCGCAGCGCGACGATGTCGGCTTCCTGGCGCGCCATATAGCCCGAATAGAGCGCATCGGCCTCCAGTGCCTCGCGCGCATGGCGGGGCAGGCTCTGGAAATCGGGCCACAGGCCGGCGACGCGCTCGAAGCCCACATCCGGTGTGGCGATGAGGTCGAGGGCGGAGCGCCGCTTGCCGTCCTGGTTGACTTTGAGCCCGGCCCTGGCGGCCTCGGCCGAGGTGAGGGAGAGCCCCTGGGCGAGCGCCCGTGCCTGGGCGAGGTCGTTCTGGCGCATCGCGAAGACCCGCGCCCGGTCCGGCCCGACGAGGCCCAGGGCCGCTCCCTTGGGCGTCAGGCGCTCATCGGCATTGTCGGCCCTGAGACTCAGGCGGTATTCGGCGCGCGAGGTAAACATGCGATAGGGCTCGGACACGCCCTTGGTGACGAGGTCGTCGATCATCACGCCGAGATAGGCCTCGGCGCGGTCGAAGATCACGGGTGCATGGCCAGCGACCTGGCGCGCCGCGTTGAGGCCGGCGACGAGCCCCTGGGCGGCGGCCTCCTCATAGCCGGTCGTGCCGTTGATCTGGCCGGCGAGGAACAGGCCGGGCAGGGCCTTGACCTCGAGCCCCGGCGACAGCTCGCGCGGATCGACATGGTCATATTCGATCGCATAACCCGGGCGCTGCACCTTCACCTTTTCGAGCCCCGTTATGGTCGCGAGGAAGGCGAGCTGCACCTCTTCCGGCAGTGAGGTCGAGATCCCGTTCGGATAGACCGTGTCGTCGTCGAGGCCTTCCGGCTCGAGGAATATCTGGTGCGCCGAACGGTCCTTGAAGCGGTTGATCTTGTCTTCGATCGACGGGCAGTAGCGCGGGCCGACGCTTTCGATCTGGCCGGAATACATCGGGCTCAGATGGATGTTGTCGGCGATGATCCGGTGCGTCGCCGCATTCGTTTGCGTGATGTGGCAGGAAACCTGCGGTGTGGTGATGGCGCTGGTGAGGATCGAGAACGGCGCCGGATCCACATCGCCCTTCTGCTCCTCGAGCGCCGCCCAGTCGATGCTCCTGCCGTCGAGCCGCGCCGGCGTGCCGGTCTTGAGCCGGCCGAGCTTCAGGCCCGCCTCGCGCATCTGCTGCGACAGGCCGAGCGCCGGCGGTTCGCCGACGCGCCCGGCCGGGATCTTCCGGGGGCCCAGGTGAATGAGGCCGTTGAGGAAGGTGCCGGTGGTCAGCACCACCGCGCCGGCAGTGAGCCTGCGGCCGTCGTCGCCGACGATGCCGCGCACCACGCCATCCTCCAGCACCAGGGCCGTGACGCCGGCCTCGATCACCGTCAGATTGCTCTGTACACGGATCGCTTCCTGCATCGCCTGGCGATAGAGCTTGCGATCGGCCTGGGCGCGGGGGCCGCGCACCGCGGGTCCCTTGGAGCGGTTGAGCAGGCGGAACTGGATGCCGGCCTGGTCGGCGATGCGCCCCATCAGGCCGTCGAGCGCGTCGATCTCGCGCACCAGATGGCCCTTGCCGATGCCGCCGATCGCGGGATTGCACGACATCTCGCCCACCGTCGCGAAGCGATGCGTCACCAGCGCGGTGGCGGCGCCCAGGCGCGCGGCCGCGGCCGCCGCCTCGCAGCCGGCATGGCCGCCGCCCACAACGATGACATCGAAATGCATGCTCATGCGCCGCTCAATACTTAATCCGTCGACGGACGTCAAAGAGCATCGGCCCGAAATGTTGCCAGACTTCTCGGACAAACCGATGCGTGGATAGAGCCATGGTATCCGCTCGACATGTTAACGCGCGTTTACCGGTTTCACGTGAAACAGGACTAGGGCTATTTGCCGATGCAGAATTCGCGGAAGATCGAATCAAGCACGTCCTCGACATCGATGCGTCCGGTCAGCCTGCCCATGTCATGCGCCGCCGCCCGCAAGGCTTCCGCCATCAGTTCCAGATGATCGGCGGATTGCGCTGTGGCGCTCAGCAGATTCTCGACACAGGATTGGGCGATCTGTTTGTGACGGGTCCGAATCAAAGTAGCCGACTCGGCATGCGCGGCCAGGCGCAGCACGCGCTCTTCCAGGCCGCTGAAGAACGCGGCCATACCGGCGCCGGTCAGCGCGGAGATCCGGTGCTCGGCGCCGGTCTTTTCGTCCGACCCGCGCAGGTCGCATTTGTTTTCGATCCATAACGTTTCCGAATCGAGATCGCCAGGCGGACCGGCCGGGCTTTCCGGCGCGCTCACCCAGACGATGATGTCGGCGCCGCGCAGTTCGCGGCTGGTGCGGTCCATGCCGATACGTTCGATCTCGTCCTCGGTCGAGGCCCGCAAGCCCGCCGTGTCGGTGAGGATGACGGGAACACCTGAAAACTCCATCGCCACCTCGATCACGTCGCGGGTCGTACCTGGTATGGCCGAGACGATGGCGGCGTCACGCCTCGCGAGCCGATTGAGCAGGCTCGACTTGCCGGCATTGGGCGGCCCGGCCAGCACGATCTTCAGGCCTTCGCGAATCGACTGGGCGCGATCCGCGTCGGCGAGAGCGGCGCGCATCCGTAGGATCAGGTCGTCGAGACGGCCGCGGACCTCCGCCACCGTCTGCTGCGCCACATCCGCTTCATCGGCGAAATCCACCGCCGCCTCGACGCGTCCCAGTATGGCGATGAGGTCGCGCCGCCAACCCTCGATCGCCTGCGAGGCGCCGCCCAGCGCGTGATGCAGCGCCAGCCGGCGCTGCGTCTCGGTCCGCGCCTGGATGAGATCGCCAAGGCCCTCCGCCGCCACGAGGTCCATGCGGTCGTTGCGGAACGCCCGCCGTGTGAATTCGCCCGGCTCGGCGAGGCGCAGCCCGGCCATACCGCCCAGCACGTCGAGCACGGCACGGATGACCGCCAGGCTGCCATGAATGTGGAATTCCACGACATCCTCGCCCGTGAAACTCTGCGGGGCGGGAAACACCAGCACCAGGCCGTCATCCAGGATCTCCCGCGTCACCGGGTGGCGGAAGATCCGGCGCGCCGCATGGCGGGGCGCCGGAAGCGCGCCGGCCAGGCTTTCCGCCGCGGGGAGGGCCTGCGAACCGCTCAGGCGGATAACCGCGATCCCGGCCATTCCGGTGCCGGAAGAAAGGGCGAATATGGTACTACTTGCGCTCATTTCGGATTCGAATCGATATCATTCTCCTCAGGTGGTTTGCCTTGCCCCGCCAACAGCGTAGCATGCCGCCATGACCTCGTTCTCCGCCAATCTCCTCACCCGTGAAACCAGCCCCTACCTTCTCCAGCACAAGGACAATCCCGTCCACTGGATGGCCTGGGGCGACGACGCCTTCGCCAGAGCCAGGGCCGAGGACAAGCCCATACTCCTCTCCGTCGGCTACGCCGCCTGCCACTGGTGCCACGTCATGGCCCATGAGAGCTTCGAGGACGGCGAAACCGCCCAACTCATGAACGAGCATTTCGTGGCGATCAAGGTCGACCGCGAGGAGCGCCCCGATGTCGATCGCCTCTACATGCAGGCCTTGCATTCATTGGGCGAGCAGGGCGGCTGGCCGCTCACCATGTTCCTCACGCCCGACGGCCATCCCTTCTGGGGCGGCACCTACTTCCCCAAGGAGCAGCTCTATGGCCGGCCGAGCTTCCGCTATGTGCTGAAGGAGCTCGCCCGCATCTGGCGCGACGAGCGCGACAAGGTCACCGCCAATGCGCACGCGGTGCTTTCGGCGTTGAGGCGCGAGCCGCAGAAATCCGAGCAGACGACGCTCTCGCTCGATCTCGCACGGGATGCCGCGCAGGCCTTCCTGCGGGCCATCGATTTCGAGCAGGGCGGCCTCAAGGGGGCGCCCAAATTCCCGCAGGTTCCGGTCTTCGCTTTCCTGTGGACCATGGCCGAACGCGGCCACGACCGCCGTCTCGCCGAGGCCGTCACCACGACCCTGACCCATATCTGCCAGGGCGGCATCTACGATCATCTGGGTGGCGGCTTCGCGCGCTATTCGGTCGACGCGCGCTGGCTGGCGCCGCATTTCGAGAAGATGCTCTATGACAACGCCCAACTCGTCTCCCTCCTCGCCCGTGTCGCGGCAAGAACCGGCAGCATCTTGTTCCGTGCCCGAATCGAAGAAACTCTTGCCTTCGTCACGCGCGAGATGCTGACCCCGATCGGCGCCTTCGCCGCCAGCTACGACGCCGATTCCGAAGGTGAGGAAGGCAAGTTCTATGTCTGGACCAAGTCCGAGATCGACGGCCTGCTCGAGGCCGGCGAGGCGCAGCACTTCGCCGAAATCTACGATGTCTCCGCGGCCGGCAATTGGGAAGGCCACAGCATCCTCAATCGCCTCGAAGCACTCGATCTCCTCGACGATGTGACCGAGCAGCGGCTCGCCGCTTCCCGCCAGATCCTTTTCGCCGAGCGCACCAAACGCATCCCGCCCGGCTATGACGACAAGGTGCTGGCCGACTGGAACGGTCTGATGATCTCAGGCCTCGCCGATGCGGCCCTGCTGCTTGCGCGGCCCGACTGGGCGGCGACAGCGCGCACAGCCTTCGCCGCCATCATGAAACATCACTGGCGCGATGGCCGCCTGCACCATTCCTGGCGCGACGGGCGGCTGCGCTACGATGCGACCGCCGAAGGCTACGCCCATCTCATCGCCGCGGCCCTGGCGCTCGCCGCCATCACGCCCGGCGAAGACCACCTCGCCATCGCCGAGCGGCTCGCCCAGGCCATGATCGATCATCTCTGGGACCCGGAAAGGCGCGCCTTCGCCTTCTCGACCCGCGAGGCCGGCCTCATCATTCGCAATGTCCAGGGCCATGATGATGCGACACCCAATGCCAATGCCGTGATGCTGCGCAATCTCGTCCGCTTGCATCATCTGACCGGTAAGGCCGACTATCTCGTCCGCGCCGAGGCGGTCCATCAGCGCTTCGCCGCCGAGGCTTCCGGCAATCCATTCGGATATGCCACGCTGCTCGAGGCCTTCACCGTCCTGGCCGATCCCGTCCAGATCGTCATCAGCGGGAAGGATCCCGATCCTTTCGCCGATGAGCGTTTCCGCCGCCTCATCGCGGCGACCGGTCCCAACGCCATAATCCAGTGGATCGATGATCCCTCTGCCTTGCCCGCGGATCATCCGGCCCGTCAGAAAGCGGCCGGCGCCGCCTCGCGCGCCTATCTGTGCCGCGGGCAGGTCTGCGCCGCCCCGGCTGAGACTGTCCCGCAGGTTGATGAGGCTCTGGGCCTGCTTGGGCTGAAACCGTAATGCACTCTCCCGCGCCAAAACACGGGAGAGCGAAACTTACCGATTACGCGTTCATCGAATCGAAGAAGTCGCCATTGGTCTTGGTCTGGCGCAGCTTGTCGAGCAGGAACTCGATCGCATCGACCGTGCCCATCGGGTTGAGGATGCGCCGCAGGACATAGGTCTTCTTGAGCAGATCCGGCTTGACCAGCAGCTCCTCCTTGCGCGTGCCGGACCGCAGAATATCGATCGAGGGGAACACGCGCTTGTCGGAGACCTTGCGGTCGAGGATGATTTCCGAATTGCCGGTGCCCTTGAACTCTTCGAAGATGACCTCGTCCATGCGGCTGCCGGTGTCGATCAGCGCCGTCGCAATGATGGTCAGCGAACCGCCCTCCT
>CAZICN010000129.1:0-11023 GCA_964537655.1 uncultured Aestuariivirga sp.
GAATTGATGATGCCACCGCCCGTGTAGAGGATCGGCCGTTCCGCCGCCGCGAGCTCCGCTTCAACGTCGAGTATCTCTACGAAAACGACGAATTCTATTTCATCGAAATGAACACGCGCCTGCAGGTGGAGCATCCGGTGACCGAACTCATCACCGGGATCGATCTTGTCGAACAGATGATCCGCGTCGCCGCCGGCGAGAAGCTGGTGCTGCAGCAGAAGAACGTGAAGCTCAGGGGCTGGGCGGTCGAATCCCGCGTCTATGCGGAGGATCCGTTCCGCAATTTCCTGCCCTCGACCGGACGCCTCATCAAATACCGTCCGCCCCAGGAGAGTTCGGCGGACGGCGTCACCGTGCGCAACGACACAGGAGTCTTCGAGGGTGGCGAGATCTCGATCTACTACGATCCGATGATCGCCAAGCTCTGCACCCATGCGCCGGACCGCGCCTCGGCCATCGCCGCCATGAGCCGGGCCCTCGACGAGTTCTATGTCGACGGCATCCAGCACAACATCCCGTTTCTCGCCGCGATCATGGAGAATGAGCGCTGGCAGTCGGGCCAGCTCTCGACCGGCTTCATCGCCGAGGAGTTCCCGGGCGGCTTTGCCGGCAGCGAGATGACGGATAGCCTGAAGGGCGTCCTCTCCGCCGTCGCCGTCACCGCCGATCACCTCGAGAACCGGCGCAAGCGCCGTATCGGCGGGCAGATCAACGGCAAGCTGGTGAAATACAGCCAGGACAGGGTGGTCCGGCTCGGCAGTGACTGGCTGCCCGTCACCATCGTGAGCGAGGACGAACGGGTGGTGACGCTCGACAACGGCCGGCCCTGCTTCGTGCGCAGCAACTGGGCGCCGGGCGAACCGATCTGGAAGGGCGAGATCGACGGCAAGCCGGTTTCCGTCCTGATGCGCAAGATCCTCAACGGCTATCGCCTGTCGCACAAGGGCGTCACCGTCGATGCCTATGTCTTCAATGCCCGCGAAGCCGAGCTTGCCCGCCTGATGCCGGCGAAGAAGGCCGCCGACACGTCGAAGAAGCTCCTATGCCCGATGCCGGGCCTCGTGGTCTCGATCGTGGTGGCCGAAGGCCAGGAGATCAAGGCCGGCGAGCCGCTCGCCATCGTCGAGGCGATGAAGATGGAGAATATCCTGCGCGCCGAGCGCGACGCGCTCATCAGGAAGATCCATGTCAAGAAGGGTGACAGCCTCGCCGTCGATGCGGTCATCATGGAATTCGCATGACCAAGGCCCTGCATGTCGCCATCACCGGGCGCGTGCAAGGGGTTGGTTATCGCGCCTGGGCGGCGGGCAGGGCGCAACAACGGGGACTGGCCGGCTGGGTCCGCAACCGCCGCGACGGGTCGGTCGAGGCGGTGTTCAGGGGGGATGAGGACACCGTTGTCGGAATGCTCGATGAGTGCTGGCGCGGGCCGCGCGGCGCGGCGGTGTCGGGCGTCGTCGCCACCGCCATCGCCGATGAGGGCTGGTCGGACTTCGTCATCCGAGCGACGGAGTAGGGCCGTTTACAGGGATTTACAGGGAATTACAGGGAATTTTCGCGAAAAAAGACAGCGCCGCGGAGAAAGCCCAGGTGAATCAATGTGTTGAATTTTCCGGGTTCTGAGGAACAGGGAATTTCGAGTCTGGATAAACAGGTGCAAGCCGTGCCTGCCGCGATCCGAGGTTTTTTCCTTCCTGCTCGCATGCCCCAGCACGCAAATGCAAGGCCACTCATCCGAAGATCTCGCGATAGGACGCATGCAGCGCGACATCGGCGTCCTCCATGCTGACCGGCAGGCCCAGATCGACAAGGCTGGTGACGCCGTGGTCGGTCACGCCGCAGGGCACGATGCCCGAGAAATGCGACAGGTCCGGCTCGACATTGAGGCTGATGCCATGGAAGGTGATGCCCTGACGCACACGGATGCCGATGGCGGCGATCTTGTCCTCGATACCGGCGCCTTTCTCGGGCCGCCTGACCCAGACGCCGACCCGGTCCTCGCGCCGCTCGCCCGTGACATTGAAGGCGGCGAGCGTGCCGATGAGCCAGCTTTCGAGGCCGGCGACGATGGCGCGCACATCCTGGCCGCGCCGGCGCAGATCGAGCATCACATAGGCCACCCGCTGGCCCGGCCCATGATAGGTATATTGCCCGCCGCGGCCGGTCTTGTGCACCGGGAAACGGCCGGGTGTCACGAGATCCGCGTCCCTGGCGCTGGTGCCGGCCGTATAGAGAGGCGGGTGCTCGAGCAGCCAGATCAGCTCGGGCGCCTCGCCTTGCGCGATGGCGCGGGTTTCGCGCTCCATGCGGGCGAGCCCGTCCTCATACGAGACGAGGCCCGGCGTCACCTCCCAGCGGACCGGAAGGCCTGATTTGAGCGCAAAGGCGATGCTCGATCGAGGGCGCATGCGGCCTTAGATAGGCTTTATCCGGCGGGCCGAAAAGGGTGCGAGGCGGGGGTTGATTTCGCCATATCCGCCTGTTACACACCGCCCGCTTCCAATGATTTGCGGCCATGGCGGAATTGGTAGACGCACTAGCTTGAGGTGCTAGCGAGTAACATCGTGGAGGTTCGAGTCCTCTTGGCCGCACCATCTTCCTGGTGCAAGACTTCTCAGAAAGCCGGCGCCGTCACGCCGGCAGCAGCCGGTCAAAATCCCTGATCGTGCGGAAGCGCTTCCAGCCTTGCGATGTTTCGACGGCGACAGTGCCATCCTTGAGCGTCAGGACGGTGCGCGCCCGATGCGTGCTTTCCTTGACGACAGGCGGGTCGCGGCGCGGATCATAGTTCGGCACATTCGCCAGGGACTGACGCGGCGGCTCGCGCGCCTCTCCGGTTTCCTCTTCCTCGCCATCCCTGTTGCGGATGAACTCATAAAGGTCAGCCATGTCTTCGGAGATACGCTGGTTGACCGCGATGAGCTGCCCAATGCCCAGCGCGATGACGCCGCCCGAGATAGCCGTCACGGCCTGATTCAGAAGGAAGAAGTTCTGCATGACGAGGCTCTGTCCCTCGCTCAGCGGGCGCAAGGCCACGACGATGAGGGCAATGCCCGTGCAGATCGCGACGACGCCGATGATCCGGATGATGTTCGCCATGTTGGCTCCCTGTCGCCTGATCGTGCGCCGGACGCGGCTGCAACGCAAGACCGGTTCGCGGGACCGCTACAGCGTCTGGACCGCGGCACCGCGACGGCGCCACAGTTCCCACAGGCTTTCGAGCATTCCCGCCCCGGTAATGAGCACGATCCCGACCACTTCGCGCCAGCCGAACGGATCGCCCGACCACAGGGCCGCGGTCGTGGCACCGACACTGATCTCGGTCATGAACAGGAGGCCGACGAGCCCCGGGCTGAGCTTCGGCGTCCCCCACATCGACGTATAGACGCCGGTCATCACCACGACGAGCACAATGGGCACGAGCCAGGGCAGCTGCGCCAGATAGGCCGAAAGCGGCGGGGAGGTGGAAAGGGTTGGTCCGAAAACCACAAGCAGGGCGACGGCGATCAGTGCCGACCAGATGAAATTCTGGGTCAGAAGGTCGAGGGCGTTGCTGCCCTTGTCGGCGCGCAGGAGGATCGAGGCGACCGACCACAGGAAGCCCGAGGCGAGCGCGATCCAGTCGCCGGCATTCTCGGGCAGGGGAATCCCGGTGTCGGCATGGAAGATGACCAGCATTCCCAGAATGGCGATCCCCATGGCGATCCAGCGAAGCGCCGTGATCGGCTCACCGAGGAATATCCTGGCGAGAAGCGTGCTCCATAATGGCATCAGGTAGAACAGGAGCGTAGCGCGCACGACATCGGTATAGAGAATGGAGACCGAATAGAGGACGAGGCTCACCGCCGGGACGAAGCCGAGGATCTGCAGCCACATTCCGCCTTGCAGCGTCGGGCGCCATCGCAACAGCAGCAGCGGCAGGCTCAGGAAGAACGGCACCGCATAGAAGAAAACGATCGCCCAAAGACCGGTGATGCCGGCATCGGAAAGAGCGCGAATGGGAATCCAGAACAGGCCCCACACCAGCCCCGAATAGGCACAGGCGAGCTTCGCCAGAGTCTCGATCTTCATTGAAGGCATTCGCCCGCCTCCTCTGAAGCCATGCTTCCCTCTAACGGAAGGGCAATCGCATATGAAATTCGTCGACGGATGGCGGCGCCTTCCACCACTTCCCCTTCTCCCGTTGCGGAGCAATGGGAGAAGGTGCCCGACAGGGCGGATGAGGGCTCTTCTGCAACAGTTGCGGGTCTTCGGCAAAGAGCCCTCACCCGGCCTTCGGCCACCCTCTCCCATCCTGCGGACGGGAGAGGGGAAAGCCTGGAGAGAGCTCGCGCATCCAGTAAGCCCATATACGATAGCCCTACCCTTAACGGGGAAGAATGGAGCATGTGCGATTCCATAGGCACGGCATGGGAGACCAAAGCGCTCTGTTCACAGATTCCGTTCGATCTCGCGCACGAAGACCGCGATCGTCGCCCCGGTCTTGGTATAGGAATTGTGCTGCGTTCCTTCCTTGAGCAGCACTAAATCGCCCGGTTTATAGACATAGCCGTCATTGTCGATGAGCTCACCTTCGATCATCAGGAACTGCTCGTGGCAGGTATGTTCGTGCGGCTGGCTCGAGGCGCCAGGCTCCATCCGGTAGATGTAGAAGCCCGCGCTTTCGGGGAAGGTGTCGTCGAGCTGCAGATAGCTCTGGTCGCTCAGGGTCTGGCCGTCGACCACATAGGGCTTGAACCTGGTGGTCTTGATGTTGGTGACGATACGCTCCGAATTCTCGATTTTGCGCATGATGGCTCTTGCTCTTGTAAAGGTCCTCTGAAACTGTGCCACGAGTTTGTAGTCGATGGCAATCAGGGGACCCATGGCGGCGACCGGCACCGAAAGGGATATTCGCGACGAATGGGGCTCGTTGTCGCCCGATTTCCTTGCCGTCATGCAGGGGGCCTTGGGCTCGGGCAACACCGAGACGCTTCGCCGCGAAGCGCGCGACTTGCATGCCGCCGACCTCGCCGACCTCATCGAGGCGCTCGAGCCCGATGAGCGTGTCAGACTGATTTCCGCACTCGGCCGCGGCTTCGATGTCGAGGCCCTGGCCGAGCTCGACGAAGCGGTGCGCGACCAGCTCATGGAAGCGTTGCCGGCCGATGTCATCGCCTCCGCCATCAAGAAGCTCGATACCGACGATGCCGCCTATCTGATCGAGGACCTCGACAAGGAGGACCAGGAAGAGATCCTGGCCAAGGTCTCGCGCGAGGACCGCGCCGCGCTCAACCGGGCGCTCGAATATCCCGAAGGCACCGCGGGACGCCTGATGCAGACGGAATTCGTCGCCGTCCCCGAATTCTGGACCATCGGCAAGACCATCGACCACCTGCGCACCGAGAAAAACCTGCCGGAAGATTTCATCGAGGTCTATGTCATCGATCCGAGCTTCCATCTGACCGGTGTCGTGCCGGTGAGCCGGGTGCTGCGCAACGGGCGCGAGCGCAAGATTTCCGACATTATGGAGCGCGAACAGACGACGTTCCAGGTGCTCGACGAAGAGGACGAGATCGCCTTCAAGTTCAAGCAATACAATCTGGTGTCGGCCGCGGTCGTCGATGCCGACAAGCGCCTGGTCGGCGTGCTCACGGTCGATGACATCGTCGACGTCATCGAGGACGAGGCCGAGGAGGATATCCTGCTGCTGGCCGGCGTCGACAAGGAAGAAACGATCAACGACACGGTATGGACGACGACCCGGTCGCGCTTTGCCTGGCGGCTCCTCAATCTGTGCACGGCACTCCTCGCTTCCTGGGTGATCTCCTGGTTCGACGCGACCATCCAGCAGATGGTGGCGCTGGCCATCCTGATGCCGGTCGTCGCCTCGATGGGCGGCAATGCCGGCACCCAGACCATGACGGTGGCGGTCAGGGCCCTCGCCCTGCGCGATCTGGGCCCGTTCAACGCCGTCAGGGTGACACTGCGCGAGTGCACTTCCGGGCTGCTCAGCGGATTGATCTTCGCCGTGCTGGTGGGCGGGCTCGCTTACTGGTGGTTCGGCTCCGACCGGCTCGGCCTCATCATAGGTGCTGCGATGATCATCAATCTCTTCGCCGCGGCCCTCGCAGGCATCCTGGTTCCGCTGACACTCGATTATTTCGACATCGATCCGGCGATCGCATCGGGCGTGTTCGTGACGTCCGTCACCGACGTGGTCGGCTTCTTCGCCTTCCTGGGGCTCGCGGCATTATGGCTGGTGTGAGCACGATCCGCGTCGCGCGCGCCGGTCCCGCGGACAAGAACGACTGGATCAGCCTGTGGCGGCAGTGGCAGCGCCACATGTCGGGCGCCGTGCCGGACGAGGTCACCGAGCAGAGCTGGCGGACCGCTCTCGCGCCCGGGAGCAGTCTTGCGATCCTCCTGGCCCGCGACGCGGCGGGCGCGGCGATCGGTTTCGCGACGGTGAGCTTCGCGCCCTTTGCCTGGACAGGCTCGGACATCGCCTTCCTGCAGGATCTCTTCGTTATGGAGAGTGCACGCGGCAACAAGGCCGGTGAGGCCTTGCTCGGCGCCGTCTATGCCGAGGCCGATGCAAGGGGAGCCGCCCAGGTCTATTGGATGGTGGACGAGAAGGACGAGGCGCTGCAGCGCTTCTATGCCCGCCACGGCATCCGCACGCCCTATCTGCGCTACATGCGGGGCGCCTGGCCCTGGTGATGATGGATCACGCACAGGGCGACGAGAGCTTCGGATTCGAGCGGTGAGAGGACCGCGTTCTCCATGCCGGCCATGATCGCCGTCTCGCCCGTTCCGACGATGTGACCGCCAAGCGACAGCTCGCCACCGATGCAGTGGATGAGGCGCGTCGTTCCATCACCCGCGAGCGGCAGGGGCGTGGAGAGGGCCTGGCAGGTGAGCGACCCGCGGCCGTGCTGGCGCGCCACCATCAGGTTGAAATCGCGCACCGGTCCGCCGGCCAGATGCCCGCTCACGGTCCAGTCGCCCGAAAAGCTCTTGGGGCGGTAGGGCACGCTCATGTCGATGTCATCGCTCTCCTCGATGGCAAGCCGCATGCCCTTGCCCTCGAGCAGCATGATATGGCGGTCATAGTCCGGGAATTTCGAGAACGGGCCGTCCGAGGCCACATCGGCGATGCTGACGCGCCAGTGGAACTGCGCGATGCCGAGACCCGCGCCGGTGGGGAATACCGCGATCTCGGTGGTGATGCCGCCGCCATTCTTCCAGGGCATCACCTTGTAGTCGTCCTGGCGTAGAATCTTCATGTATTCACCCTCTTTCCAGATGACTTGCAGCAAGTTCAGTGCGTCGCATGTCCGACCGGTTCGGCATGCGCGATGACCCGCCTGACCTCGGGTTTGCCCTGCTGCAGCTCCATTTCGATCCGGTCGATGACCTCATGCACGGTCTCGATCGTCTCATCGGGCGAGAACCGGCAGTGATAGTGGACGAAAATGCCCTCGCTGTTGCGCCTGACCCGGACATTGTGGATGTCGGAGACGCGTTTCTCGCCGGCCGCGAGCCTGCGCAGCAGGGCCTCGACGTCTTGCCGGCCCTCGGGCGGAAGGTCCTCGCCGGGCAGCACTCTCTCGGGCAGCGGCTCGATATGGCTCTCCACCTCGACATCGGCGCCGAGCTCATGACGGATGGCCGCTTCCAGCCTCGTCGCCCTTTCGTGGGCATCGAGCAGCGCCATATGGCCGTCGACCTCGAGGTCGAAGCTGACCGCGGTCCTGATGCCGACACGCTGGATGGTCAGGTGGTGGATAGCCTGACCTTGCTGCTGCGCGATGAGCCTGACGCGCTCGGCGACGGTCTCGTCATCGAGCGCCACCGGATCGGTGGTGACGGTGACATCGGCGTTGGGATAGCGGGCGCGGATGTCACGGGCGAGCTTCTCGCGCAGCGCGATCATGTCGTCGACCGGCATGGTGCGCGGCACCGAGACGAGGACGCCGGTGAACAAAGTGGCCCCGGCCGGCCGGATGCGCAGGCGTTCGAGCGAGAGGACGCCTGGCGTCCCCATGACGATGCGGCGGATATCTTCAGTAACCGAGCCGGGAGCGGCGTCGAGCAAGGTGTCGAGTGTGCGCTTGCCGAGGCGCAAAGCGATCAAGGCCATCACCGCGGCGACGATCAGAGCGGCGATCGCGTCGGCGGCGGGATAGCCGAGCCAGACCGCTGCGAGGCCGGCCAGGACCGCCATCGAGCTCCACATGTCCGAGGTGAAATTGAGGGCATCGGCGGCCAGCGCCTCGCTCGACGTCGCCCTGGCGACCCGGCTCAATGCGCGCGAACGCAGGAAGTCGATGACGATCGAAGCGACGATGATCGCCGCCGCCCACCAGGTGATCAGGATCTGGGTATCGCCCGAGAGCAGACGGTGGATCGCCTCATAGGCGATCCAGCCTGTCGTGGCGAGCAGCAGGCCGGTCTCGGCCAAGGCCGCGATGCTTTCGAACTTCGCGTGGCCGTAGTGGTGACTCTCATCCGGCGGCTGGTCGCCGAGGCGCACGGCAAAATAGGTGATCACCGTGGCGCAGAAATCGGTGAAGCTGTGGACGGCCTCCGACAGGATGCCGAGCGAGCCCGTCAGCAGGCCCGCAATGAGCTTGGCGATGGCGAGGCCAGCGCTCGCGGCCATCGAGACCAGGGCGACGGATTGTTTCTCGGAACCAGGCATGGCCGCTCCTTAAAGCGCGTCGCGACGAAGGGGAACAAGGTTTTTCGCACTGCAACAAAATTCGCGGATCGTGGTTTTATGCCTCGGGCTAAGAAAGTGATCCCGGCCTTTCGTATCCGACCGGCGCCAGCCATGAGGGCCGCGCATGCATGATCTGCCCTGAAATTCCTTGCGAATCCGGGCATGGCGGTGCTTCTGTCCATCGCACCTCGAGTTTCCCTGCCGATGGCTTCCGAAGCCTCTCCCGTCATCTGGACCGCATCACCGCCGAAACGCGGGGCGTTTGCCTTCGCGACTCTTTTCGCGATCGAATCCTTCGCCCGTGCCCTGGTGGCGACCGTCGTCTCGGTTCAGGCGCATGATCTCCTTCAGAGCAGCCAGAAAGTCAGTGTGCTGTTCACCGGCGTGAGTCTCGCCGTCCTGGTGTCGACGCTGACCTTGCCCTTGCTCTTCCGCTATGTGGCGCGCCGCTGGATCTACACCGCGGGCGTGGTCGGCCTGATCCTCGCCTCGCTCGCCTTCGCCATCCACACGCTGCCGGGGCAGGTGGGCGGCATGTATCTGCGCAATGTCGGCGCCGCCACCCTCAATATCGCGCTGGCGCTCTATATTCTCGATCATATCCGCAAGGCGGATCTCGTCCGCTCCGAGCCGATGCGGCTCGCTTTCTCGACGGTGTCGTGGACCATTGGCCCATTCCTCGGCGTCTGGCTCTACGAGGTCTATGGGCCATGGGCCCCGCAGCTCCTGTGCATCGCCACCAGCTGCGTGGTCATCATGTTCTTCTGGTATCTGCGGCTCAATGCTCATCCGGTCATCAAGGCCGCGACCTCGACGCCGCAGAACCCGCTCGCCAGTGTCGGCCGCTTCTGCAGCCAGCCGCGCCTGCGCCTTGCCTGGATCATCGCCTTCGGCCGGTCCTGCTTCTGGACGACCTTCTTCGTCTACGGCACGCTGCTGATGATCGAGGGCAATCTCGGCAAGGAGGCGAGCGGCATCCTGATTTCGCTGAGCCAGCTGGCCCTGGGCACGGCCTATCTGTTCGGCAAGCTCTCCGAGCGCATCGGCGTGCGCAAGGTGATCGTCTGGGCCTATGGCGTCGCCGCCGTCGCCGTGATCGGGGCGGGTTATGCCGGAACCGGCGCCCCGGTCATTGCCGCGGTTTTCCTGCTCGTCGGCGCCGTCGCCAATTCGGGCCTCGATGGAGTGGGGGGCATTCCCTATCTGCGCTCGGTTCGCGCCCACGAGCGCCCGCAAATGACCGGCGTCTATCGCAGCTATAACGACCTATCCGACCTGCTGCCGTCGCTCATTTATTCCTTCGTGCTGCTCGCTTTCCCGCTCGGCACCGTGTTCTATATCCTGGGAGTCTGGCTCGCGGTCGTGGGCTTCGTCGCCTGGCGCTATCTGCCCCGCTCGATGTGACATGGTGAACAGCCGGTTAAGCGCTCATCCACGTCCGCTTAACGATTTCGTGCGATGACATGGTGAGTTGGAGTATGTGCCATGCTGCGTATCCGCCAGTCTCGCGCCATCAGAATCCCACCGATCTTCTACGTGTATGTGGTAGCCGTGGTCGCCATGGCGGCAGTAGCGCTTTCCCGCATCAACCACATCTGACCTACCTCACGCTTGACATCGCCGGTCTGAAGGTGACTGTAGCCAGCCTCTGAAGGAGAGGGCATGGCTCAGACAATCACGCAAGGCTACAAAGAGCTGCTGGCGAAGGCCGAGGCCGGGGTCGAGAGCATCACCGCCGCCGAGGCTCTGGGGCTCGCCGGACGTGGCGATGTGGTCATCGTCGACATCCGCGACATCCGTGAACTCGAGCGCGAAAGCCGTATCCCCGGCTCGTTCCACGCGCCGCGCGGCATGCTCGAATTCTGGGTCGATCCCGAGAGCCCCTATCACAAGCCGGTCTTTGCCGAGGACAAGACCTTCGTCATCCATTGCGCCTCGGGCTGGCGATCGCTGCTCGCGGCCCAGACCCTCAAGGCCATGGGGCTCAAGCCCGTGAAGAACCTGAAGGGCGGCTTCGGCGCCTGGAAGGAAGCAGGCGGCGCCGTCGAGCCCCTGCCGGCGCGCAAATAGGGCCTCCCATGGCGAAACTCACCCTCGTCATCGGCAACAAGAACTATTCGTCCTGGTCGCTGAGGCCGTGGATGGCATTGTCCGTGGCGAGGATACCCTTCGAGGAAACGACCATCCAATTGCGCCGGCCCGAAACCCGCAAACGCATTACCGAGCATTCTGCCGCCGCCAAGGTCCCGGTCCTGCACCATGGCAAGGTGACGGTGTGGGAATCGCTCGCCATCCTCGAATATCTGGCGGAGGTCT
>CAZICN010000130.1:0-10933 GCA_964537655.1 uncultured Aestuariivirga sp.
CTCGACCGCGCCCTCGACCCGCGTGACCGCTTGGGGATTACTCTTCCAAGAAGACGCGGACCAGTCCTTTCCAGCCGCGTTTTCAAACGAACCGTCGTTCAATAGGTTGCGCTTCTTTCGCTCGGCCGTCAGGAACGCCGCCCATTCGTCGGCGACTTCCTTCGGCGCGCGCTTCGAAAGCAGGATCTCCTGGAAGCCGGTCGGCACCATGGAATCATAGAACACGCCCAGATTCTCGAGATGCGTCGGCGGCGTCACGAAGACATATTTGTCCGGGTTCGACAGTTCCTCGAACCAGCCCTTGAACTGCTCGGTCTTGAAATGAGCGTCCTGATCGGCGCCATTGTGGATCGGCAGCACGCCCACCACCTTGGCCCATTCGAGATTCTGCTTGTTGTTCGACAGGAACTCGATGACCTTCCAGGCTTCCTTCTTGACGCCGCTGTCGGCGAACATCGACCAGCCGGCATAGCCCAGCGTCGGATAGGATTTGCCATCGGGGCCGGTCGGCATCGGCGCCACCGCGAAGTCGTCCGCCTTCATCTTTTCGGCAATGCCGATAAGGGCGTCCGGGTCCTGGTCGAGCATCGCGCAGGTTCCGGTATAGAACCCGGTGACGATCTCGTTGAAGCCCCAGCTCACGCTGTCCTTCGGCACCCAGCCGTTCTTGTACATGTCCTGCAGCATCTGCAGCGCCTTGACCGAGCCTTCCTCGTTGAAGGTCGAGGTGCCGTCCTCGTTGAAGAAGCCGGGCTTGCCGTCCATGATGTTCATGAACATCTGGATGCCGCCGAAGGCGCCGGGGCCACCCCTGAGGCAGTAGCCGTATTTGCCGTTGCCGAGCTCGGCGATCTTCTTGGCCGCCGCGGTGAATTCATCGATCGTCTTCGGCGCCTCGGTGAGGCCCGCTTCGGCGAACAGCTTCTTGTTCCAGAACATCGCCCGGGCATAGTAGCCATAGGGGATCATGTACTGGGTGTTCTTGACGGTGGAGCCGAACTGCTTGGCGCGGTCGCCCAGGGTTCCGAGTTCGGCCCAGTCCTTCATATAGGGGCCGAGATCCTCGAGCTGGCTGTTGTTGCCATAGAGGCCCATCCAGCGCTCCGGCATCTCGACGATATCGGGCGTCTCGCCCGCCTGCACCATGCTCAGGAACTTCTCGAAGGCCTGGCCCCAGGGGAGGGAGACGATCTCGACCTTGATGTCGGGATTGGCCTTCTCGAATTCGGCGAGCTGCTTCTGCAGGAACTCGGTGCGCTGCGGGCTGGTGATCACTTCCACCAGCTGCACCTTGGTCTCGGCCGAGGCGACGCTCGCCAACGCCATGATGCCGGCGCCGAACATGATGGTTTGCAACAGTCTTTTCATTGGTTCTCCTCCCTTGTTGATACTCAGCATCTCGGAGCCCTCCCTTGTAGCCAAAGTCGAACAACTTCGGCGGGAAGCGCCCTAAGTCCTCACACTCTTCGCCAGGGCCTTCTCCAGATCGGCCCATAGCATTTCCGGATCCTCGAGCCCGACATGCAGCCGGATCGCGCGCGGGCTGACATTGAAGCGGTCGAAGGAATTGACGCCGGGTGTCTGCGCCAGCGACGCCGCGACCGGCACGATCAGGCTTTCATGTCCGCCCCAGCTGACGCCCAGGCGGAAGAACTTCAGAAGATCGGCGAAGCGCGGAATGTCGATCGCGTCATCGACCTCGAAGGTGAAGAGGCCGGTGAAGCCGGAAAGCGTGGCGCGGCCGGGATGGTTGGAATAGACCGGGTGGTGGATATTGGTGACATGGCCATGGCCGCGCAGGCGCTCGGCGATGAGGAGGGCGCTTTCCATGTGGCGCTTGATGCGGAAGGGCAGCGTCCTGAGGCCCCTGATCAGCAGGAAAGCTTCGAGCGGCGAAAGCTTGGCGCCGAGGAAGGGGTGCGTGAGCTCGTTGATCCGGGCGACGAGCGCTCGCGAACCCGCGACCACTCCCGCCACCGTGTCGCTGTGGCCGCCGATATATTTGGATGCCGAATGCAGCACGAGGTCGACGCCATGGGTGACGGGCTTCTGGAAGATCGGCGTCGCCCAGGAATTGTCGATCACGGTGGTGATACCCTGGCTACGGGCGGTGCCGGCGAGGCGCGCTATGTCCTGCAGTTCGAACACCATCGAGGAGGGGCTTTCGAGATAGAGGAGTTTTGCGCCGGGCAGCGCCGCTTCGACGGCTTCCGCATCCGAGCCGTCGACATAGTCGACCCGAATGCCGAAGCGCGGCAGGAGCTTCTCGAAGAAGCGATAGGCATCGCCATAGCAGTTGCGCACCGCGACGATGCGATCGCCGGCCGAGACGATGGAGAGCACCGTCGAACTGATCGCCGCCATGCCGGAAGAGAAGGCGCGCGCCGTCTCGGCGCCTTCGAGCTCGGCGATGCGGCGCTCGAAGTCATGCACGGTCGGATTGCCGACGCGGCTGTAGATATAGGCCTGCGCCTCGCCGGCGAAGGTCCTCTGCATCTCGGCGAAGTCCTTGAAGGTGAAGAGCGAGGTCTGGTAGATCGGCCCGACCACCGGGTCGTGCAGGTGCGGCGCGTCATCGCACAGGATCAGCGAGGCCGCTTCGATGGCGGCGTCGGCGGCATCCGTGATGCGGGTTTCATGCTTCATCTGGAAAAGCCTCGCGGATTTCACTGCCGACACTGTCGATGATCTTGAGCGCCTCGGCGCGCGCCGCTTGCGGATCGCGCCTGGCGATGGCGTCGAACATGCTGCGGTGGAAGGGGAAGGACGCTTCGGCGAAATGCGGCAGCTGCAGCGGGTTCTCCCAGAACTGATGCACCAGATCGCGCATCGACTGGATGATCTGGGTGAAGAGGGGATTGCCGGTCGCCTCGATGATCGACTGATGATACTCCCAGTCCTCTTCCGAGGAATTGCCGATGGCATGGGCGGCTTCCATCCGCACCAGCGCCTTCTCGATCATGGCGATGCGGCCGGCCGAGGCGGAGGCGGCGCAAATGGCGGCGGCCTCGCCTTCGAGCGCCCGGCGCACCTGCAGGCCGTGCAGCAGATCCTTCACTTTCGACGAGCGGCTGAGCACCAGCGGGACGTGGACGATGTTGCGCCCGACCGCCTTGCGCAAATAGACGCCCGAGCCCTTGCGCATCTCGACGATGCCGAGCGCTTCCCAGCGTTTGAGAGCCTCGCGAACGGTGGGCCGGCTGACCTCCAGCCGGTCGCACAGCATACGTTCCGAGGGGAGGCGGTCCCCGGGAGCGATCCGGGCCTCTTCGACATAGGCCGCGAGCGCATCAATCACAGCAGAATCAAGGGTTTGACTCTTGATTGGGCTGAGCAGGCCGGTTGATGTCGGCGTGGATTTCAAGATTTCGCTCCCCTGGCCCTGACTCTTAACCGGTCAGGCTGTCAGACCACTTCAATCAAGCCTGGGTTGCGGGAAGAGTCAAGCCCTATCGCACGGTGCTTTCGGAATTTGAGGGCCGCGAGGCAGGTGGCTAGCGCCTCACTCGGTGCGGCGCTGGCGTCCATAGAGCAGCAACATGCCGATGATGACGATGCCATAGATGATCTGCCGGCCGGCCTCCGGCATCTGCATCACCGACAGGATCGACTGCAGGAGCGTGATCAGGATGACGCCCGCCACGGTGCCGAGATAGGAGCCGCGACCGCCGAGGATGGAGGTGCCGCCGAGCACGACGGCGGCGATGGCGGGGAGCAGATAGGCATCGCCCATGCCCTGCGCGGCCTTGGACGCATAACCCGCCAGCAGCACACCGCCAAAGGCGCTCAAGGCTCCGGCGGCGACGAAGGCGATCATCACCACCCGCCTGGTATCGATGCCGGAGAGATAGGCGGCGCGCTCGCGGTTGCCGATGCCGTAGACGGCGCGCCCGAAGGAGGTGCGCGTCAGCACGAACACCATGCCGGCGCCGACGATCGCCCAGATGATGAGCGCGTTGGGCACGCCCGGGATCAGCGAGCCGGTGGCGAGATAGCGCATTTCGTCGGTGGCGAAGTCGCGCGGCGAGAAGCCGCCGGTATAGACGACCATCAGCCCCTGCGCGACCGCATTGGTGGCGAGCGTGATGATCATCGAGGGGATGCGCAGATAGGCGACGCCGATGCCGTTGATGAGCCCGATCAGCATGCCGCACAGGACGCCGATGGGCACGGCGAGCACAGTCACCACCGGACCATAGGCGGTCGCCGCGCAGGCCACCATGGCGCCGGCCGCCACCACCCAGGGCACCGACAGGTCGATCTGCCCGAGCAGGATGACCAGCATCATGCCGGTGGCGATGACGCCGAGGAACGACGCCACCTTGAGCTGCTGCAGGAGATAGTCAGCCGACAGGAAGGCCGACGAATAGAGGCTGCCGAAGAGCAGGAGCAGGATGATGCAGCCGAAGGAAATCGCTACCGCCGGTTCGACGCGGCGGATGAAGCGGGGAATGCGCCCGAGCGCGTGATCAGGAAAAGCGGACATCGGTTTTCCGTCCGATCACGCGCCAAATCAAGATTCCGATCACGTTGATCATCTCGGATCGGAACGATCCGAGGTGATCGTGATCTGTTCTCCCCATGGTCGTGTCGCTCATCCGAACCACTCCAGCCGGTTACGCACCCTGATCAGCCCGATGGCGCCGAGGCAGACGGCGAGCAGCAGGATGACGCCCTGGAACAGGGGCTGCCATAGCGCGTCGAAATCGAAGACGAACATCAGATCGCCGATGGTGCGGAAGGCGAAGGCGCCGAAGATGGCGCCGATGGCGCTGCCGCGCCCGCCGAACAGCGAGACGCCGCCCAGCACGACGGCGGCAATCGACAGCAGCGTATAGGTGCTGGCGCTCGCCGACGACGCCTGTCCCGAATAGGTGTAGAAGGTCAGGAACAGCCCGCCGATCCCGGCGAGCAGGCCGCCCAGCGTATAGGCGGCGAACTTGCCCCGCCTGATCGGCATCCCCGACATGAAGGCCGCGGTTTCCGAGGAGCCGGACGCATAGGCGGCGCGCCCGATCACCGAGGAGCAGAAGGGCAGCCACAATATCAGCACGATGGCGAGCAGCATCACGAGGCTTGCCGGCACGATGCCGAAGAGCTTGCCGGTCATCGTATCGGCGAGGGTTTCATTGACGGTGCCGCCGGGCAGCGGGCGCAGGATGAGCGCGATGCCGAAATAGATGGCGCCGGTGCCGATGGTGGCGACGATCGGCTGCAGGCGGCCATAGATGACGATGAGGCCGTTGATGGCCCCGCACAAGGCCCCGACCAGAAGCACGAAGACGACGCCGAGCGCCGTCTGCAAGGGATTGCCGGTCACCACCATGGAGGCGATGCAGTTGGTGAGGACGAAAATGGTGCCGACCGAGAGGTCGATGCCGGCGGTGATCACCACCAGCGTCTGCGCCATTGCGACAAGCGCGAGAAGCGTGCCCTTGTTCGCCGCCGTTTGCACCACATTGGTGGTGAGACCGGCCGAATGGTTCGACACATAGATCGTGAACATGAAGATGAAGATGCCGAGCGCGATCAGCGTGCCGCGCTGTTCGGCGAGCCAGTAGCGCCAGTCCTTCATGCCTCAGCCCCTCTGTGCATGGATGAGTCCGCGCCGACGATATTGAGGGCGCTGGCGATCAGTGCCCGCTCGGTGATGCCGTCGCCGACGAGCTCGCGCCTGATGGCGCCGTCATAGAGCACCAGCACCCGATCGCAGCAGCCGATCAGTTCGTCATAGTCGGTCGAATAGAACAGGATCGCCGCGCCGTCATCGGCAAGCCTTCGGAGCAGCGCGTAGATCTCCTGTTTGGTGCCGACATCGATGCCGCGCGTCGGATCGTTGAGCAGGATGATGCGCGGCTTGCGCATCAGCCATTTGGCGATCACCACCTTCTGCTGGTTGCCGCCCGAGAGCGCTCCGACCGGGATATCGAGGCCGGCCGTCCTGATGGCGAGGAGGTCGAGCATGTCCTCGTTGCGGCGCTGCTCGGCGGCGGCGTCGATGACGCTGCCCCTGGACAGGAGATCGAGGGAAGCGAAGGAGAGATTGTCCTTCACCGACATCGGCAGCATCAGGCCCTCGGTCTTGCGGTCCTCGGGGATGAGCGCCATGCCGATGCCGTGACTCTTGGCTTTGGCCGGGCTGGTGATCGAGACCGGCCGCCCGTCGACGAGCACCTCGCCCGACAACCCGGCGAGCACGCCGAAGAAGGCGAGCAGGAGCTCGCGCTGGCCCTGGCCGTCGAGACCGCCAAGGCCGACCACTTCGCCGGCGCCGACCCTGAGCGAGATGTCGTTGAGCCTGCCGGCCCAGGACAGATTGCGGCATTCGAGAGCGGGAGCCTTGCCGGCGGGCGCCGCCGGCGGTTTCGGCGGGAAGACATGGCTGTATTCGCGCCCGATCATCATCTCGACGACTTCGGTGTCGCTCCTGGCTCCATTGGCGTAGGTCGCGACATTGCGGCCGTTGCGGAACACCGTGCAGGTGTCGGCGAGCTCGGCGATCTCGTTCATGCGGTGCGAGATGTAGAGAAGCGCCATGCCGTCATCGCGCAGCCGCTTCAGCACCTGGAATATCTTGGTCACATCGGCCTGGGTCAGGGCCGACGTCGCCTCATCGAGAATGAGGATCCGGGGCCGGCGCGCCAGCGCCTTGGCGATCTCGACCAGTTGCCGGCGCGACAGCGGCAGGTCCTTGACCAGGGCGGCGGGGTGGATGTCGGCGGCGCCGGCACGGGCAAGCGCTTCCTCGGCGATGCGGCGCTGGGCCTTGCGGTCGATCATGCCGAAGCGCTGCGGAGGATCGGAGATGACGATATTGTCGGCGACGCCGAGATCGGGGATGAGCGACAATTCCTGGAAGATGCAGGCGATGCCGGCATGGTTGGCGGCGGCGGGCGAGGGGAAGGCGACGGCCGCCCCGTTCATCGTCATGCGGCCTTCATCCGGCGTCACCACGCCCGCCATGATCTTGATCAGCGTCGACTTCCCGGCCCCGTTCTCGCCGAGAATGGCGTGGATGCGGCCCGCTTCGACCACAAGCTCCGCCTTCTCGAGCGCATGGACGCCGCCATAACGCTTCGAGATGCCTTCCATGCGGAAGAGCGCATCCGCTCCGTTCATCAAGCCCCTCCCGCCGTCACTTCAGGAGAGGGCGCCACGGCCAACCGCAGCGCCCTCGTCGTGCGCTTACTGGTTATCCTTGCTCTGATTGAGGATCTCGATGGCGGAAATGTCAATGCCGCAGGTCGGGAAGGAATTGCCGACGAAGAAATTATCCGACTGGTCGGGATAGAAGTCGGCGCCTTCCTTGAAGTTGGGATCCTCGACGATCGCCAGCGGCAGCTTGATCGCTTGCGGCAGGACAGTGCCCTCGAGTGCCGCAATGGCGGTCTTGATCGCCACCGCGACCTGCGCCGGGCCCGAGCCGGCGGACGAGCATTTCAGCCCATCGCCCGCGTACTTGGCGCAGAATTTGCGGAAGCCGTTTTCCGTCTCGCCGCCGAAGGGCACGAATTTGTGCTTGGCGTCGATCATCGCCTGCACGATGCCGGTGTCGCCGCCCTGGCCGGTGATGCCGTCGAAGGGGCCGCTGGTGGCGAGCGCGTCGGCCGTCACCTTCTGGGCGACGCTGTCGTCCCATTTGCCGACGACCTCGACGATGTCCCACTTCTTGCCGGACGCGGCGAAGGTCTCCTGGATGCCTTCATGGCGGATGCCGTCGACCGGGTGTCCGGCGACGCCCCTGACTTCGAGGATCTTGCCGCCTTCGGGCAGATGCTTGATGAGCCAGTTGGCCCACAGGATGCCGAGGCCTTTCTGATCGACATTGACGTTGATCAGGTCTTCGGAATCATCGACCGTGCCGTCAAAGGCGACGACGATGACGCCGGCGGCCTTGGCGCGCTTGAGGGCGGGGATCAGCGCGGCCGCGTTCTGCGCATTGACGACGATCGCGTCGTAGCCTGAATCGATGAAGTTATCGACGGCCGAGATCTGCGCCGGCACGTCCTCGCCGGTGGAGACCACCTTGAACTCCTTGAGCTTGGCGGCCACTTCCGGCTGCGCCGCATAGGCCTTGGCCGACTGGATCATCTGGATGCGCCAGGTGTTGGCGATATAGCCATTGGCGAGCGCGATCCGGTAAGGACCTTCTTTCTTGGGGTACTGATAGAATTTGGTTTCGGCCGTCCACGGCACGAAGCAGTTCGGGTCCGAACTCGGGCCGGCGACCACTTCGGGGCCCTCGGCCAGGGCGCTGCCGAGGCTCAGGCTCAAGGCGAAAGCTCCGGCGACCGAAGCAAGGCTCAGGCTTTTCACTGTCGGGTTCATTGGTGATTCCTCCCAAACGCCATTCTTGAGTTGGCTGGTCAATCCACGCCGAAAGGGCTCGCCTCTTTTGAGAGAAGCAATTGAAATATAACCCGAAAAAGGCAATCCATCCGGTGGTGCGAGGGTAAGAGTATTATATGATGAAAGCGCTGTCAATTGAACTGACGCACAGATAAAGATAAGACGGGAGGATGATGCACATGCCGCGGAAGCAGCGCCGGGCGCGCAGCAAATTGTCCGATGTCGCGAAACGCGCCGGCGTCAGCGCGGTGACGGTGTCGCGCGCCCTGCGCCGCCCCGAGATGGTTTCGCCGCAATTGCGCGATCGCATCGAGACCGCGATCAAGGACCTTGCCTACATTCCCAACCGCGCCGCGAGCATCCTGGCCTCGTCGCGCTCGAACGTCATCGGCGTGGTCGTCTCCTCGCTCACCAATGGCGTGTTCGCCGATTATCTGCGCGGGCTCTACGACATGTTTCAGCCGGCCGGCTTCCAGGTCATGGTGCTGAACAGCCGCTATTCGCCGCTCGATGAAGAGAAGGCCATCGTCACCTTGCTGGGCCAGCACCCGGAAGCGCTGATCCTCACCGACGTCGATCAGACGCCCTATGCGCGCGAGCTCCTCGAGCATGCCGGCATTCCGATCATCCAGACCATGGGCCTGACCGACACGCCGATCGACATCAATATCGGCATTTCCCAGTATGAAGCGGGCGGGATGGCGACGCGCCATCTGATCGAGTTGGGCCATCGCAGGATCGGCATTCTCGCGGCGTGGTTCGATTCGCGCACGCGTGACAGGGTGGCGGGTTATGTCGATGCGATGAAGGGGGCGGGGCTCTATGCCGAGACGCTGATGGAATGGGGGCCGATACCCTCGACGGTGAAGCTGGGCGGCGAGCTGTTCAGCACCTTGCTGGACCGGCGCCCGGATCTCGATGCGCTGTTCTGCGGCAATGACGACCTGGCGCTGGGCGTGCTGTTCGAATGCGCCCGCCGCGGCATCGCCGTTCCCGAGTCCCTGTCGGTGATCGGCTTCAACGACCTGGAATTCGCCGAAAGCACTTACCCGGCCCTGACGACCGTTGCCGTGCCGCGCCAGGAAATGGCGCGCCTGAGCGCCGAGATCGTCCTCGAAATCATTCGCGGTTCCGGCAATCGGCCGGTCACGCCGCGCATCGATCTCGGATTCAAGCTGAGCCTGCGCGACAGCACGCGGCGGGTGCTGCCGTCAGCGTGAGGCGGACAGTTTCGCGGCGACCTCGTCGGCAATGGCGAGGCTCGCCGTGAGGCCCGGGCTTTCGATGCCGAAGAGATTGACGATATCACCGGCGCCGTGATCGGCCGGTCCCTGGATGACGAAATCGGCCGCCGGTTCCCCGCGCTTCGACAATTTGGGCCTTATGCCGGTATAGCCGGGATTGAGACCGCCCTCGGCAAGGTCCGGCCAATAGCGCCGGATATCGGCATAGAAGGACTGGCCGCGGCTCTCATCCAGCGTGTAGTCGATGCCGTCGATCCATTCGACATCGGGGCCAAAGCGCGCCTGATGGCCGAGATCGAGGGTGAGATGGACGCCGAGCCCGCCATCGACCGGTACCGGATAGATGAGCCGCGAGAACGGGGCCTTGCCGCTGAGCGTGAAATAGCAGCCGCGCGCCAGGCTGAGGGCCGGAACCAGATGCGAGGGAAATCCCGATAGTCTCAGTGCGATGTCCTGGGCGCCGAGGCCCGCCGCATTGACGACGCCGCGCGATGCGAATTCATAAGCCTCGCCGTCCTGCGTCACCGCGCCGAGCACGATGCCCTGCGGCGTGATCTCGCCCCGCGCGATTCTCGTCCGCAACGCGATGACGGCGCCATGCGCCTCGGCATCACCCTGCAGGGCCAGCATCAGCCCGTGACTGTCGATGATGCCGGTCGAGGGCGAATGGAGGGCGGCCACGCAGGCAAGGGCCGGCTCCATGCGCCGCGCCGTCGCGGCATCGAGAAGCGTCAGGTCATGGACGCCGCAGGCGCCAGCCGCCGCCCGTATCCGGTGAAGTCTGGCGACTTGGTCGTCGCTTGTGGCGACGATGAGCTTGCCCAGGCGCTCATGGCCGATGCCGCGCTCGCGCGCATAGGCGTAGAGCCGGTCGCGGCCCGCCACGCACAGCCGCGCCTTCAGGCTGCCTTGCGGATAATAGATCCCGGCATGGATGACCTCCGAATTGCGCGAGCTCGTTTCGGTGCCGATGCCGTCTGCCGCTTCGATGACCAGCACTTCACGTCCGGCCAGCGCCAGCGCGCGTGCGACAGCGAGGCCGACGACGCCGGCGCCGATGACGGTGCAGTCGACCCTGTCCACGAGGTTCAAGCTTCAGGGCGTTCAGGCCGAAACCGAGGCATCGCCTCGGCGGGGCAAGGTCGCGGCCACCTCGGCATGAGGAGATTGAAAGCGGTCGTTCCTGGAAATGCTGTCATGCCCTACTGCACACGTTGTCCGGCCGAATGTCCAGCTTCGCCGCGAGTGTCCCGAATCCGAAGTTCGCATGCATTGGCAGCGTCCGCCGAGCGAACTTCGGATTCGAAAGGACACTAGCAAATCCAGGATTCTAGTGTGGT
>CAZICN010000131.1:0-10932 GCA_964537655.1 uncultured Aestuariivirga sp.
TGCTCGCCCGCCATTCGGGCGAGACGATGTCGCATGTGACGGGCGCCGGGCGGCGATAGCTTTTTGCTTGCGCATGATCTTTTCGGAAAACCGATGCCCGCCGTTCCGGATCACGTTGGAGCCTTTCCCGTTTTGATCGAATCATTCCGATTCGATCAAAAAGGGTAAAAAGGCTCGCAAGCATAAATCAGATCGTCGCGATTAGGAAACACAGCACTTATAATTGCAATCGCGTGCGCCATCGCGCCAAGAGGTCCGCAAAAATGTCATACATCATACGGGACCGGGCGAAGAGGAAGCCCGCTTTCCACGGCCAGACGAGAAGCGCGGCCCGGATAACCGGACCGCGCTAAGCCATACTCAGACCTACAGCAGATCAGGCGATCGACTGCTCGATCCAGGACTGGAGCTGGCCCTTGGGCGCCGCGCCGACCTTGGTCGAGGCGACCTTGCCGCCCTTGAACAGCATGAGCGTCGGGATGCCGCGCACGCCGTATTGCGACGGGGTCTTCGGATTGTCGTCGATATTGATCTTGACGACCTTGACCTTGGAGCCGAGCTCCTTGGCGATCTCCTCGAGCGCCGGCGCGATCATCTTGCACGGCCCGCACCACTCGGCCCAGAAATCGACGACCACCGGGCCATCCGCTTTCAGGACGTCGGCGTCGAAGGAAGAATCGGAGACCGGGTGCGTTGCCATGGGGACCTCGTGGGGGAAAGACGGGAATCGGGTGATCGAAAGGTAGGGACCGGGGCCCCTGGGGTCAAGGCCGCCCCGGCTACATGGCTGGCATGACCCTATCAAGCATCTCCTCCGGAATGACCATCAGCTGCGGGGTCTCGGTCCACAGCAAAGCTGCCGTAACGGCCTTCTGCGGGAACATGCGGGCCAGCGCCGCGCGATAGGCGGCAAGCTGGGCGACATAGGCCGGGGGAATAGCCGCCACATCCCGGGGCGGGGCGCGGTCGCTCTTGTAATCGAGGATCAGGACCTCGTCGGCCCGGACGACGACGCGGTCAACCTGGCCGGCAAGAAGGCCCTCGGTTCCCAATTCCGCCATCAGCGGGATCTCCGCCAGACCGCCCCCCTCGAACCACGCGGCATAGTCGGGATGCTCGATGATGGCGATCACCCGCTCGCCGAGGGTTCTGGCCTTCGCCCCCGCGATGCCGCGCCGTGCGAGGAGGCGCTGCGCCGCCTCGGCCCGCTCAGGCGCCGGCATGTCGGGCAGGAGCTGGAACAGCCGGTGCAGGGCACGGCCCTGCTCCATGGCGGCAGCGGGCGCCTGAGGACCCTTGCGCACCAGGCGCGAGGGATTGATCCAGTCGCGGCCCGCCCATTCGCGCGGCGGCTTTTGCCTCATCCAGGCCGGCGCCGGCACAAGGGCATCCGGCTCCCCGTCCATCCTGGCGGCGGGCGGCGGCGCCGTCTGGACGCCCTTGTTGCGGATCAGCCCGTCGTCCTTGCGGTAATCTTCGAGGCTCGTCTCGATCAGGCTGTACCAGCTCGAGGCCTTCGGCGCCTCGTCGCTCGTATAGCCGCAAATATAGAGCTCATCGCGGGCCCGGGTCAGGGCCACATAAAGCTGGCGGCGATATTCATCGAGACGCTGGTCGCGCAGGAGATCGCGCTTGGCCGCAACTTCCGGCGCCTCGACGCCACCGCCGAAACGCCAGAAGGGAACAAGCTTGCCCTCGGGCGCCGGCAGGAGCAGCGGCTGAACCTCATTGCGGTCATCGGGGGGCTGGCAGGTATCGGGCAGGAAGACGATGTTCGCTTCGAGCCCCTTGGCGCCATGCACTGTCATGATGCGCACCACATCGCCGCTCTGGTCCATGTCGCGGCGGATCTCGGTGTCGGCCGATGTGAACCAGTGCAGGAAGCCCTGCAGGCTCGGCGTCTCGCGCTGCTCGTAGTCGAGCGCCCGGTTGAGGAAAGCGTCGATGAGGTCGAGCGCCTCGGGGCCGAGGCGTGACAGGATGTTCTGGCGCAGGCTCGGCATGTCCTCGCCGAGGACGCGGCTGTAGAAGCCGAAGGGCGATTCCCGCGCCGCGACGGCCATCCAGTTGCGCAGGCGCGCCGCGACCGGCGCGAGAACGTCGTTCCCCTGAAGACGCTGCCAGAGGCTCTGCCGGCCCCTTCCCTGCGCCAGGTCGAACAGATCGTCATCGCTGAAAGCCCGGCCCGCGGGATGCGAAACCAGCGGCGATTTGAGCAGGCAGGCCAGCGCATGGTCGTCCTCGGGCAGCACGGTGAACTGGCCGAGCACCAGGAGATCCTGGATGGCGATATGGTCGTTGAGGGTGACGCGGTCGGCGCCCGCCACCGGCACGCGGCAGCGGTTGAGCTCCCGCAGCATGCTGGAGAAGAAATCGCTGCGGCTCCTGACCAGGATCAGGATGTCGCCCGGCTTCACCGGCCGGCCGAGAGATTCGATCCAGCGCTTTTCCTTCAGCCATTGCGCGATGGTCTCGGCGATGCGCTGCGCCAGCTTGCGGGCCGGATGGTTGCGGTCGATGCGATCGACCGGGACCAGCCAGGGATCGTAATCCGGCTTGTCGTCCTTGAGCGTCGGCGGCCACAATTCGATGAGGCCGGCCTGGCCCTTGCGCACCGCCTCATGGACGATGTCGTCGCCGCCGCCGGCATCGAGGCCGCGGCGCGCCGCTTCATTGGCGAAGACCCTGTCCACCGCATCGAGCACCGTCTCGGTCGAGCGATAGGAAATGCTGAGCGCCACATTGTCGAGACCTTCGGCCTCGCTGAGCCGGGTTTTGAAATAGACCCGCGTCTCCTCGAAGGCCGCGGGATCGGCGCCCTGAAACGAGAAGATCGACTGCTTGCGGTCGCCGACAACGAACAGCGTCCGGGTGATATCGCTGCGCGCACCCGCACCGGCGAAGAATTCCTCGGCCAGCGCCTTGACGATCTGCCACTGCGCCGGGCTCGTATCCTGGGCCTCATCGACCAGGATGTGGTCGATGCCGCCATCGAGCTTGAACAGCACCCAGGCCGACGACACCTGCTCGACCAGCAGGCGCTTGGTGCGCAGAATGAGATCCTCGAAATCATAGCGCCCATAGAGCCGCTTCAGCCGCTCATAGTCGGCGATGATGCGGGCGGCGACGGTGACGAGGGCTTCGGTCGCTTCCATCATCTCGACCGTGTGCGCCTTGCCGAGGAGAGCGAGGATGCGCGCCATCTCCGCCTCGATCGCTTCGGCGAGCCAAGGCTCGGCCGCTTGCGCTTTCTTGCTGACAATTGAAGAGAGCGCCCTAGGCTTGAGGTCCTTCTTGAGGAACATGTCCTTGACCGCTTCGCGGTCGCCCGCCTTGATGCGGGAGAGAGCGCGCGCCGATTTCTGGTCGGTGGCGCCCGGCGAGCGCGCGAGGCTCGAGATCATCCGGTCATAGAGTGTCGCATCGATGGCGAGGAGCCTCCCGACGAGGCTCGCTTGCGTGTCCTGCGGCGCGAGGCCGAGGTCGCGGCGCAGATGATCGAGGTCGACCGAGAGATCGGAGCGCTTGACCAGGATGGTGCGCAGCAACTCGTCGAAGGCCTCCGCCTGGGCGCGCGCCACGATGCGCTTCAGCGCCGGATCGTCCGACCTCTCGGCCTCGGCGATGATCCGGCGGCGCGCCTGGTCGAGAAGCTCGGCGGCACTGCGCTCGTCCATCACCTCGAAGCCCGGAACCACCCCCGCCTCGACGGGGAAGAGTTGCAGCAGCCTCTCGCAGAACGCGTGGATGGTCTGGATCTTGAGGCCGCCCGGCGTCTCCAGCGCCAAGGTGAAGAGCTCGCGCGCCCGCTTGAGCGTATCGGGCGAGACATCGGCATGGCCCATGGCGCCAATATGCTGGACCAGGTCACGATCCTCGAGCACGACCCATGCGGCGAGGCGGCCATGCAGGCGGCTCGCCATTTCGGCGGCCGCCGCCTTGGTGAAGGTGATGCACAGGATCTTGTCGGGCGGCGTGCCCGACAGCATCAGCCTGATGACCCGGTCGACCAGGACATGCGTCTTGCCGGAGCCGGCATTGGCCGCGACCCAGACCGACTGACGTGGATCGGAGGCGCGGCGCTGCTCATAGCTCGCGAGCGACAGCTTCACGTCTCTTCCTCGGCGAGCGACCATTCCCGCCAGCGCGAGAGATGGTCATAGGGCGATGTGTCCTGTTCCTTCTCCATCGCGGCGCGCGGCAGATAACCGTGAGTGACGTCGTCATAGGCGCGCATCAGCGCCTTGAATTTCTCCAGATGCTCACCGGCCTTCTCCATGATCTCGAGATCGGCGACCGGCAGCAGCAGCCCAGGCGGCGCCCCGCCGGAGAGTTTGATGTAGAGAAGCTCCTCGGTCTCGACCGGATCGACACCCTGGAACGCACCCAGGGCGACGAGAGCGGCCTCGAGCGTCAGTTGCGGGGCGAGCCCGGCCTTGACCTGGGCGCCGGTCGGAACCCGGCCGGTCTTGTAGTCGATGAGCCGGGCCTTGCCCGAAGCCAGTATGTCGATGCGGTCGGCGCGCCCGGTGAGCGTGAAGCCATCGAAGGAGTGGGCGCCCGCGGCTTCGGCATGGATGCGAACGAGGCCGCGCCGCAGAATACGCTCCTCTTCCATGAACCACGGCACGATGCGCAGGAAGCGCGGCCACCAGAAGCCCGACACATCGGCATCCGCCATATGGGGCTGGAAGACCTCGGCCCCGATGCGCCGAAGCTCGCCTTCCGCGTCCTCCGGCAAGGCCAGAGGATAGGCGGTGGAGAAGCGGTTGAGGGTGTCATGGATGAGATTGCCCCTGAGGCCCAGATCGGCAGCGGCGCCGATCGGCGGCAAAGGCATCAGGCGCAGGACCTTCTCGGCATAGATGCGATAGGGATCGCGCATCAGCTTCTCGACCTGGGTGATCGACAGGCTGCGCGGGCGTGCCGCAACGGGTGGCCTGGGCCGCGGCATGGCGATCCGGCGGTCGCCCTTCGGTTCATCGAAGCTCCTAGCCCAGCTCTGCCAGCGGACACCCCTGTCGCAGGCTATGTCCGTCGCCTCGAGAATCATGTTGAGGCGCAGGATCCAGCGCGAGGCCACAGCGGGCTGGTCCTTCACCCGCTTCGACCAGGTGAGGACGAGTTCCGGCGCGCCAAAGCCTTGCGCGAAATCATGCGCGGTGAGACCGATGCTGCGCTCGGGCGGGGTGAGGCCCAGCGTGTCGCGCATCGGCCGGTTGATCCACGGGCCGGGATCGGGCTGGGCCGGCCAGCTGCCTTCCGTGAGCCCCCCCATGATGACGACATCAGGATCGATCAGGCGGGCTTCGAGCAGACCCAGGATGGCAAGGCGCGGATGATGGACAGGCAGGCGCACCGGCAGCCGGCGCAGCCAGCCCGCAAGGAACAGCAGCGCGCGGTCGATGTCGCACTGCGGCAGGAATTTCTCCGCCGCCGCCATCGATTGCACGAGCTGGTCGAGCGCCTCCGAAGACGCAGGATCGGCCGCCTCATCGGCAAGGGCGGCGAGGCAGGATGTGAAGCGACCGACATGTTCGGTGAGCGTGGTCGCGGCGGTCCCGGGCTGCGCCAGAGCGCCGAGCCCGGCGCTCACTTGCGCGGCATGGCCCGTGGCCATGGCCCAGTCATCATCGCTCAGGCGCTTCAGGGCCGGATGCGTATGTACATTTGTCAGGGTCGCGGCGCGTGCCTTGCGCAACGCCTCTTGAATCTCATGCGGTTCGAGCCGGTCGCGGCCGTCGCGCAGCAGAGCGAGATCGATGATGCCCGCGGCCTTGCGGGCGATCTCGGGGGCTACGCCGAAGACAGCCAGCGGGTGATGCAGCAGCTTGGCGAATTCGTGAACGGCGAAGTCCGAGAGCCGATAGTCGATGAGCGAGGCGAGCAGCGATCCCAGCGGCTTGCGGATCAGGGGCTCGCCTGCAGAATCATCGATCTCGACGCCCCAGCGCCTGAGGGCGCTGATCACGCGGCGCGCCAAATCTCGGTCGGGTGTCACCAGGGCCGCGGTCTTTCCCGGCGTCTCCAGCACCTCGCGCAGCACCAGCGCGATGAGCTGGGCCTCCTGGTGATGGTCGCGCGTCTCGACCAGGCTCACCTTCTCCATGCCTTGCTCGATCCTGTCGCGCCCCGCGAACAAGCTCTCGCGCCAGGCGCCGGCCGCGGCGGTCGGCCGCATGATCTCGGAAGCGAGCCAGCCGCGCGCAGCTCCGGGCCGCAACCTCTCTATGCCCGGCAGCAATTCGACATCCTCTCGGGTCGTCTGCCAGGAGTCGAGCAGGCGCTTCAGGCCGAATTGCGGATGCTGGGGTGAAACACTCTGCCAGCTCGCCTCGCTCATCGTCTGGTCGAGGCCGGGCAGGATGACGGCGCCGTCGGCGAGGGATGCGATCGCCTTCAGAAGCTCGGCCGCCGCCGGAATGGACCCCGTCGAGCCCGCGGCGATGACGGGTCCGGAAGGCCTCGTCTCCATGAGGCGGTGGGCTTCGAGCCTGAGCAGGCGGCTCCTTCTTTCCATCGGCCCGAGCAGGCCGAGCCTGAACAGCTCCACCGGCAGCTTCTCGCGGATGATGGCGAGGAAGCTCAGGATCGAATTGCGATGCTCGGCCAGATCGGCGGCGAAGAGATCGGGCAGCCTCGCGAGATCGGCCTCTTCGGTCTCGAATGTGTCGATGAGCTCGGCCAGGCTGCGCGCGAGCGCGATCGCCTGCGAGGGCGAGCCCGCGATCTCGAGCGCCAGCCTCTCGTCGGGATGCGCGGATGCCCATTCATCGATCAACCTAATGAGCAAGGCCTCGCGCTCGAGGCTCGATATCGCGGGCGGCAGGACGTCGTCTCCCGGCCCCATGGGCGTCGTCTCGGGCGCGAGCAGATCCTCCTCGACATCGCCGATCGGGCGAATGCGCGGCAAGAGCATCGCATCGCGCCCGGCAGTCGTCAGGAAGCTGCGCTGCAGGCTGCGCACGGCACGGCGCGTCGGCAGGAGGATGGTCCAGCGCGGCAGATCATCCAGCGCGGGCGGTGGCGCGGCATGCGGGATCCTTCCCGCCATGATCGCACGCGTCAGCGCCGGCAGGAAGGCGACGTCGGCGGGGATCGTGAACAGCCTGAGGCTCACGCCTCACCCCGAACGCGTGACGGCTTCCTCAAGCGCGCGCTCGGCGAGCGCGATCGCCTCGGGCGTGCCGACATGCAGCCACTGCCCCTCATGCTCGATCCCGAAAAGACGTCCCTGCGCAATGGTCTTGTCCCACAGAAGATTCATGGAGAATTTCGACGGGCGACTCCCGGCGAAAAGCCGCGGATGCACGATATAGGCGCCAATATAGGCAAGGCCGGTCTCGCCCTGCCCGACCCTGCCGGTGATGCGGCCTTCGGCATCGTTGCGGAAATCGCCGCTGCCATCATAGCCGACAGTGCGCTCAGGGGGACAGAGCAAAAGCAGGCAGTCCATGCGGGTGTCATCCCACGCCGCGCGCAGACGTTCGAGCGCCGGGCGGCCCTTGTCGATCCAGATCGAATCGCTGTTGACGACGAAAAACGGCGCGGCGCCGAGCAGCGGCAGGGCCTTGACGATGCCGCCACCGGTGTCGAGCAGTTCGTGGCGCTCGTCGGAAATGACGATCTTCGGCGCGGCATGCCGTTTCGACCAGGCCTCGATCTGATCGGCGAGATAATGGACATTGACGACGACCGTATCGCAGCCGGCTTCGCTCAGTCGGGCAAGACCATAATCAATGAGCGGCATGCCCGCGACCATGACCAGCGGCTTCGGCTTGCCGTTGGTCAGAGGCCGCATGCGCTGGCCGAAGCCCGCGGCCATCACCATCGCCCGGTTGCCGGGATGCGTCATTGCGGCAGCGACTCGCGTAGGGATTGCGGCAGGTGGCGATCATACCACTGGCGCAGGCTGGCGAGCTTCGGATGGCCGAGATTGCGCTCGAGATAGCGCGACACGCGCGGCATGTGGCGCAAATAGCCGCGCTTGCCGTCGCGCTTGGCGAGGCGCGCGAAAATGCCCAGGATCTTCGACGCCCGCTGGGCCCCGAAGAAGGCGAAGGCCGAACGGAAAGCCGCCGCGTCAAAGCCCGCATCATCCTCGCGCAGCGCGCAGTAGCGATCGAGCAGGCGGTCGGCGAGCGCGAAATCGATGTCGACACGGGCATCCTGAAGCAGCGAGGCCAGATCGAAGGCCGGATGACCGAGGACGCAATCCTGCGTGTCGATCAGGCCGACGCGCCTGATGCCGGAACGCTGCGGCAGCCACATGAGATTGGGCGAGTGATAGTCGCGCATGATCCACACCGGCGGCGCATGATCGCCGAGCGCGAACAAGTCATTCCAGATGTCGAGAAACTCCGCCCTGTCCTGGCTCGAAGGCGTCGAGGCCTTGGCGAAGGGCCAGAACCAGTCGAGCACCAGTTCGACCTCGATGGTCATCGCCTCGCGGTCATAGGCCGAGACATGATGCCAGCCATTGCCGGGGATCGCGACCCTGGCGGGCCAGCTCTGCCGCGCCATGTCGACCAGCAGGCGCACGGCCTCGTCGAGCGGTTCCGACATGTCGTCGCCGCGCAGCATCTTCCGGCCATAGACATCGGAGCCCAGATCCTCGATGACCGCGAGGCCGTCTCTGGCGCGCGCCGCCAGGATGCCGGGCGCGCTGTAGCCGCGCTCGACCAGGCATTGATTGACCGCCAGCACCGCATTGATGTTTTCGGCGAGATGAGCAATGGCGCTGTAGGGCTTGCCGTTCTTGACGATGGGGCCGTCAGGGCGCTCCGCCATGTCCATGAGGACGGCGGTCCTCCCGCCCATCACCAGGCGCTCATAGCGACGGAACGAGGCATCGCCTTCGAGGAAGAGCCGCGTCGCGCTGGCCCAGTCGGTATCTTTCAGGAAATCGGCGATCGCCGCCAGCCGCTTCAAGGCGAGCGCCCAGGCGCCATGGCCGATGAGCGCCGCCTTGCGCCCCCCGCCCTCGCTCGCGAGCTCGATCTCGAGCCGGTCGGCCGGCAGGGCCCGGCTCCAGCGCTCCGGCCATTCGACGATCACCTGATGGGTCGCCAGAAGGTCATCGAGGCCGAGTTCGTCGAGTTCACCCGCCGAGGCCAGGCGATAGAGATCGACATGGGCCACCGGCACCCGCGTCACGTCATAGGTCTGCACCAGGGTGAAGGTCGGCGACGGGACCTCGATCTCATCCTCCGCCAGCGCCTGGATGAAACTGCGCGCCAGGGCGGTCTTGCCGGCCCCCAGATCGCCCTTCAGGCAAATGAGGCTGCCGGCCCTGGCCATGAGGGCGAGTTCGGCGCCCAGCGCCGAGGTCGCTTCGGTGTCTTTCAACTGTCTCTGCAAGGAAGTCATACGGTTCGAATCGGGCTCTCTCACGCGGCGACGGAGCCACGCCTGTGCTCCTGAAGGGAGCCGCGGTCCTGGGCATGGGGGCCACGCATCGGGAAGCGGCAAATGACGGTCGTGCCCTTATTGACCTGCGAACGCAAGGAGACACGCCCGCCATGTAATTCCACGAAACTCTTGACGATGGCAAGTCCGAGGCCGGGGCCGCGATGGCCGCCCGGCATGGGCTTGGACTGGAACCGGTCGAAGACCCGCTTCTGGAATTCAGGATCGATCCCGCGCCCGGTATCGGCGACCCACAGCAGGATATCGTCGCCGTCATGGGCCGCGCCCATGCGGATGATCCCCCCCTCGGAGGAGAAGCCGATGGCGTTGGCGAGCAGGTTATGCAGGATCTGCAGGACCCGCTTGGCATCGCCGACAAAGCGCTGCGCATCGTCGGCGACCTCGATATTGAGGGTCAGGTCGCGCTTGGTCATCCACTGGCCGAGCGCCTCACCCGATTCCTGCATGATGCCGACGACATCGATCTCGACGAGCTTCAGCTCCATGGCGCCGGCATCGATCGTCGTCAGATCGAGGATCGCATCGATGATGACGAGAAGATCCTGCGATGAATCCTGGATGTCGCGGAGATATTCCTGCTGCTTGGGCTTGAGTTCGCCGGCGATGCCGAGCGACAGGCTTTCGGCGAAGCCCAATATGTTGGTGAGCGGCGTGCGCAGCTCGTAGGAGACATTCGACATGAAGCCGGTCTTCAGCCGGTCGGCGGCCTCGAGCGCCTCGGCACGCTCGCGCAGGGCATTCTCGATGCGCGATGAATCGGTGACGTCGACATAGGTCAGGAGCGTGTTGCCGTCGGGCAGCGGCACGAAGGCGTATTCGAGTGCCAGCCCGTCGGGACGGTTGAGCCTGCCCTTCTGCGGCTTGCGCCCGGTATCGAGGCTGGTCATACCGTATTTGAGCTCGTCCCAGACGATGTCGTCGGCGAGAAGCTTGCGGCACTGGTCAATGACCGGATCGATATGGGGCTGGCGGTCGAGAAAAGCCGGGTCGAGCTGCCAGAAGCGGGCGAAGGCCGGGTTGTGCAGCTTGAGGCGCCCGTCGGTGCCGAACAGCGCCACGCCCTCATGCAGGTTGTCGAGGGTCTCGCGCTGCACGCCGATCAGTTCGTTGTAGCGGCTCTCGAGCTGGATCTCCTTGGTGACGTTCTCATAGAGATAGGTCGTGCCGCCAAAGGGGTGCTGCTCGCAGATGACGCGCAGCGACCGGCCGTCGGGCAGGTACCACCAGCTTTCACGCGTCTCGAGCGTCGTATAGGCCTGCAGTTGCTTGGCCTTCCAGTCGCGATAGTTGGCCTGTTCGGGCAGGCGGCGCAATTCACGCAGGCGATCGAGGATCTCGCCATCGGTCGGCCCGAGCGCCAGCCAGTCCGGATCGAGCGCCCAGAGCTCGGCATAGGCCGAATTGTGGAATTTGAGCCTCTGGTCCGGACCGAAGATCGCAATCGCCGTATCGAGCTTGTCGAGCGTGTTGGCGTGGCCCTGGACATGCCGCTTCAATTCCTTG
>CAZICN010000132.1:0-10913 GCA_964537655.1 uncultured Aestuariivirga sp.
ACGGCGTCCGCCTCTGCAAAGCCAAGCGCTTCCGCTACCGCAACGGCGACATGAACGATCTCGAAGCCCAGCTGAAGGCCGCCAAGGCCGAGAAGGCCCGGCGCATGATCATCGTCACCGATGGCGTCTTCTCCATGGACGGCTATCTGGCCAAGCTCGGCCAGATCAGGAAGCTCGCCGACGCGCATGGCGCCATGATCATGGTCGATGATTGCCATGCCACCGGCTTCATCGGCCCGCAGGGCCGCGGCACGCCGGCCAGGGCAGGGGTCAGCGTCGACATCATCACCGGTACGCTGGGCAAGGCGCTGGGCGGATCGGCCGGCGGCTTCGTGGCGGCAGCGAAGCCCATTGTCGACCTCCTTCGCCAGCGCTCCAGGCCTTATCTCTTCTCCAATTCACTGCCCCCGCCGATCGTCGGCGCGGCGATCCAGGCCATCGACATGGCGAGACGGGGAGATGAATTGCGCAATGGGCTGTTCGACAATGCCCGGCGTTTCCGCATCGCCATGAGCAAATCGGGCTTCAATCTCCTGCCCGGCGAGCACCCGATCATTCCGGTGATGCTGGGCGAGGCCAAGCTCGCCCAGGACATGGCCGCCAGGCTCTATGAGCGCGGCATCTATGTGACCGGCTTCTTCTATCCGGTCGTGCCCCAGGGGGCCGCCCGCATCCGCACCCAGATGTCGGCCGCTCACACGCCGCAGGATATTGACAAGTGCGCCGCGGCATTTACGGAAGTGGGCAGGGAACTGGGCATCATCTAGGGAAGGCCCTCATGCGCGCACTGGTCAAGGCAGAACGGGCGGAAGGCCTGGTGATGCGGGACGAGCCCATCCCCGAAATCGGTTCCGACGACATCCTGATCAAGGTGAAGAAGACCGGCATCTGCGGCACCGACCTCCATATCTGGAAATGGGACGAATGGGCCCAGAAGACCATCCCGGTGCCGATGGTGGTCGGCCATGAGTTCTCCGGCGTCGTCGAGGCGATCGGCAGCCATGTGCGAACTGTCAAGGTCGGCGACCGGGTGTCGGGCGAGGGCCATCTCATCGGCATGAAGAGCCGGATGGCGCGGGCCGGCCATTTCCACCTCGACCCCGAGACCAAGGGGGTGGGCGTCAATGTGCCGGGCGCCTTTGCCGAATACCTCAGGATACCGGCCTTCAACGCCATCCATCTGCCGCCCGAAGTCGACGACGAGATCGCCTCGATTCTCGATCCCCTCGGCAATGCCGTCCATACGGCGCTTTCCTATGACCTCGTCGGCGAGGACGTGCTGATCACCGGCGCCGGGCCGATCGGCATCATGGCGGCGGCGGTCTGCCGGCATGTCGGGGCCCGCCACGTGGTGGTGACCGACATCAATGATTTCCGGCTCGATCTCTGCCGGGAAGTCGCCGATGTGGTGACCGTCAATGTCTCGCGCGAGGACCTGCGTGCCGTCATGGAGCGCATCGGCATGCGCGAAGGGTTCGATATCGGGCTCGAGATGTCGGGAGCGCCAAAGGCCTTCGACCAGATGGTCGAGCACATGATCATGGGCGGCAAGATCGCCATGCTCGGCATTCCCTCGGGGAAAACGCCGGTCGACTGGAATTCGGTGATTTTCAAGTCGCTGACCATCAAGGGCATCTATGGCCGCGAGATGTTCGAGACCTGGTACAAGATGATCGCCATGCTGCAATCGGGCCTCGACATCCGCAAGGTCATCACCCACCGCATGAAGGCCGCCGATTTCGCGCAAGGCTTTGCCCTGATGAAACAGGGTTCCTGCGGCAAGGTTGTGCTGGACTGGAGCACCTGAAAGTGGCAGTCGGGCGTGGTGTAAAACCTAACTGAAGGCAGGTCCTGACATGCTTGTCGCTTATGGGACTGCCAATGGCTGCCTGACCGAGTTTCCGCAAGGGGACAAACCCGTCATTCCGCCTGGCACCGTTTGGATAGATCTGATCGAGCCGAGTCACACGGAGGAAGCCGCTGTCGAGGAAACGCTCGGCATCGACATCCCGACCCGTGAGGAACTGGCCGAAATCGAGGCCTCGAGCCGGCTCTATGCCGAGGACGGGGCTGCCTTCATGACGGCCAATCTCATCCGCCGCGGCGAGAATGACCGCCCCGAATCCTCGCCCGTCACCTTCATCATCAAGGACAACACCCTCGTCACCATCCGCTATCACCACCCGCAGGCCTTTCCGGTCTATGTGAGAAGGGCGATGAAGCCGCAGACGACCTCGATGTCGGGCTGGGGGGTGCTGATCAGCCTGCTCGAGGCCGTGGTCGACCGCGCCGCCGACCATCTCGAACGTGTCGGCATGATCGTCGACGATACGTCGCGCCAGATCTTCAATTCCGACCGCCATTCCTCGAGTCGCCGCATCCGCAAGAAGGCGCCCAACCTGCAGGAGCTTCTCGAGAAGATCGGCGAGGAAGGCGACTTCAATTCGAAGATGCGCGAGAGCCTCGTATCGATCGGCAGGCTTGCGGCCTTCATGTCGGCGATGCTCGAGCCCTTGAAGCAGACGCGCGAGATGAAGGATCACCGCTCACGCATCAAGATCCTGCAGCGCGACATCATCTCGCTGACCGACCATGCGAGCTTCCTCTCCGGCAAGATCACGTTCCTGCTCGAAGCCGTCCTCGGCATGATCTCGATCGAGCAGAACGGCATCATCAAGATATTCTCGGTCGCCGCCGTGGTGTTCCTGCCGCCGACACTGGTGGCGAGCATCTATGGCATGAATTTCGACGTCATGCCGGAGCTGAAATGGATGCTGGGCTATCCCTTCGCGCTCGGCCTGATGGTCCTGTCGGCGATCCTTCCCTACATCTATTTCAAACGCAAAGGCTGGCTATGAGCAGAATGACTCTCATCAAGGGTTCAGATCGCCTGGCATCGGCGGAACTGGGCGACCAGGTTGCCGCCAATGAGCCGCAGGGCACGCCCGTCGCCATGATCCGGTCCAAGGACTGGCGCGAGGGACCCGATGCCGGGGTGTGGGAATGCACGCCCGGCAAATGGAAACGCGCCGTCAAGAACGCCGAGTTCGCCCATTTCGTGAAAGGCCGCTGCGAGTTCCATCATGAGGATGGAACAGTGATCGAGATCGCCGCCGGTGACGCCGTCTATTTCCCGGCCCATACGCGGGGCACCTGGAATGTCATCGAGACCGTGCGTAAGACGTATTTCCTGCTGCCGATGGGGTAGCGTCACAGGCATGATGAGTTTTTGTTCATCCCCCCATCCGTCATCCCGGCGAAAGCCGGGATCCACTAAACTCCTTCCACACGAGCAGCGCCTCCCAGGTTGCTCTTATTCAAGGGGGCCCGGCTTTCGCCGGGATGACGGAATTGGGAAGAGAGTGGGCGCGAAGTCATGGCGCTGACGCTGTGGATCGGCCTCGGCGGGGCCATCGGCGCCATTCTGCGCCACGCCATGAACGTCGCCATCGCACGCATTGCCGGCCAGGAGTTCCCCTGGCACACGATGATCATCAATATCACCGGCTCCTTCGTCATGGGCGTGCTGATCTCGCTGATGGCGCTGCGCTGGAACGTCTCCAATGAGCTGAGGGCCTTCCTGACCACCGGCATTCTGGGCGGCTATACGACCTTCTCGGCCTTCTCGCTGGATTTCGCGCTGCTCGTCGAGCGCAAGGCCTATGTGCTCGCGGGCGCTTATGCGCTCGGATCGGTGGTCATCTCGCTCACAGCGATCTTCGCCGGCATGGCGCTGGCGCGGACCCTCGCATGAGCGAGGTCACGCATCGCCGCGTGGTGCGCGATGAGGACGGCATGCGGCTCGACCGCTGGTTCCGCATCCACTTTCCGCAAGTGACCTTCGCTTATCTCAACAAGCTGGCGCGCACCGGGCAATTGCGCGTCGCGGGGAAAAGGGTGAAGCCCAATGCGCGGCTCGAAGAGGGCCAGGAAATCCGCGTGCCGCCGCTCGCCTTCGAGGCGCGCCCGGCCGACGCGCCCTCCGCCGAGGCCAAGCCCCTCACCCGGGACGAAAGGAAGCTCTTCGACAGCATGATCCTGCATGAGGACAAGGATATCTATGTCCTCAACAAGCCGGCAGGGCTTGCGGTGCAGGGCGGCACCAAGACCCACCGCCATGTCGACGGGCTCCTGATCGGCCTGGGCGCCGAGCTCGGCGAGCGCCCGCGCCTCGTCCATCGCCTCGACCGCGAGACATCGGGTGTCCTGGTAATCGCCAAACGGCGCGCGGTCGCGGCCTCTCTCGGCAAGCTCTTCGCCACCCGCACCGTGCGCAAGATCTATTGGGCCGGCGTCAAGGGCGTCCCCAAGCCGGCGCAGGGCAAGATCGACATCGCGCTGATCAAGGCGGCGGGGCCCGATGGCGATCGGGTGCGCGTCGCCGGGGCCGATGAGAACGAGGCGCAGCGCGCCGTCACCCACTACAGCGTCATCGACAAAGCGCCGCCGGTGATGGCCTGGATGTCGCTCAAGCCTTCGACCGGCCGGCAGCATCAGCTGCGCGCTCACATGGCCCATATCGGCCACCCGATCCTGGGTGATGACAAATATGACGGCGACAAGGACCTGCCGGCGGCGATTCCCAACAGGCTGCACCTGCATGCGAGGCGCATCGTGTTCCCTCATCCCAGGGGTGGCACGGTTGACGTAACGGCGCCGCTGCCGCCGCATATGCGCGAGACCTGGGCCCTGTTCGGCTTCGACCCGCAGCGCTATGACGAGGGCCCAGAGCAAAAGGACCGGAAATGAAGCTCGCGATTTTCGATGTCGACGGCACGCTGATGGACTCGCAGGCTATGATCCTGGCCTCGCTCACGGCCGCTTTCACGTCCGAGGGCCTTCCGCTGCCCTCGCGTGCCGAAATGCTGGGCATCGTCGGCTTGTCCCTGGTGAAGGCGATGGCGGCACTCAGGCCGCAGGACGACGCGGAGACGCATGAGCGCCTCGCCCAGTCCTACAAGCAGGCCTTCTGGTCCTACCGCACGGACAAATCCTTTCCCGAGATGCCCTTCGACGGCGCTCTCGACATGTTGAAGCGGCTTCATGGCCGCGACGACGTGTTGATCGGCATTGCTACCGGCAAGTCGCAGCGCGGCGTGCGTCACATCATCGACCAGTTCGGGCTCGACGGCGTCTTTTCGACCATCCAGACGTCAGATGATGCGCCGTCCAAGCCGCATCCGGGCATGATCCTGCAGGCCATGAACGAATGCGGCGCCACACCCCGCGACACCGTCATGATCGGCGACGCGGTCTTCGACATCGACATGGCCCATGCGGCAGGCGTGAGGTCCATCGCGGTCACCTGGGGCTTCCAGCCTTTGGCCGCTCTCGAGCAAGCCGGCCCTCATGCAATCGTCAGCAATTTCAAGCAGTTGGAAGAAAGGCTTGCGGCGCTTTGGCAGGATGAGGCGGCGTGACGACCGGCCCGGCCAGGCGCTTCTACAAGCAGGTCGCGGTAACCGGAACGGCCGCGCCCTTTGCCGTCACGCTGGATGAGCGCACGCTGCGCACGCCGTTGAAGCGGGCGCTTGATCTTCCGACGCGGCGTCTCGCCGAAAAGGTCGCCGGCGAATGGGAGGCGCAGTCCGAGAAGATCGACCCGCAGTCCATGCCCTACACCAAGCTCGCCAACACGGCGCTCGACCGCGTCGCGCCCGACCGAGATCGCATCCTGGGTGAGATCGTCGATTTCGCCGGATCGGATCTGGTCTGCTACCGCGCCGAGAAGCCGCAAGGGCTCGTCGAGCGCCAGGCGCGGGCCTGGCAGCCGGTCCTCGATTGGGCGCATCGGGCCTTTGGCGCCGAGTTCCAGGTCACCGAAGGCATCGTCCATGTCGAGCAGCCGGCAGCATCGCTGGCAGCGATGCGACGCCATCTGGCGGGGAGGTCGCCCTGGGCGCTGACGGCCCTTCACAACATGACGACACTGACCGGCTCGGCGCTGATATCGGCCATGGCCAGCGAGGGCGGCATCCTGCCGGCGGAAGCCTGGCTCGCCGCCCATGTCGATGAGGATTGGCAGATCGAGCAATGGGGCTGGGACGAGGAGGCCCGGCACCGCCGGGATTATCGCAAGCGGGAGTTCGACATTTGCCTCCACTTCTGCGAACTTTCACACGACAAGGGATAGGGCAGGGAAGCCGATGCAGGACATTCTCGAGAAACTGGAAGAACGCCGCGCCAATGCACGCCTCGGCGGCGGGCAGAAGCGCATCGAGGCTCAACATGGCCGCGGCAAGCTCACGGCGCGCGAGCGTATCGACCTCCTGATGGACCCGGGCTCCTTCGAGGAGTTCGACATGTTCGTCGAGCACCGCTGCATCGATTTCGGCATGGAGAAATCGAAGATTCCGGGCGACGGCGTGGTCACCGGCTGGGGCACGATCAACGGCCGCATCGTCTATGTCTTCGCCAAGGACTTCACCGTCTTCGGCGGCTCGCTCTCCGAAGCGCATGCCCGCAAGATCACCAAGATCCAGGACATGGCGGTGCAAAACCGCGCGCCGATCATCGGGCTCTTCGATGCCGGCGGTGCTCGCATCCAGGAGGGCGTCGCGGCCCTCGGCGGCTATGGCGAAGTCTTCCAGCGCAATGTCCTGTCTTCGGGCGTCATCCCGCAGATCTCCGTCATCATGGGGCCTTGCGCCGGCGGCGACGTCTATTCGCCGGCCATGACCGACTTTATCTTCATGGTGCGCGACACGAGCTATATGTTCGTGACCGGCCCCGATGTGGTGAAGACGGTCACCAACGAAACCGTGACGGCCGAAGAGCTCGGCGGCGCCTCGGTGCATACGACCCGCTCGTCGATCGCCGACAAGGCCTTCGACAACGACGTCGAGGCGCTGCTGCAGATGCGCCGCTTCATCGACTTCCTGCCGTCGTCCAACACCTCGCCGATCCCCGAGCTGCCGAGCTTCGATGACGGCGAGCGCATGGACATGTCGCTCGACACGCTCATTCCGCGCAACCCGAACCAGCCCTATGACATGAAGGAGCTGATCCACAAGATCGTCGACGAGGCGGACTTCTTCGAGATCCAGGAGAGCTTCGCCCGCAACATCATCACCGGCTTCGCGCGCATGGAAGGCCGCACCGTCGGCATCGTCGCCAACCAGCCGCTGGTGCTCGCCGGCACGCTCGATTCCGATGCCGGCCGCAAGGCGGCGCGCTTCGTGCGCTTCTGCGACTGCTTCAACATCCCGATCGTGACCTTCGTCGATGTGCCGGGCTTCCTGCCAGGCACCGCCCAGGAATATGGCGGCCTCATCAAGCACGGGGCCAAATTGCTCTTCGCCTATGCCGAGGCGACGGTGCCCAAGATCACGGTGATCACCCGCAAGGCCTATGGCGGCGCCTATGTCGTCATGGCCTCCAAGCATATCCGTGGCGATGTGAACTATGCCTGGCCCACCGCCGAGATCGCGGTAATGGGCTCCAAGGGGGCGGCCGAGATCATCTACCGGCAGGAACTCGGCGAGCCCGAGCGCATCAAGTCCAGGGTCAAGGAGTATGAGACGCGCTTCGCCAACCCCTTCGTGTCGGCGGAGCGCGGCTTCCTCGATGAGGTGATCATGCCGCATTCGACCAGGAAGCGCGTCGCCCGCGCCCTCAACATGCTGCGCAACAAGGAGCTGCAGAATCCCTGGAAGAAGCATGACAACATCCCGCTTTGACGCATGGACCAGAACGATCTGTTCCTGAGACTGGGCCTGGCGCTGGCCATCGGTTTCGTGATCGGCCTCGAGCGTGGCTGGAAGGAGCGTGACGAGAAGGAAGGCCAGCGCACCGCGGGCCTCAGGACCTATACGCTCATTGCGCTCCTGGGCGGCATTTTCGGCGCCCTGACCCGGGACGGAAATTTCCTTCTCCTGGCTTCCGGCTTCGTCGTGGTGAGCGGGGCGCTCGCCGCCTTCTTCTGGCGCGAGGGGGCGAGCGAGGACGACTTCAGCGCGACCAGCGTCGTCGCCGTGATGCTGAGCTTCATGCTGGGCGCTTTCGCCGTCCTGGGCGATGCGACGGTGGCGGCGGGCGCCGGTGTGGCAACCGCCTTGCTGCTCGCCACCAAGGCGCAGCTTCATGGGTGGCTCGCCCGTATCACCTGGCCCGAGCTGCGCGCCGGGCTGCTGCTGGCGGCCATGACCTTCATCGCCCTGCCGCTGCTGCCGCACCGCGCCATCGACCCCTATGGCGCGGTCAATCCGTACGAGCTCTGGCTGATGACCATCCTGATTGCCGCGGTTTCCTTTGCCGGCTATGCGGCGATCCGCATCGCGGGGCCCGAGCGCGGCACGGTCATGGCGGCCGGGGCAGGCGGGCTCGTCGCCTCCACCGCCGTCACCTTGACGCTGGCGCGGCTTGCCCGCGACAATCCACAGCGTGTCTCGCTTCTGGGCGGCAGCGTGATCCTGTCGGGCGCCATCATGCTGCTTCGGGTGCTGGTGGTCGTGGCGGTGATCAATTTCACTCTGGCGGCATCGCTCGGCCCGGCCCTGATCGCCGGCGCCCTGGCCATGGCGGTCCTTGCCTTCTGGCTCATCCGGCGCGCGCCGGAGGGCAAGAAGAAGCGCGGCGCCGATCTCAAGCTCGAGAATCCCTTCAATCTCATGGAGGTCCTGCGCTTCGGCCTCATTCTCACGGTGATCATGCTGCTCGCCGTCGCGGCGCGGCATTTCTTCGGCGAGGCGGGTCTCATCGGTCTCGCGGCGATCTCGGGCCTGGCCGATGTCGACGCCATCACCCTGTCCATGGCAAAGACCGCACAGGCCGATGCCACCGCCGGGCCGGCGCTGGCCATCCTGACCGCGGTCGGCGTCAACACGCTCGCCAAGACGGGTTATGCCGCCTATGTCGGCGGTCGCCGCATCGGCCTCATCGTGGCGGGGGGCACCGCCCTTGGCTTTGCTGCCGCCACCGCAGCCTATCTTCTGGTTCCACAATAGACGAATGAAGGAGCCCTTGATGTCGAAGAATGACGATCCGGCCTTCTGGGCGTCGGCGCGCAAGCATGTTCTGCGTTATGGCGGCAGCTTCGAGCCGCTGATCATCGAGCGCGCCGAGGGAAGTTATGTCTATGACGCCGACGGCCGCGCCATACTCGACTTCACCTCCGGCCAGATGAGCGCCATCCTGGGCCATTCCCACCCCAGGATCGTCGCCACCGTCCAGGCGCAGATCACGAAGCTCGATCATCTGTTCAGCGGCATGTTGTCCCGTCCCGTCGTCGATCTCGCGCAGCGTCTGGCGCAACTGGCGCCTGGTCTCGACAAGGTCATCCTGCTGTCGACGGGAGCGGAAGTGAACGAGGCGGCGATACGCCTGGCCAAGCTCGTCACCGGCGGGCACGAGATCGTCGCCTTCTCGAAGAGCTGGCATGGCATGACCGGTGCGGCCGTGTCGGCCACCTTCAGCGCGGGCCGCAAGGGTTATGGTCCCGCCGCGGTCGGCTCCTTCGCCATCCCGGCGCCCAATGCCTACCGTCCACGCTTCGCCCATGCTGACGGAACACTCGACTGGAAGACCGAGTTGGACGATGCCTTCGCTCTCATCGACAGCCAGTCGACCGGCAATCTCGCTGCCTTCATTGCCGAGCCCATCCTTTCGGTGGGCGGCGTGCTCGACCTGCCGCCGGGCTATCTCGCGGCCCTCAAGCGGAAATGTGAGGAGCGGGAGATGCTGCTCATTCTCGACGAGGCGCAGACCGGTATCGGACGCACCGGCACCATGTTCGCCTTCGAGCGCGATGGCGTGACGCCGGATATATTGACCTTGTCCAAGACGCTGGGCGCCGGCCTGCCGCTGGCGGCGATGATGACCTCGGCCGCGATCGAGGAAAAGGCGCATGAGCTGGGCTATCTCTTCTATACGACGCATGTGTCCGATCCGCTGCCTGCCGCCGTCGGGCTGACGGTTCTGGATGTCGTCGAGAGCGAGAAGCTGGTCGACAAGGCGCGCCGCTCAGGCGAGCGTCTGCGCCAGGAGCTCCTGGCGCTTCAGCAGCGCTATGACTGCATCGGCGACGTGCGCGGCCGCGGGCTCCTCATCGGCCTCGAGATCGTGACCGCGCGCAAGGGCAAGCAACCGGCCTTCGAACTCGGCGGCCGCATCGGCGAGGAAGCGATGCGGCGGGGCTTGAGCACCAATATCGTGAAGATGCCGAGCATGGGCAGCGTCTTCCGCATTGCGCCGCCGCTCACCGTCTCGGACGACGAGATATCGCAGGGCGTAGGCATCTTCCGTGACGCTATCGACTCTGCGCTAGCGGCCAGCTGACGCTGAAGGCAACACCCACAACTCGTCATCCGGCGAAAGCCGGGCCCCATTAAATTGGTGAAGCGCGGGCAGTGCCGTCCGGTTGATTCTATTCAGGGGGTCCCGGCTTGCGCCGGGATGACGGGCGAGGGGATATCCGTCACTTGTGCCATGATGACGAATGAGGGGGGCGGCGCAACAGGGTGCTAAGCGACCTTTTCGCCGATCAGGTCGTATTCCTCCGCCTCGACGATCCGTGTGCGGACCATATCGCCGGGCTTGAGGCCGGTTTCGCCGGGCAGGAACACATTGCCGTCGATCTCGGGCGCGTCCCAGGGCGACCGCCCGACCGCTTCCTCGTTCTCCTGATCGATCTCATCGATCAGCACGTCGATCTCACGGCCGACCTTTCTGGTGAAGATATCGGCGCTGATCTCCTGATGGAAGCCATGGAGTCTATAAGATTTGGCAAAGCAAGATTCTCCGGACAGGATGGTCTTGCCGCGACTTATGCCCCTAAATTGAAGAAAGAAGACGGACTTATAAATTGGAATGAGTCGGCCGGGAAGATCCATAATAAAGTACGCGCTCTTCTGCCATGGCCGGGCGCTTATACGCATTTTAAGGGCAAGACTCTGAAGATCCTTAAGACTGAAGTC
>CAZICN010000133.1:0-10883 GCA_964537655.1 uncultured Aestuariivirga sp.
TGCAGGTGGTGCGAACCCGCCCACATGTACATGAAGGTGATGCCCCAGAAGCTGATGATCGACAGCCGGTAGGAGAAGATCGGCCGCCCGGCCCGTTTCGGCAGATAGTAGTACATCATGCCGAGAAAACCCGCGGTGAGGAAGAAAGCCACGGCATTGTGGCCGTACCACCATTGCGTCATCGCATCCTGGACGCCGGAGAACAGCGAATAACTCTTGGCGCTGGCGAAGGAGATCGGCACGGCCAGGTTGTTCACGATATGCAGGATCGCCACCACCAGGATGAACGCCATGAAGTACCAGTTGGCGACATAGATATGCGGTTCCTTGCGCCGCGCCAGCGTTCGCAGATAGATCAGGAAATAGACGACCCAGACGATGACCAGCCAGATATCGGCGTACCATTCGGGCTCGGCATATTCCTTCGACTGGGTGACGCCGATCAGATAGCCCGAGGCGGCGACGACGCAGAACAGGTTGTAGCCGAGGAGCACGAACCATGGGCTCAACTGGTCGGGCAGGCGCGCCCGCGAGGTGCGCTGCAGGACATGCAGCGACGTGGCGATCAGGGCATTGCCGCCGAAACCGAAGATGACGCCGCTGGTATGGACCGGCCGCAACCGGCCGAAACTCGCCCAAGCGGCGTCGAAGGTGAGTTCGGGCCAGGCGAGAAGTGCCGCCACCCACACGCCGACGAACATGCCGACGACCGCCCAGATCATCGCCAGCACGATACCGGCCTTGGTCGGGTCGTCGTAATAATGCTCGTATTGCGCCGCGTCGGGCTCCGGCGCGTCGAACTTCCGGAACAGCGGCAGGGCCACCGCGGCGACGGCGGCAAGGACGACGAACCCATGGAAGCCGAGCGGATTGTCGCGCCCGGCGATCGCCATGACGAGGCCTGCGACAGTCATGCACAACAGGATAATAAGCGCCGTTTGCCGTTCGGCGACCGTCAGTTTCGCGATCATGGTTCTGCAGCTGTCAGTTTGTTGGCCAACGGTTTCCCCACTCTCTCTAAGCGAGAACACCACTCCGTCTTTGCGCTAACGCAAACTCTGGTCACAGCTCGGCTGAACCGGCCCTCGTTCCCCAGGGCGACAGCCCCTTTTCCTCGAAGATCTCCTGTGTATTCAAGCACGCTATTGCCGCAGGTGCAAATCAACACCGATTGCCGTCACCTGTCACAGAACTTTTACAATGGCCTGATTGATAGCCCCATGGCCCCGCAAGATTCCCGACAAGCCCAACCCCGGACAACCGCGCGACAGAACTGGATGTCGCTGCTCGCCTCCGCCAGGCCCGAGCGCCTCGATGCGCTCTTCCCGCGCGAGAGTTTTCCGGCGTTTGTCTATTTGCGCAAACCTGAAACGGGTCTGGTGATGGTGCGCGGCCGTCTCGGCGGCACCGGCAATCCATTCAACATGGGTGAAACCACCTTGACGCGCTGCAGCATCCGTCTCGAGAGCGGGACGATCGGCCATTCTTTCGTCATGGGCCGCTCGCACCCGCATGCTGTCGCGGCGGCGGTCTGCGACGCCTTGCTGCAGGATGAAGCGGGCGCCGCACTCTCGGCGGCCGTCGTGGCCCCCCTGGCGCGAGAGCGCGGCGAGCGCGAACGCCGTCTCGCGCTTCAGAATGCCGCAACGAAGGTCGACTTCTTTACCATGGTGAGGGGCGATGACGATTGAAGCGGTGAGCGGCTTCGCCGACCAGGCGCACGACAGCGCGCGCGCCTTCCGCCTGATGCTCGACGCCATGGCGCGGCCGGGCTGCCTGTGGCCCATGGCGCCAGGGCTCGATGCCCCTGGCCCGCTTTCCCCGGTGGCCGCGGCCATCTGCCTGACCCTGTGCGACTATGATACGCCTCTCTGGCTGGACGAGGCGCTGCGCACCGCGCCAGTGCTCGATTATCTTCGTTTCCACACCGGCGCCCGCATCGCAGCGGACATGGCCGAGGCGAGCTTCCTCGTCTGCACGAATCTCTCTGCTTCCGCCGCCCTTGCCGCCGCCAGTCGCGGCACCGCCGAGTATCCCGACGCTTCGGCGACCCTGATCATCCAGCTTGCCGGCTTTGCCGGCGAGAACCTCATGCTCAAGGGTCCCGGCATCGACGGCGAGCGCCCGTTCACCACTTGCGGCCTCGAACCGCGCTTCTGGCACCTCATGGCCGACAACTGCCGCGCCTTTCCCCTGGGCTGCGACGTGTTCTTTGCCGGACCGGATGCGATCACCGCATTGCCGCGCTCGACGCATATAAGAAGAGAAGGTCAGGCCTGATGTATGTCGCGGTCAAGGGCGGAGAGAAGGCGATCGATGCCGCGCATCGTCTGCTGGCCGAGGAACGCCGGGGCGATCCCGCCATTCCCGAGATCACCCTCGAACAGATCGGTGGTCAGCTCACTTTGGCCGTCGACCGGGTGATGACCGAAGGTTCTCTCTATGACCGCGAACTCGCCGCGATCGCCATTCGCCAGGCGCGCGGCGATCTCATCGAGGCGATCTTCCTCATTCGCGCCTCGCGCACCACATTGCCGCGCTTCGGCTATTCGACACCGATCGCGACCTCGGAAATGCTGGTGCGCCGGCGCATCTCGGCCGCCTTCAAGGACATGCCCGGCGGGCAGATTCTGGGCCCCACTTTCGACTATACCCATCGCCTCCTCGATTTCACCCCTACCCCACAGGCCGCGGCCGAGATCCAGGAGACCAGTCCCGCCGATATCGACCGCACCATGCCCCGCGTCCTCGACCTGATCGGCGCCGAGGGGTTGATCGAGTCCGCCTCGGCCGAACTGGGCGAGCCCCAGGACCTCACCCGCGAGCCGCTGGCTTTCCCGGCATCGCGCGACCTGCGCCTGCAGAGCTTGGTGCGCGGCGATGAGGGCTTCCTGCTGGCGCTCGGCTATTCGACGCAGCGCGGCTATGGCCGTTCGCATCCCTTCGCCGGCGAGATCCGCTACGGCGAGGTGAGCGTCAGTTTTACGCCGGAAGAGCTCGGTTTCGAGATCGAGATCGGCGTCATCGACATCACCGAATGCGAGATGATCAACCAGTTCAAGGGCTCGGCCGAAGTACCGCCGCAGTTCACGCGCGGTTATGGGCTGAGCTTCGGCCAGTGCGAGCGCAAGGCGATGTCCATGGCCCTCGTCGACCGGGCCCTGCGCGCAGGCGAGTTCGCCGAGGAGCAGACCGCACCCGCCCAGGATGAGGAGTTCGTGCTGTCACACGCCGACAATGTGCAGGCGACAGGCTTCGTCGAACATCTGAAGCTGCCGCATTATGTCGACTTCCAGGCCGAGCTCGAGCTGCTCAGGCGTCTGAGGCGCGAGGCTTCCGGCATCCGGCAGGAGGCGGCAGAATGACCAGCGGATACAATTTCGCTTATCTCAACGAACAGACCAAGCGCATGATCCGCCGCGCCTTGCTGAAGGCAGTGGCTATACCGGGCTATCAGGTGCCCTTCGCCAGCCGCGAGATGCCGATGCCCTATGGCTGGGGCACTGGCGGCGTCCAGGTGACGGCGTCCATCCTGACACCCGAGGACACGTTGAAAGTGATCGACCAGGGCGCCGACGACACCACCAATGCGGTCAGCATCCGGAGATTCTTCATGCGCACCGCCGAAGTCACCACCACCGAGGAGACCGGCAAGGCCTCGATCATCCAGACCCGCCACCGCATCCCGGAAGGCGCGCTTCGCGAAGACCAGATCCTCGTGTTTCAGGTGCCGATCCCCGAGCCGCTGCGCTTCCTCGAGCCGCGCGAGACCGAGACCCGCAAGATGCATGCGCTGGAGGAATACGGCATCATGCATGTGAAGCTCTATGAGGACATCGCGAGGCACGGCCGTATCGCGACATCCTATGCCTATCCGGCGAAGGTCAACGGGCGCTATGTCTTCGATCCCTCGCCGATCCCCAAATTCGACAATCCGAAGCTCGACAACTGCGCCGCCCTGCAGCTCTTCGGCGCCGGCCGCGAGAAGCGCATCTATGCGCTGCCGCCCTATACACAGGTGACGAGCCTCGATTTCGAGGACCATCCCTTCAGCGTCCAGAAATGGGATGAGCCCTGCGCCCTGTGCGGCGCGCGCGAGACCTATCTCGACGAGATCATCCTCGACGACAAAGGCAAGCGCATGTTCGTCTGCTCCGATACCGATCACTGCCGCAAGGCGCGCGAGGCGGCGGCATGACGGGTCCGTTGCTGGCTGTCGAGAACATTTCCAAGTTCTATGACGGGCGCGTCGCCTGCGAAACGGTGAGTTTCGAATTGTGGCCGGGCGAGGTCCTGGCCGTCGTCGGGGAATCAGGTTCCGGCAAGACGACTTTGCTCAAATGCCTGTCCATGCAGGTGGCGCCGACCTCGGGCCGCGTGCTCTACGCCCTGCGCGACGGCCGCGTCGAATCGCTCGCCGGGCTGAGCGAGGCCGAGCGCCGCTTCCTGATGCGCACCGACTGGGGCTTCGTCCATCAGGATCCGCGCGAGGGCCTGCGCATGGGCGTGTCGGCCGGCGCCAATATCGGCGAAAGGCTGATGGCGGTGGGCGAGCGCCACTATGGGCGCATCCGCGGGACAGCGCTCGACTGGCTCGCCCGCGTCGAGATCGCCGGCGATCGCATCGATGAGAACCCGCACAACTATTCGGGCGGCATGCGCCAGCGCCTGCAGATCGCGCGCAATCTGGTGACCGCGCCGCGCCTCGTCTTCATGGACGAACCGACCGGCGGGCTCGATGTGTCGGTGCAGGCCCGCCTGCTCGACCTCCTGCGCGGCCTCGTCCGCACCCTCGGCCTCTCGGTCATCATCGTGACCCATGATCTCGCGGTGGCGCGCCTGCTGTCGACCCGCATCCTGGTGATGCAGCAGGGCAAGGTCATCGAGACCGGACTGACCGACCAGGTGCTCGAGGATCCGCAGGCGCCCTATACCCAGCTTCTCGTTTCTTCCGTCCTGCAAGTGTGATTCCATGAGCGCCGTTCTCAAGATCCGCAATCTCACCAAGCAGTTTCGCCTGCATTTGCAAGGCGGTGCGCGCATTCCCGTCTTCGACGATCTCAATCTGGAACTCGCCGAGGGCGAGGCGCTTGCCGTCACCGGTCCGTCCGGCAAGGGCAAGAGCTCGCTGCTCAAGCTCATTTTCGGCACCTACAAGGCCGGCCATGGCGAGATCCTGGTGCGCCTTGGTGAAGGCTGGCTCGACCTGGCGCGCGCCGCGCCGCGCGAAGTGCTGGAGACGCGCCGGCGAACCATCGGCTATGTGACGCAGTTCCTGCGCGTCATTCCGCGCATACCCGCCATCGACATCGTCGCCGAACCCTTGCTCGAGCGCGGCGCCGCGGCGACGGAAGCCCGCGAGCGGGCGAGCAAGCTTCTCGATCGGTTGAATATCCCGGAGCGCCTGTGGTCGCTGTCGCCGATGACCTTTTCCGGCGGCGAGCAGCAGCGCGTCAACATCGCCCGGGGCTTTGCCGCAGCCTACCCGATCCTGCTGCTCGACGAGCCGACCGCCTCGCTCGACCGGGAGAACAAGGCCCGCGTCCTCGCCATGATCGAGGAGGCGCGCCATCAGGGCAGCGCCATCATCGGCATTTTCCATGACGAAGCGGACCGCAAGGCCATATGCACGCGCGAATTCGATCTCTCCCGCCAGCAGGCGGCCTAGTGTGGTGGTTCAGAAATTCGCTCCCGAAGTTCGCTCGGAGGACGCTGCCAATGCAGGCGAACTTCGGACTCGGGACACTGGATCACGTCACTGAGTAGCGGTCGATGACCCATAGCCAGGTTCCGTCCTTCTGCCTGCGGGCGACCTCGGCGGTGACGCTGCCGTCGGGAAGCTTCGTCGAGGTGAGCGCCAGGTCGCCATTGATGACGGCCGGGCTCTGCGTTCCCTTGGCGAACTTGCGGCCGGTTGCCTGGAAATCCCTGTAGAGCGCTCGGATCGCATCATGGCCGGTCGTCAGCGGTCCCTCGCCCGTCTCGATGATGGCCTGAGGCTCGAAGAGCGCCACCATTCCCTCGATGTCCCCGGCCCATTGCCGGATGATCAGGAGCCGCTCGAGGTCCTGGGGATCGTGGGCCGGCTCAAGTTCTGTCTCATCGGCCATCACAATCCTCCATTGGTTCGAAGCAAAGTGGTGAGAATAGGTGAGGACGACGCCTGCTTACAACCGCCTTAGCCCGACTGACACATAGTCTTCAGACGATTGTCATGAAACGCCGCTACGCCTTTTCAAAACGATAAAAGGGGACGACGTTGAGCGCGATCCGGATCGAGCGGCTGAGCAAGACGTTCAGCAGCGGCAAACGTGGCTTGGACGATATTTCACTCACCATTGCGCAGGGCGAAATGGTTGCTCTGATCGGTGCGTCCGGTTCCGGCAAGTCGACCCTCATCCGCCACATTGCGGGCCTCGTCACCGCCGACAAGGCGAAAGGCTCGACGATCTCGGTGCATGATCGCGCCGTGCAGGGCGAGGGCCGCATCGCCGCCAATGTGCGCGATATCCGCCGCGAGATCGGCGTCATCTTCCAGCAGTTCAATCTCGTCGGCCGCATGTCGGTACTGACCAACGTGCTCACCGGCGTCCTCGGCAAGATCCCCGGCTGGCGCGGCACGCTCGGCGCCTTTCCGTTGTCCGAGCAGCAGGCCGCGATGGCGGCGCTGACGCGCGTCGGCATTGCCGAGACGGCGCGCCAGCGCGCCTCGACCCTGTCCGGCGGCCAGCAACAGCGCGCCGCCATTGCCCGCGCTCTCGTCCAGGGCGCCCGCATCCTGCTCGCCGATGAACCGATTGCCTCGCTCGATCCCGCTTCCGCCCGCAGGGTCATGGAAACGCTGGAGACGATCAACGGCCAGGACGGCATCACCGTCGTCGTCGCCCTGCACCAGGTCGAGTATGCCCGCCGCTTCTGCCAACGCACCATTGCCATGCAGGCCGGCCGTATCGTCTTCGACGGGCCCAGCGCCCAGCTCTCCAATGAGCGCCTTCGTCAGATTTACGGATCGGCCAGCGAAGAGCTGATCCTTCCCGATGCGGGTGAAGTCCGCCGGCCTGTTCCGGTTGTGGAAGGGCTCGCGGCCGCCGCCGCATAGTCGCGTCAAACATTCGTTAGCAGGAGAAGTCAGATGAGATGGATTGCAAGACGGCTCGCCCTATTGGCGGCAGCCCTGTTCATGGCCACGACGGCCCATGCCGAGACCAAGGAGATCAATTTCGGTATCATTTCGACCGAGTCGACCCAGAACCTGAAGCAGTACTGGACTCCGTTCCTTGCTGATCTCGAGAAGCAGAGCGGCATCAAGATCAATCCGTTCTTCGCCTCCGACTATGCCGGCATCATCGAAGGCATGCGCTTCGGCAAGGTCCAGGTCGCCTGGTATGGCAACAAGGCCGCCATGGAAGCGGTCGACCGCGCCGACGGCGAAGTCTTCGCCCAGTCGGTCGATGTCGAGGGCAATCCCGGCTACTGGTCGCTGCTCGTCACCAATGTCGACAACAACGCCATCAACACGGTCGACGACGTGCTGAAATGCGACAAGGCGCTGAGCTTCGGCAATGGCGATCCCAACTCGACCTCGGGCTTCCTGGTGCCGTCGGTCTTCGTCTTCGGCGCCAAGGGCGTCGACCCCAAGGCCTGCTACAAGACGGTCACCAACGCCAACCATGAGACCAACCTCATGGCGGTGGTGAACAAGCAGGTCGACTTCGCCACCAACAACACCGAGAACATGCGCAATTTCGCCATGTCGCATCCCGACGAACTGAAGAAGATCAAGGAAATCTGGCGCTCCCCGCTGATCCCCGCCGACCCGATCGTCTGGCGCAAGGATCTCGACCAGTCGACCAAGGACAAGCTTCTCTCCTTCTTCATGACCTATGGCCGCCAGGGCACGACCGACGAGGTGAAGACGGCGCGCGAGAATCTGAAGAAGCTGAACTGGGCCCCGTTCAAGCCATCGTCCAATGCGCAGCTCTATCCGATCCGCATTCTCGAAATCTCCAAGTCGATGAACAAGGTCAAGGCCGACGAGGCGCTGAGCCAGGCCGACAAGGACACCAAACTCAAGGAGCTCGAGGCCAGAAAGGCCGAGTTCGAAAAGCTGATGGCGGAAGTTCCGCAGACCTGAACCGCATTTGAAGGGATGGGGCCGCAACTCCGGTCCCTTCCCGCTTGCCCGAGGATCCGATGATGTCCACAAGTGCGATCTATATTCCCCCCGTGCCGGCCGCACAGCGCTATGGCCGCCTGGCCTTCTGGTCGATCCTCGCCTTCCTCCTCGCCTGGAGCTTCTATCCGGCCGAGATCTATCGCGCGCCCCTCCTCGTCACCGACGCCGGCAACATGGCGAGATATGCCTCGGGCTTCCTGTCGCCCAATTTCGCCGACTGGAAACTCTATGCCAGCGAGATGCTGGTGACGGTGCATATCGCCATCTGGGGCACCTTCCTCGCCATCCTGTTCGGCATTCCCTTCGCGCTGCTCGCCTCCAACAATGTGGCGCCGGTCTGGGTCGTCCAGCCGGTGCGCCGCCTGATGGATGCCTGCCGTGCCATCAATGAGCTCGTTTTCGCCGTGCTGTTCGTCGTCGCCGTGGGCCTCGGACCCTTCGCCGGAGTCATGGCGGTGTTCGTCCACAATCTCGGCATCATCTCGAAGCTGTTCTCCGAGGCGGTCGAGGCCTCCGATCCGCGCCCGGTCGAGGGCATCCGCGCCACCGGCGCCACCAGGCTGCAGGAGGTCATCTACGGCATCGTCCCCCAGGTGATGCCGCTGTGGCTGAGCTACGGCCTCTACCGTTTCGAATCGAATGTGCGCGGCGCCACCGTGCTCGGCATTGTCGGCGCCGGCGGCATCGGCCAGCTCCTCTTCGAGAACATCCGCGGCTTCTACTATGCCGAAACCGCCGCGATCATGATCGTGGTCGTGATTACCGTGGCGATCATCGACATGATCTCGCAGCGTCTGCGCAAGGTGCTGGTATGACACGCCACGCCATCTATTACGCTCCGGAAGCCGATACGCTCTTTCACCGCCTGGGGTCGAGTTGGCTCGGCCGCGATGCCTGGACAAACGAAGCCGTGGCGCAGCCCGCGACCGATGATATCGCGGAGCTCACCAGCGAGCCGCGCCGCTATGGTTTCCATGCGACCCTGAAGGCGCCTTTCCAGCTGGCAAGAGGCAAGGCCCGTAAAGGCCTGTCAGCCGCCGCCGAGGATTTCGCCCTTCGTCATGCACCGGTGGTGCTGCCAAAACTGCGCCTTGCCGTCCTCGATGGTTTCCTGGCCTTGATCCCCGATGCCGAACCCGACCGCTTGCATGAGTTCGCCGCCTGCTGCGTCATGGATTTCGACGGCTTCCGCGGCCCGCTGCATCAGGGCGAGATCGCCCGGCGCACCAGATGCGGCCTCAGCCTGCGCCAGAACCGGCTGCTCCTGAATTGGGGCTATCCGCATGTGCTCGATCAGTTTCGCTTCCACATGACGCTCAGCAACAAGCTGGACACCAGGGACCTGGCGCGACTCAAGGCCGAGGCGGAAGCCCACTTCGCGCCGGCCATCGGCGTGCCGGTAGGGCTCGAAGCGATCACCATCTTCAGCGAAGCCGAGGCCGGCGCCCCGTTCCGCGCCGAGGAACGCTTCATGCTGACCGGCAAGGCGGACAACGCCTGGCCCGAAATCTGGAAACTGGGTGTGCGATGACGAAGGAACGGGTGTTCGGCAACGCGAGGATCGTGACGGCCTCGGAGGTCGTCGAGGGCGCGGTTTTGCTGCGCGACGGACTGATCGCCGATATCGCGCCGGGATCCGTGGCCAGAACCGACACCGATCTCGACGGCGCTTATCTGCTGCCGGGCCTGGTCGAATTGCACACCGATCACCTCGAAAGCCATTATCGTCCGCGTCCGGGCGTCGCCTGGCCGGCAATCGGCGCGCTTCTCGCCCATGACGCACAGATCGCCGCCGCCGGCATCACCACGGTGTTCGATGCCCTGCGCGCCGGCGCCTTCGATTCGGAGGCAGGGGGTCTTCGCCGCGCCAACGACCAGCTCTCGCAGGCCATCGCCGATGCGCGCGCCGCCAACATGCTGCGCGCCGACCACCGCATCCATTTGCGCTGCGAGTTGCCCTGCCCCGACACCTACGACACGGCCGAGCAATTGGTCGAGGAGGGACTGGTCGAGCTCCTCTCGGTCATGGACCATACGCCCGGCGAGCGCCAGTTCGTGAGCCTCGACAAATTCCGCGAATACTATCTCGGCAAGAACATCATGACCGCCGACCGTCTCGAAGTCTTCATTGGTGAGCGGCGCGAGATGAACATCCTGCATTCCGACCGTAACCGGCGCGCTATCGTCAACCTCGCGCTCGCCAAGGGTCTGAAGCTCGCGAGCCATGACGATGCGACGCTCGAGCATGTGGCCGAGGCGATTGCCGACGGCGTGACCATTTCCGAATTCCCCACGACCGAGCAGGCCGCCCGCGCCGCCCATGAGAGTGGACTTTCGGTGCTCATGGGCGCCCCCAATCTGGTGCGCGGCGGCTCGCATTCGGGCAATATCCCGACCGCGGATGTGGCGAAGGCCGGATGTCTCGACCTCATGTCGTCCGATTACGTGCCGGCGAGCCTGCTCCATGCCGCCTTCGCGCTGCCGCGGAATGCGCCGGATATCAGCCTTCCCGAAGCCGTCAATGTCGTGTCGCGCAATCCGGCCCGCGTCATCGGCCTCGATGACCGGGGCGAGATCGCCTTGGGCAAACGCGCCGATCTGATCGAAGTGCGCCTGATGGACGGCCATCCTGTGGTGCGCTCGGTCTGGCGCGCGGCCGAGCGCGTCCTCTGACCATGCTGCCGGGACGACTGGTTCTCGTCGTCGG
>CAZICN010000134.1:0-10869 GCA_964537655.1 uncultured Aestuariivirga sp.
TCCTCGGCCAGCGTCATCAATCTCTCCGACATGCTGGGCAAGGCCTTCGGCCACCGGCTGAAGCCCAAGCGCCTGTCGGTGAAGAAGAGCCACGAGGTGCTGCTCGCCGAAGAGGGCGACAAGCTGCTCGACCAGGACCAGATCACCCAGGAAGCGATCGACGTGACGGAGAACAACGGCATCGTTTTCCTCGACGAGGTCGACAAGATCTGCGCGCGCTCCGAGCGCCAGGGTGCCGATGTCAGCCGCGAGGGCGTGCAGCGCGACCTTCTGCCGCTCATCGAAGGCACGACGGTCTCGACCAAATACGGCCCGGTCAAGACCGACCACATATTGTTCATCGCCTCGGGCGCCTTCCACATCGCCAAGCCGTCCGATCTCCTGCCCGAATTGCAGGGCCGCCTGCCGATCCGCGTCGAGCTCAAGGCGCTGACCCGCGATGATTTCCGCCGTATCCTGACCGAGCCGGAAGCGAGCCTGATCAAGCAATACAAGGCGCTGCTCGATACCGAGGGCGTCACCCTCGACTTCAGCGAGGACGGCATCGACGCGCTCGCCGATATCGCGGCCGAGATCAATGCGGCGATCGAGAATATCGGGGCGCGCCGCCTGCAGACGGTGATGGAGCGGGTGCTCGACGATGTGAGCTTCTCGGCGACCGACCGCTCGGGCGAGAAAGTCACGGTCGACAAGGCCTTCGTCGAGAAGAATCTCGGCGACCTGGCGCGCAACACCGACCTGTCGAAGTTTATTTTGTAAACTACTCTCGCCAACTTCTCCTTCTCCCGCTTGCGGGAGAGGGGAAAACTGGAGGGGTCTATTACCTCTTCCGCTTCTTCCGGTTCAGCACGGCGAGCATCTCGGCCAGCTCCTTCTCATCGAGGCCTGAAACATCATCGGCGAGGCGATTGGCGAGCTCGGTCGCGCTGGGCACCAGACCCGACGTGTCGATGACGACGCGCGGATGCGAGATGCGGGCAAGGCGCACGACGTCCTCCGCGTCATCCCAGATGATGTTGAAATAGCTGATGATACGCTGCAGCAGGTGCCAGCCCGGCCGGCCGCGCTTGCCATGCTCGAGGGCGGAGAGATAGGCGCTCGACACGCCGATCTCCGTGGCCATCTCCTTGAGCGTGACCTGGCGCTCGGCCCGCAATTTGCGCATGCGCTCGCCGAACGGCGTCATGTGGCCCGCCGCTCGCGCTTGCGCAGTTTCACATAGAAGGCGCCGCCGCCGCCATGACGCGGATGGGCCGGCTGGAAGCCCGCTATATGAGCGCGGAACTTGCTCTCATGAAACCATTCGGGCGCGAGCTGGCGCAAACGGCCCTGGCGCTCGGGGGCATGGTAGTGACCCTTGCCATGCAGCGTGTGACGGCTGAACGGCGAGGCACCCTTGCCGGTGATCACCAGCACCATGCGCAGGCCCTGGGCGCGCGAGGAGACGAGAAAATTCAAGAGGCGCTCATGCGAGCGCTCAATGCCGGTGCCATGCAGGTCGATGCGCGCCTCGATTTCGACATTGCCGCGGGTCATCCGCCTTTCGCTGCGACGATCGAGACCGGTGATCGGCGGGGGATCGTGCCGGATGACGGGAGGCCTGGCGACCGGCTTGCCTGCCGGCGCGGCTTTCACCGCGGGCGGCGGTGCTTCCATCCTTGCCGGCGGTTTCTTCTTCGCTTTCGGCTTGTGCAGCGGCTTGATGGTCCGGGCGACGTCCTCCCACAAAGCAAAATCGGGCGGGAGCTTGCGGGTCATTGTTGCTTGAGCAGCCTCTTCGCCAGCGCCCTGGGCAAGAGCACGATCATCCGGCCCGGACTCTTCATATGGCCGGCGGTCAAGGCCGCCTCCGCGCCCGCGCCCCAGAAGACATCTCCCCTTGCATGACCCTTGATCGCGGTGCCGGTGTCCTGCGCCACCATGAGGCTGCGGAACGGAACGAGCTTTCCGGTCTTGCCCTTCGGCGCCTCGGTATCGAGCCAGACCGGCGTGCCGAGCATCCACAGCGAGCGATCGACGGCGAGCGAATGCAGCGGCGTCAGCGGCACCTTCTGGGCGCCGGGCGGGCCGAGCCGCGGATCGGCGACCGTCACTTCGCGGAAAAACACGAAGGAGCGATTCTCCCACATGAGTTCGCGCGCATCCCTGGGATTCTTGCGCATCCAGGCACGGATCGCCTGCATCGACATATCCTCGCGGGCGATCACACCGCGCTCGACCAGCAGCCCGCCAATGGCGGTATAGGGCTGGCCGGTCTTGGCCGCGTAAGCGAGACGCATCACCCGGCCATCCTGAAGCCGCACGCGGCCCGATCCCTGGACCTGGATGAAGAAGGCATCGGCCCAGTCCCTGAGCCAGGCCAGTTCGAGGCCGCGGCCCTCGAGCGCGCCTTCCTCGATCTCGCGGCGGGTGAAGTAGCCTCGCGGCCCGCCATCGGCGATGCGGCCATAGGCAAGGCCGACACGTTTCGCGGTGCGCGCATCGAAGGCCACCAGATCAGCGGGCTTCGCATAGACCGGAACTTCGTAGCCGCCGCCGGGCTTGAGGCTGCCTTCCGCCTCGGGCTCGTAATAACCCGTGAAAAGTCCCTCGGGCCGGGCCGGATCGCGCACGATCAGCGGCGTGAAGGCTTCCTCGAAGAAGGCGCGGGCGTCAGAAGCCTGCTTCAGTCGGCCGCAGACGCCGAGCCAGTCGCGCCGGGTGCCGCCATAGGCGACCTTGCGCGCGAATGCGTGGCCGGTCGCTTCGATCTCGGCGCAGGAGCGTTCGAAAGCCGCCAGCGCCGAACGATGATCGGCCTCGGCCCAGCCGGCAATGTCGACAAAATCCGTCGCTTCGAGAATCGGCCTGGCCGCGGCGCTCATGATCGATGACATGACCACAAGCAGCGCCAAACTCAAGAGCCGCAGGGATGTTCCGGCGCATCGGATCGACGGCTTGTTCCGAAAACCGCTCCGCACCTTTCGGGCCGACAGCTTGATCACTTTTCGGGCCGATGGCTTGATCTGACGCATCGGCTTTGTCCGAAAACCGCTTCGCACTTATCGGGCCGATGCTCAGCCCGGCTCGTCGGTCGCCACAAGTTTCCAATTGGGATCGCGCGAGCCGGTATCGCGCTCGAAGGTCCACACATCGGTGATCTCGCGCACCTGCTTGGGATCGCCGTCGATGACCTCACCCGCCTTGTCGAGCGTCGCCGAAATGAATTCGGCGATGAAGCGGATGGTGACGTTGGCGCGCTTGCCCTTGAGATCGGCCGCGGTGAACTCGGCCTTGTCGATGCCGACGAAGCGCGATTCCAGGATGTGGCCGGCACGCTCGCGCTCGTCGATGGCCCTGGCGAAGCCTTCATAGACCTCGCGCGACAGGAGATTCTTGAGCGACTGGCGATCGCCCTGGGCGAAAGCCGTCACTACCATCTCATAAGCGACCTTGGCGCCGTCGACGAAGATCCTGGCCGAGAACTGCCGGTCGGCGGCGGCGATCTTCTCGAGGCCCTTGGCGACGGCTGAATCGGCCTCGGCATAACCTGCCCATACCGGCTCCACCGGCTTTTCCAGCACGGGATTCTCGGGAGCATTTTCGCGCTGCGGCAAGTTGATGACATTGCCCGGCGCTTGCGGCTTTTCGGTGCGGCGCTGCGCCGCATAAGGATCGATCGGCGGACGCTCATTGCCGGTCCGCTTTCCCAGCACCGAACGCAGGCGCAGGATGACCACCACCGCGATCGCGAGGATCAGCAAATTGAGCGGGTCAAAGGCCTGATTCATCATTTCGGCGGGTCTTTCCGTGGCATAAATTGAAGTCCGGGTCTCTGCCTCCTTATATAGGAGGGCTTGGGCGCGGTCCAAAGGCCGGCGCCTATCGAGTTTCCTACAGGTTTCAGGTGATCAGAACCATATTTTTTGTCCTTTTTGCGCTCGGCCTGCTGGAGTTGTTCCTTCTGGTTAAGACCGGCCAGTGGTTCGGCGCCTGGTTCCCTATCCTGGCGGTGCTGGCGGGCTTTGTCGCCGGCGGCCTGACCATCCGCCATACCGGGGTCAAGTCGCTCGCGGAAATCCGCCAGGCCGGGCAAACCGGTCAGGTCGGGCCCGAAACCGCGCTCGGCGGGCTCCTCGGCTTCCTGGCCGGGGTCTTGTTCATTCTGCCGGGCCTCCTGTCCGATGCCGCCGCCATCCTGCTGCTCCTGCCCTTCGTACGCCATCTCATCGGCCGGCGCTTCAGCCGCCCCAGCGCGCGCCGCGGCGGCGTCGTGATCGACGGCGAGGCGGTGGAGGTTCACGAGGACCGGTTGCCGCCTCAGGAAAAGAACGAAGATTCGCCCTGGCGCCGGTGATCGGCGACAGATCGCCAAGCTTGCGGCTCATCGGCCATTCATGATAGCTGGCGGGTCACTCATTCCTGATGAAAGGCACAGATTCATGGCCAAGACGACCAAGCCGGCGCCAAAAAAAGCGGCCGCCAAAACGACAAATGGCGGCAGCGTGACGGCAGCGCCTGCTCCGGCCGCCCCCGCCCCCGATCTCAACGCGCCGCCGCCGCAGCCCGGCAGCCAGCCGTCGATGCGCATCCTCGGCCAGTATCTCAAGGATCTGAGCTTCGAGAACCCGCATGCGCCGGCATCCCTGGCGCCGCAGAAGACGCAACCCGAGATCAACATCTCGATCAACGTGAACGCGCGCAACCTGGCGCCGTCCGATTTCGAGGTCGAGCTCCACATCGACGCCAAGGCGACCTCGGAGAACAAGGTCATCTTCGCCGCCGAGATCCTCTATGCCGGCGTGTTCCGGCTGGAGAACTTCCCGCAGAACATGCTGCATCCGGCGGTGCTCATCGAATGCCCGCGCATGCTGTTTCCCTTCGCCCGCCAGATCCTCGGCGATGCGACACGCAATGGCGGGTTCCCGCCCCTGATGCTCGATCCGATCGATTTCGCCAGCATGTATCAGAAGCGCATGACGGCGCAGGCGCAAGCCGCGGTCTGATCAGGGCCCGCAAGCTTAATTCAGAAGCTCGTTCCACAAGGCCTTGTCGCCGAGCTCGGCGATGAGGGCGCGATGCGCCGTCATCTCGGCCTCGGTCAGCCGGCTCGCCAGCGCATGCGGCCGCGGCTTCACGATGCCGGACGGCGCCAGAGCGGCGCGGCTCGCCACCGTGATGGCCGACAGCGACAGCGCCGACTGCCTTCCGCCGATCAGCTCCAGATAGACATCGGCCAGCAATTCGGAATCGAGCAGGGCGCCATGCTTCTCGCGCTTGGAATTGTCGATGCCATAGCGCTTGCACAGGGCATCGAGGCTGTTCGGCCCCATCGGGTGCTTCTGGCGCGCCAGCATCAGCGTGTCGACGACGCGTTCGGGCAGGATGGCCGGCGCGCCGACGCGGGCGAATTCGGCGTTGAGGAAGCCGACATCGAAGGCGGCGTTGTGGATGACGAGGCTGGCATCGCCGATGAAGCCCCGGAATTCATCGACGACCTGCGCGAAGCGCGGCTTGCCTTTCAGGAACTGGGTGGAGAGGCCATGGATCGCTTCGGCATCGGGCGGCATGTCGCGCTCGGGATCGAGATAGTAGTGGAAGGTCTTGCCGCTCGGTATGTGATTGACGAGCTCTACCGCGCCGATCTCGACGATGCGATGACCCTTGGCGTGATCAATTCCGGTTGTCTCGGTGTCGAGAACGATCTCGCGCATCTGGTTTACGAATCACCCTTGGAAAGCCCGGCGATTATAGCGCGCACCTGACCCAGCGCGTGATCGAAACCTTGGCCGCTGTCCACAATGAAATCAGCGCGGGTGCGTTTCTCGGCGTCGGGAAGCTGGCGGGCGAGAATGGCGGTGAATTTCTCCTCGCTCATGCCGGGCCGCGCCAGCACGCGGCGGCGCTGGATTTCGGCCGGGGCTGAGACGACGACGACCCGGTCGACATCGCGGTCGCGTCCGGTCTCGAACAGCAAGGGGATGTCGAGCACCGCGAGTGGCGCCTTGCGCCGACGTGCGTCGGCCAGGAAACTGTCCTGCTCGGCGCGCACCAGAGGATGGACGATCGCCTCGAGAATCGCGAAATCCTGAGGTTTCTGGGCGAGATGGCGGGCAAGCGCCTGCCGGTCGATGCGCCCCTGGGACAGAGCCGCGGGAAAAGCGGCCGCCACCGGCGCCACGGCGGCACCGCCCCTGTCGTAGAGCCGGTGCACGACGGCATCGGAATCGCAGACAGGAACGCCCTCCCCGGCAAACATCCGCGCGGTCTCGGACTTGCCCATGCCGATCGATCCGGTGAGACCGACGACGATCATCGCCGGTGTCCGGGATCGATATCGGCGGCGACGAGATCATGAAGCTCGGCCGTCACTTCCGGGCGCGTGCCGAACCACAGTTCGAAGCCGCGCACCGCCTGATGCAGAAGCATGCCGAGCCCCGGCACCACCGGATTGCCGCGCGCCTTCGCACGTTCGAGGAGATCGGTTTCGAGCGGCGTATAGACGATGTCGGTGACGACCGCCGATTTCGGCAGGGCGGCGAGATCGAGAGCGAGCGGCGGCTGTCCCGTCATGCCGAGTGACGACGTGTTGACCAGCAGATCAGCGCGCTCGAGAAGTGCCGGTGCTTCCGTCCAAGCTCTCGATTCGATGCGGGAACCGAAATCGCGCCGCAGATCTTCGGCGCGCGCGCGGGTGCGGTTGGCGACGATGATGCGGGCGGCACCCGCATCGATGAGCGCGCCGGCAATGGCGCGCGTGGCGCCGCCGGCGCCGAGAATCACGACCGATTGATCCTTTGCCCGCCAGCCGGGCCGCCCGGCCGCGAGACTGGCGAGGAAACCTTCGCCATCGGTGCTGGTACCGAGGAGCTCGCCATCGCGTTCGAATACCGTGTTGACGACGCCGAGGCGCTGCGTCGCCGCATCGGCGGCGCGGACGAGACGGAACGCTGCTTCCTTATGCGGCAAGGTGACATTGCATCCGGCGAAACCGTTGGCCGCGAGGCGGGTCAGGAATTCCGCCAGTCCCTCCGGCCTGACCGGGACCTGCTCATAGCTGCCCTTGATCCCGTAGCGCTCGAGCCAGTAGCCATGGATGAGGGGGGAACGCGAATGGCCGATGGGCCAGCCGATGACACAGGCCTTGCGGGTCATGCGGCAAGGGCGCCCTGACGCCTCAGGAAATCAAGCAGCGGCAGCAAGGGCAGGCCGAGAATAGTGAAATAGTCACCCTCTATGGTCTCGAAGAGCTGGGCTCCGAGGCCCTCGAGCTTGTAGCCGCCAACCGACGTCGTCACCTCCGGCCCCATGCGCGCCAGATAGTCATCGAGGAAGGGGTCGGTGAATAAGCGCATCGCCAGAGTGGCCCGGCCGAGATGACGCCAGACGACTCTGCCGGCAAGGGCGCAGGACAAGGCTGTTTCGAGCACATGGCGCTTGCCGCGCAAATCGGCCAGCTGGCGGCGGGCGGCAGCCGTCGTTTCGGGCTTGTCGAAAGCCCTGCCTTCGAGATTCAGGACCTGGTCGGCACCAATCACCAGGGCGTCCGGCAATCGATTCGAGACCGAAACGGCCTTCGCCTCAGCCAGCGACAGAGCCAGGTCGCCGGGAGACAGGCCTTTGGCATCCCGCTTGAGCAGCGCCTCATCGACATCGGGCCGTAAAGCCTCGAAAGTAAGGCCGGCACGGGTCAGGAGCTCAGCGCGGATCCGGCTGGTCGAGGCAAGGACGAGCTTCATGCCTCGGCGTCCTTGCGCTCATGGCGCTCGCGCAGCAGGTTGATCACGGCGGCGGCCGTCTCCTCGATCGAGCGGCGGGTGACGTCGATGATCGGCCAGTTGTGGCGGGTGCACAGCTTGCGCATATGCGAAAGCTCGGCGGCAATGGCGTCCTGATCGACATAATCGGTCTCACCCTGCTCGTTGATGGCAAGCAGGCGATGGCGGCGGATCTGGGCGATCCGCTCGGCGCTGGCGATCAGTCCGACGATCAAGGGCCGGGTGACGGTCTCGAGTTCTTTCGGGGCCGGAATATTCGGCACGATCGGAATGTTGGCGGTCTTGATGCCGCGATTGGCGAGATAGATGCTGGTCGGCGTCTTGGACGAGCGGCTGATCCCGGTCAGAATGACATCGGCCTGGTCAAGATCGTCCGTATGCTGACCATCATCGTGGATCATAGTGAAGTTGAGCGCGTCGATGCGGCGGAAATATTCGGCATTAAGGGCATGCTGGCCAGCAAGCTGCGGCCGCGACTGGGCATTGAGATATTGCGCCAGGCTGGCGATGACCGGATCGAGGATGGAGATGCAGGGTATGGTGAGTTCGGCGCACCGCTTCTCGAGCTGGGCCCGGAGTCCGGTATCGATCAAGGTGAACAGCACGACCCCCGGCTGGCTTTCGATCTCGGCCAAGGCACGGGCAAGCTGCTTGGGGGTGCGGACCAGCGCATAGATATGCTCGACCGGCTGGTAGTCGGCATAATAAGCCATGGCCGCGCGGGCGACGGTATTGAGCGTCTCCCCGGTGGCGTCCGAGATGAGATGCATGTGGAAGAATCTTGGCGCGGACACAGGGGAACCGGTTACTCGATTGTGGATAAGTCTTGGCCCGTTAAGGACTTGGAAAGCTTCTATCATTTTACTGAGGCGGTAATCCACATTTTCACGGCGCGGGATCACGCCCGGCCAACCGCGTGGACAACTCCCAGGCTGTTGAAGGCTTCTGCAACCTTTGTGGACGGCGCTGGTCTAGCTCTCTCTAACAGGTTGAAATCAAGGCAGTATTTATGAGCCTCCGGAAGCTATGGAGCAGCCGGGATATGTGTGACAACGAAGCCCGGTTGGCAAAACCTGCATAAGCTCGCTATTCATGACTCTCACGCGCCAACATCTAAATCAGAATCCTTTTCTCTTCTTTTATATTGGTATGAGTTCATGGCCAGGTCGGCACTTCTGGATGTTCTGAAAGGTAAGAAAACCTCGCGTCGTCCGGTGTGGTTCATGCGCCAGGCGGGACGTTATCTTCCCGAATATCGCGAGGTGAGAGCCAAGGCGGGATCGTTCCTCAATCTGTGTTATGCGCCGGAGCTTGCGATGGAGGTGACGCTCCAGCCGCTCAAGCGCTTTGATCTCGATGCGGCAATCCTGTTCGCCGATATCCTGGTTGTGCCGCAGGCGATGGGCCTCGGGCTTGTCTTTGCCGATGGCGAGGGGCCGATCGTAGAGAAGATCACTGGGCCTGAACGGGTGGCTGCGCTGCGGCCGCTCGATGCGGCGGAAGAGGTGCGGCTGGTCTGCGAGACCGTGAGGGCGGTGAAAGCGAAACTTGCGGCGGAAATCGCGCTCATCGGTTTCTGCGGCGCGCCCTGGACGGTGGCGAGCTATATGATCGGCGGCGGCGGCGAAAACGGGCGTGAGCTGGCGCGTGGTGTTGCGGCGAGCCGGCCGGACTGGTTCGTCAGGCTGATGGCTCTCCTGGTCGAGGCCTCGGCCAGCTATCTGGTGCGCCAGATCGACGCCGGCGCCGATGCGGTTCAGATCTTCGATTCCTGGGCGGGCGACCTGCCGGGCTATCTGCAGGATGAACTGGTGGCCCAGCCGATCGCAGCCATCATGGCGCGGGTCAGGAAAGCGAAACCCGGCATACCGGTGATCGTCTTTGCCAGAGGCGCCGGCGCCGGGCACGAGCGGATAGGCGAATTGACGCAGGCCGAGTGCCTGGGGGTGGAAACCTCGATGCCGCTGGCGTGGACGCGCGAGCATCTGGCAGGACGGCATGCGATTCAGGGCAATCTCGATCCCCTGCTGATGGAACAAGGTGGCGAAGCGCTGCTGAGAGGGGTGGAAGAAGTGGCCGGCGCCCTGCCGAAGGAGCGCCATATCTTCAATCTGGGCCATGGCATGCGGCCCGGAACGCCGCCCGAGCATGTCGCGCTGGCGGTGGAGCACTTGCGCAAGCTGAACGGGTAGCTATCTATGGCCTATCTCTGGCTCAAGGCCTTTCATATCATCGCGGTCACCGCCTGGATGGCGGGCCTGTTCTATCTGCCGCGGCTCATGGTCTATCACCGGCGCACCGCCCTTGGCGGAGAGACATCGGAAACCTTCAAGGTCATGGAGAGGCGCCTGCTGAAGGCGATCATGCTGCCGGCGATGGCGCTGTCCTGGATACTGGGCCTCGCTTTGATCTGGGTGACCGATGGCCTGAGCCCGCCGAGCCTGTGGCTGACGGTGAAGCTCCTGTGTGTGATGGCAATGACCGGATTCCATTTCTGGCTGGCGCGTTTTGTCAGGGCCTTTGCCGAGGATGAGCGCCCGCGCGATGAACGGTTTTTCCGGATGATCAACGAAGTACCGACGGTGCTGCTGATCGTGATCGTCATCATGGCGGTGGTCAAGCCGCTGTGAAAATTAGCTGTTCCCAAGCCATCCGGATTTTGTTAAACCTCGCCTGAAGCAGTGACCGGTTCAGGGTTCCCACCTCCAAGGGCCGGCAAGATTCTTCACCAGAATCAGCTCCCTCCCTCACCCGCCGGGCCGTTGTTTTAGTCACCCGGCATTTCAACTCCTACGTAAATCGGATGCTGCGATCGCGGCGTCACCAAAACCCCACATGACAAGCATTTCAGAACTCAAAGAAATCAAACTTCACGCCCTCAAGGAAAAAACCCCGGCCGAGCTCCTGGTCATTGCCGAGGAGCTGCAGGTGGAGAATGCCAGCGCACTGCGCAAGCAGGAGCTGATGTTCGCCATTCTCAAGAGCCTGGCGGCCCGCGAGGTCGAGATCATCGGCGAGGGCGTCGTCGAGGTATTGCAGGATGGCTTCGGCTTCCTGCGCTCACCCGATGCCAACTATCTCGCCGGTCCCGACGATATCTATGTCAGCCCGA
>CAZICN010000135.1:0-10865 GCA_964537655.1 uncultured Aestuariivirga sp.
ACACCCTCATCCGGCGCTTCGCGCCACCTTCTCCCGCAGGCGGGAGAAGGGGAAGCACCATTGAGCCCCGCAATACCTCAGATGCGACAGCTCTGCCCTCATGTACACGTGCATGTCGGCAGACCCTTCGAGGCCCGGCTTCGCCGGGCGCCTCAGGGTGAGGGTGAAACGTCGCGCCGGCCGCATCGTGCGCCAGATATTCTAGCGATCGTGCGAGGGGAGATTCGGGGTTTCCCATGCGGGGCCTAGATCCTCGAGACGGGCCTCGATGCATTCGACCTCGAGGCTGATGGCGCCACCGCCCGAGAAGGTCAGCACGACCGTGCCCGAGGGCTCTTCACCGGGCGTGAAGGAGATCGACAGGAGCGACAGGATGGCATCGTCGGCGCCCTGGCGGATACGCTGCGATTTGACACTCAGCACCCGGCCAAAGGAGAGGCCGGTGCGCCGGCGCTCATAAGGCGGCTTCTGCGTCTGCCACAGGAAGCGGTTGGCGATGAGGGCGAACTTACCCGCTTCCTTGAGATAGCGGACATCGCCAATGGTGATGACCGCGTCCTGCATATGGGCAGAAATGATCTCGAGATCGGCCGGGTCGAGGGCGGTCAGCTTCAGGCTGGTCATGGATCAATGGCGGGGGTCAATGGCCGGACAGGCGGTCGATATCGGCGCCGCAGGCCTTCAGCTTCTCTTCCAGCGTCTCGAAGCCGCGGTCGAGATGATAGACGCGGTGGAGCATCGTCTCGCCCTCGGCGGCGAGGGCGGCGATGACGAGCGACACCGAGGCGCGCAGGTCGGTTGCCATGACTTGGGCGCCCGTCAGCCGCTCGACGCCGCGGATCTCGGCGGTGTCGCCATGCAGATGGATGTCGGCGCCGAGGCGGGCGAGCTCCTGCACATGCATGAAGCGGTTCTCGAAAATGGTCTCGCGGATGATCGAGGTGCCGCGCGCCCTGGTGGTGAGCGCCATGAGCTGCGCCTGGAGATCGGTCGGGAAACCCGGATAGGGCTCGGTCTCGACCTTGATGGGGGCTAGCCCCGCGCCGTTGCGCTTGATGCGCAGGCCGAGATTGGCCGCTTCGACATCGACGCCCGAGGCGCGCATGATTTTCACCACCTCTTCGAGCGTGTCGGTACGCGCTCCGGCGAGCGTGATGTTGCCGCCGGTCATGGCGGCCGCCATCGCATAGGTGCCGGTCTCGATGCGGTCGGCGATGACCGTGTGCTCGGCGCCGTGGAGGCGCGGCACGCCGGTGATCCTGATGGTCGAAGAGCCGATGCCCTCGATCCTGGCGCCCATCTTCACGAGGCAGTCGGCGACGTCGCTGATCTCGGGCTCGCGCGCGGCATTCTCGATGACGGTGTCGCCCTTGGCGGTGACGGCACCCATGAGCGCCGCGTGGGTGGCGCCGACCGAGACTTTCGGAAACGCGATATGGCCGCCGGTGAAGCCCTTGGGCGTCCTGGCGACGACATAGCCGCCATCGATGGTGATCTCGGCGCCGAGCTTTTCCATGGCGAGGATGTGGAGATCGACGGGGCGGGTGCCGATGGCGCAGCCGCCCGGCAGCGACACGCGCGCCTCGCCGCAGCGGGCGAGGAGGGGGGCCAGCACCCAGAAGCTGGCGCGCATCTTGGAGACGAGCTCGTAGGGCGCCGTCGTGTCGGCGATGGTCTTGGCGGAGATGCGCATCGTCTCGCCGTCATGGCCGTTCTGGCCGGCCCGCTTGCCGGCGACGGTGATGTCGACGCCGTGATTGCCGAGGATGCGCTGGAGGAGCCTGACATCGGCGAGGCGGGGAACGCGGTGCAGGGTCAATGTCTCATCGGTTAGGAGCGAGGCGATCATCAAGGGCAAGGCGGCGTTCTTGGCGCCGCTGATGTGAATGGTGCCGTTGAGCGTGTTGCCGCCCCTGATCCGGATACGATCCATCTCGTTCAATTTCCTCTGAAAAGTTCCCCTGAGACAGGTGCGCCGCCGCTACGGCACCCCAAGGAGCGGCCTAACAAGCATAAATGGCAGGGTCAGGGCAACCCTAAGTCTTTCTCGATTCATCAGGGCGGGTCTCGGCCTCGGCGCGGCTTCTGGCCTGGGCCTTGCGGCGCTTGAGATTGGCTTTCAGCGCCTCGGCGAGCCGTGCGGCGCGGGTGGCGGGTCTGGGTGGTTTGGGCGGCGTTCTGGCCATGGCCGAAACTAGGGAGGGGTGCGTCCCGCGGTCAAGGACCCGCGGCGCGGGTGACGCGTCCGGCGACGGCGCATCAGGTCTGGCCCAGGAAGCCTCGCCAGTATTTAGGAAGAATAACTTAGCGTTTCGTAGGGCCACCGGCGGGCAAATACAGGGATCTACAGGGAACTACAGGGAATTTTTGCGCGAGATTCCCGATGTCAGCAAAATCAAAGGGTTGGCGCATCGGAGCCGGTGAGTATCAGGGAATTATCAGGTGATTTAACCCAGGCGGCGCCTCCAAGAATATCGTCCTTTCCCTTGTGTTGATATTCAGCGTGAACGTGGCGACCTGCGCAGGCGCGCAAGCCTTCCGTAAAGGGATTTGCGCGCCTGATATTTCCCAAATCTGAGACCGTCACTGTCCACGAAGTCAATGAGCCACAGCCGATTCCGGTCGCCCCGATGCGCGAAAATCACCGGTTCCCCACCTTGCGAACAAGACCATTGATTTGTTGGTGTTTCGCGGGCATATCGGCCCCGGCGCTGCCGTAGCTCAGTGGTAGAGCACTCCCTTGGTAAGGGAGAGGTCGAGAGTTCAATCCTCTCTGGCAGCACCATTCCCCAAACCCGTGATGCGATGAGACGCGATACCGGTGGCCGTAACGCGGTTCAAGGGCTCGGCGGCAGCATGCCCGCATCCTTGAGACGCTGGGTCACCTTGCCATTGTAGTATCCGTCGCGAACGTCCATGGCCCGAATGAAACCTTCGGTGATCGACCGGTTTGCTTCCGGCGTCGTGTTCGCGCATGCCGCCTCCACGCCACGTTCGCCGGCGGCCGATATCTTCTGGAAGCGCTCATCCAGGCCTGCGTCCGTCGGGCCTATGCCCAGCTTCCGCAACTCATCCCAGACGGACACGTAGGACGCGAGATACCGCTGGCATTCGGCGCGCAAGCTGTACGCATCGTACCCCCTGATGCCGAAAGCGAGCGCCACCAGCCCCACCATCACCGACAGAATCTTGATCACATTACCCCTCCAGGACAGGCCATGACATAAAGCACGCGGGATTCACCAGCTAGATGCCGCAACGGAAAAATATCGGAGCAGGGCGAGTGATCGACTGGCTCTATGTTTTAAAATAGCTACAAAGAAATATCCAACCTTAGGGTTCGGATGCCATCGGCGCGGCTCTTGTCCAGAGAAGGTGAAAGCAACCAGTGAACCTCGCAATACTTCATATGCGATAGCCCTGCCGGCGACAGGGGAGCGTTCACCGGGCTTCGGTGGTGAAGGGATTGACGATGGTGAGTCCGGAAAAGTTGCGCCCTTCCTGAAGGTCTTCGCTATAGAGCGTGTCACAGCCGGCCTCGAGGGCCGAGGCCACGATCAGGGCATCGTAGAAAGAGAGATTGTGATCGCGGGCGAGCGTCATTGCGGAGGCATGGGTTTCCGCCGTCAGGGGCAGGACGTTGCCGAACTGCGTGGTGACTGTGCGGATCGCCGCCTCGATCACAGTCCAGCTTTGCCGTTGCTTGTGGCGGAGGACGCTGGTGAATTCGTTGAGAACCTGGGCGCTGATGCGGCCACCCGGTGCGATCGTCTCTATGGCGCGGTCGCGCTTCGCGTCGGTCGAAAAGGCATAGACGATGATGTTCGTATCGAAGAATGCCGTCACCGCTCATTGGCCTCGTCGCGGTCGAACTTGTAGCCCTCGGGCAGGGGAAAGCGAAACTGCTCCATGGCCTTGAGGAAACGCTCACGCCGGTCGATCTTCTCGACGGCGACTTCGCGGCCCTCAGCCTTCACCACCTCGATCTCGTCGCCGGGCTTGAGTTTCATGGCATCCACCAGCTTCTTCGGCAGACGCACCGCGAGGCTGTTGCCCCATTTAGCGACCTGCATAATAAACTCCAAATGATATCCTATTGTTAGTGTATATCATATTTGGATATCCATATCAAGGCCAAGCCGGCCGGCGGCGCCATCCGGCTGTCGCCGGAGCGGGCTGGAGACGCGACAGCAGAGGCCGGTCGCATCCATCGATCCGAGCGCAGGGTTCATCAGAGCATTCCAAGATTTTTAAATCAGTCAGACAGCCGCGGCCAGTTTCCCATCCTCTTTTACGTGGGCTTCTCTGCTGTTGGCGGCGGCGTCCAGCCGGCATCGACCAGCATCTTTCGGCACTCATCGAGGGTCGTCTGATAGTTCAGGAATTCCTGCGCCTTGGTCGCGGCCTCCCAGTCCCCGGCGTCGACGGCGTCGCTCATCTTCTTATGAGCGACCGCGAGTATCGCTTTCCACCGCACATCGTCCTTGGTGAACGAATACAGCATGTATGTCTCGAACTCGCTCCTGACCTTGCGATAGACGGAATCGGAATTCGTCTTGTCTGTTTTTCCAGCCTCTCGCCGCCAATCGTCTCTAGTGTATCTGAACAGTTTCATGTCGGTTCGCCTCGAAAGCCGGGATGGCCAAATCACGGAGGATTTTCGCACGAATTGAGTATCAGTTGAACTTCCGCCAAACGATCGATAGCCTTCCGCAAAATTGGTGTGCGGGTGACGAAAACCTGGACCCGCGAAGAAGGCCGCCCATGACCTCATCCACCGAACGCAAACTGACGACCATCCTCTCGGCCGACGCCGTAGGCTACAGCCGGCTGATGGGCCAGGACGAAACCGGCACCTTCGCGACGCTGAAGGCCTATCGCGAACTGACCGGCGAGAGGATCGCCCATCATCGCGGCCGGGTGGTGAACACGGCCGGCGACAGCATCCTCGCCGAGTTTCCGAGCGTGGTGAAGGCGGTCGAATGCGCGGTCGAGATCCAGCGCATGCTAGCCGAGCGAAATGCGGCGCTGGCGAAGGACAAGCAGATGTGGTTCCGCATCGGCGTCAATCTCGGCGACGTCATGGTCGACAATGACGATCTCTTCGGCGACGGCGTGAATGTGGCGGCAAGGCTGCAGGCGCTGGCCGATCCGGGCGGCATCCTGATCTCGGGGACGGTCTTCGACCACGTCAAGGACAAGCTGTCGGTGAGCTTCGACGCGCTGGGCGCCAAAGCGGTGAAGAACATCTCGGCGCATGTGCCGGTCTACCGCGTCGTGCTGCAGGCCGAGCAAAGCGAGACGGCCATGCCGCTGCTCGCCGAACCGGCCGGGCCTGCCGCCGAAGCGGCGAAATCCCCGACAGAAGCGCGCCGCAACCGGTTCTATATCCTCTCGGCGGTCGCCGTCGCGCTGATCGCCTTCCTGGGCGGCGTCAACCTGTTCACCGGCGGCCCGGCCTGGTTCAAGTGGCCGGCACTGATCATCCTGCTCATCTATGCGCTGCGCAGCATCCATCTGTTCAAGCAGCCGGACCCGCGCCCGCCAGCCGCCGAGACACCGCAGGCGCTGAAGGAAACGCGCCTGCACCGCTTCTATCTGAGCTCGGCGGTCGCCGGCACGCTCATCATCTTCTTCGTCGCCATCAACATGTTCTCGGGCAGCGATGAAATCTGGTTCCAATGGCCGTCGCTGGCCATCCTGGCCGTCTTCGCCATCCGCATGCTGTTCCTGTTCCGCAAGCCGATCGTCTAAAATTCGAGTTTGGCAGGGCTTGTCATTTTCTCGCCCAGATTGCAGAATTAACCTTTCGGATTGCAGCCTGAGAGGGGAGACTCAAGCCCATGAAACACTCTCGCCTTGTGCGGATCCTGGCGACCGGCGCCGCGCTCACCCTGGTACCCATCGCCTTCGGCACCGCCGACAGTTTCTATCCGCAGGCGATGGCGGGCAGCTCCAATGCCGGAGGAAACGGCAAGGGCGGCGGCCAGGGAAACAGCGGAAATGGAAACAGCGGCGAGAGCAATGGCAATCGCGGAAACGGCAATTCCGTGGCCGGCCTTTCCAAGGAAACCGGCAAATCCCATTCCGGCATCCGGCCGAACGATCTCGGGCGGCTCAACGCTTTCCTGAACGCCTCGTCCAATGCCCTCAAGAAGGCCGCGCCGAATTCGGCGATCGGCATCCTCGCCAGTCAGTATGCGGGCGCGCTATCGACCTATGTCGATGCGGTGAATGGGGGACAGCTGCCGGCTCCGACGCTCGATGATGCGGCGGCCCTTCTGGCCAGGGCGGCGAACAAACCGCTTTCGCCCGATATCGTCGCGGCCATCAATGCGCGGCTCGCGGCCGAGAACCCGGACATACCGAGCCTCGCCGGCCTCGCCGATCCGGCGAATGCGGCGGTGAACGACCAGCTGGCGCTGGACCTGTCCGATCTCGCGAACACTCTTCAAGACTCCGAAGCCAATCAGGGACTGGGCCCGATCTATTGAACGCCGGACGTCGCTGAGCGGACCCTCATAGAACCGGCTCGACGCTCTAACTTTGAACTGCGCATCGGATTGTCCGAAAACCGGGATGACCGGGTTTAACCCGGCCACGAGCTTTTCGGTCCGATGCTCTTTCTTTGATTACGCATCGGATTGTCCGAAAACCGCGTCGCACTTTTCGGTCCGATGCTCGTCAATCGTCGGCCGGCCGCGCTCCGTCAGCAGGAGCGCTCATATCGGCGCGGTGCACGGCGCGCCAGTCCTCCGGCAGATCGAAGGTGCCGCGCCAGATGCCGCGCCGGCCACGCCGCGCCTCGGCCTCCTCGCGCACATAGAGCGTGCCGTGGCGCCGATAGGCAATGGCCCAGCCGAGGCGGACCATCTCGGCATTGAGGACGAGATCGCCAATGGCGCAGCGCGAGACGAGGCGGCCATAACGGTCGGCATCGAGCCCGGTGCAATCGACGATGCGACTGGCAACGAGGCCGCGCAAGGCGCGCGCCGCCTCGCGCCCGCAGCTCCATTCGCGCCCGGCCGCGTCGCGGCAGGTCTGGCGGTATTCCGGCGCATCGATGCCGTTGAGACGGATCTCGTCCTTGCCCAGCCTGAAGGAATCGCCGTCGATGATGTCGGCGGCGCCGGGCGTGACGGTCACCTGGTTGAAGACGCGGATGCCGACCAGGACGAGAAGGGCGGCCGCGGCAAGAACGCCCAGATCCGTGAGGCTGCGCCACAGGGGCCTCGGCGGACGCGGCGTGCCCCTTCGCCAGGGCCGGCGCCAGCGGCGATATCTTACGGGTGGCGGCGATCCCATCGCCGCGCCGCCTTGTCGTCATTGTCCTTGGCATCGACCCAGCGCGCCTCGCCAGTGCCCTCTTCGAGCTTCCAGAAGGGCGCCTTGGTCTTGAGCCAGTCCATCAGGAACTCGCAGGCCTCGAAGGCGGCCTGGCGGTGGGCGGAGGCCGTGATCACCATGACGATGTCGTCGCCCGGAAGCAGCGGCCCGTAGCGGTGGATGACGAGGCTCGCCTCGAGGGGCCAGCGCCGATGCGCCTCGGCCTCGATCTCGGCCAGCGCCTTCTCGGTCATGCCGGGATAATGCTCGAGCGTCATGCGATCGACACGCGCCCCTTCGCTCAATTCGCGCACCGTGCCAATGAACATCGCCGTGGCGCCGCTCAGGCGATTGGCGGCGCGGAAGCGGCCGAACTCGGCCGCGGCATCGAAGGCGATTTCCTGAACCTTGATCATCCTATGCCCACTCTAATCCGCCGCCCGCCCGGAGGGAACCGCCATGGCGTTCAGTCGGAGGATCCGAGTCCCAGCTTCTTCAGCGCCGCATAGGCGCCCTCGGGATCTTCCAGGATGCCCGGCATGTCGGGATAGATCTGCGGCGCCGTCCACGGGCCCTTGACCTGGACGGCGACGGGGAAGGTGGCGAATTGCGGCATGGTGTCGGCCGCTACCCCCGTCGCGAGCTGCGGATCGACCTTGAGGTCGAGCGCCTGGCGCAGGAGATCGACTTCGCCCTTGCCAGTGAAGCTCAGCGCCGGGCTGGTCAGAATGAGATTGCCGGTTTCGGCAATGCCGTCGGCAATGGTGAAGGTCGCGGAGACGGCGTCGAAGGACGTGCGCGTGCGCTCGTCGTAGCCCCAGCCCTTCAGGATCACCGTGGCGACCTTGCCGAAGGCGGCCGGCAGATCGATGCCAGCGAGGCTGCCGGAAACGGTGCGAAACGAGGCCTGGCCCTTCACCGTCGAGACGAGTTCGGCGAAGGTGCGGCCTTCGGCCCTGAGGGAGAGGCTGGGCGAGAGCCTGCCGGTGAGACCGCCAAAGCCGAGTGCGGCGGTGAGCGCCTTGTCGGCGGCAAGGCCTTCGCCATTGGCACTGAGCTCGATGGAGGGCATGTCGGCCTTGCCATCGACCAGCAGAGCCAGATCGAGCGTGCCCTCCGCATAACTCGCCCGGGTGAACTTCAGATCGAGAATGCCGTCGTTCAGGGCCACTTTCATCTGGGTGGGGCCGGTGCGGAACGCGCCATAGGCGAAGCCATTTGTGGTGATGTCGAGCCCGGCATCGAGCGTGCGCAGGCCCGAGAGATCGATGCGGCTCGACGACCAGGGCGAGGCGAGGAAAGACGCGTTGGTTTCCGCCGCCTTTGCCGGTGCTCCGCCATAACGCGTCAGGTCGATCGTCCCGACATCGACCACGGCCTCGAGCTTCGGCCGGCCCTTGCCATGGACCATGCCGACATCGCCCTGGCCGTGCATGTCGTCGAGAGCGAACTGGGCGTTGGTGAAGAGGAGGCCCTGGGCCGAGGAGTCGACGGCGCCGGCCAGCTCGAAGCGGGCACCGTTCAGGCCGGCGGGCAGGGAGGCGCCGAACCACGAGGCGGCGAGGCCCAGATCGGTGCCCTTGATCTCGCTCTGGCCGTCGAGCTCGAAGCCGTTGGCGAGCGCCGCGCGGCCGGAGAATTGAAAGTCGAAGCCCGGCGCCTGCAGCGTCAGGTCGGCGGGCGAGCCATCCTCGGCGACGCGCTGCGGCGATTTGAGGAAGAGGGTGAAGGAGGCGCGCCGTTCGTTCCAGACAAAGGCGCCTTTGGCGCTGAGCTCATTCGCCGGCCCCGACAGCGCCGCCACCGCCTCGACATTCGCGAGCGCCACGGCCTTGCCGCTGCGCTCGTCGAGATAGGCGATGCGGCCATTGACGATGCGCAGCGGCAGACCGGCCGTCTCACCGTCAAGCGATTTCACGCCATAGGCCCAGCCGGCGCGGCCATCATTCGCGACAGCGAGATTGATGCTCGGCTGCTCAAGGACCAGCTCGACAATGCCGCCGTCGCCCATGCCCAGCAGGCCGTCGGAAGGCACCACGCGCAGCGTCTCGATGGTGGCGAGGGGGCCCGTGGAAGCGTCCTTGGCGGCCGGAATGACGACATTGCCGAAAGAAACCGAAAAGCGCGGCCAGAAGGAAACGCCCGGAAGACCAGACGAGGCGAGCTCGATGCCGGCAGCGCTTTCGAGGCGCTGGGCGAGGTCGGCCGAAACGGTCCGGATCCGGCTGGTGACGAAGGCGCCCGCCGCGACAGTTGCGACAATGGCGCCGGCCAGGATGGTCAACAGGAGTTTGCGCATTCCGCTCCTTGCAAGGAAATTATGGCCGCAAGTCAAGGGTTGACATGAAGGGCTGACTTGAAGCTTCTCTTCGGCGCCTTGGGAGCACGGAATTGCGGCATGATCGTGCCGTTCGCCGGCGATCCGGTTGATCACTCGAGCTTGTTGTGGTCTGAAGCAGTTGGTTAGGGTTTTCGGGCCTTCTTACCCAAGGCCCGCACAGGGAGAGTGATCGATGCCGCATGCCGAGCCGCTATGGACGCCCAGCGCCGAAAGAAGGGCCGGGGCCAATCTGGCGGCCTTCAGCGCCCATCTGGCGAAATCGGGCGAGACGGGGCCGTTCCAGACCTATGCGGACCTCCATCGCTTCTCGGTCGAGCATCCGGAGAGCTTCTGGGGCGCGGTGTGGGATTTCGCCAAGGTCAAGGCCAGCCATCGCGGCGCCCGGGTGCTCGCCGATCCCGGCAAGATGCCGGGGGCGAAATTCTTCCCCGAGGCCCGGCTGAACTATGCCGAGAATCTCCTCGTCAAATCCGACGACACGCCGGCTCTCCTGTTCCGCGGCGAGGACAAGGTGAAGAAGACGATGAGCTGGCGCGAACTCAACGCCGCCGTGGCGCGGCTGCATCACGCCTTCGCCAAGGCCGGCCTCAAGCCGGGCGACCGTGTCTGCGCCATCGTGCCCAACATGCCGGAGACGATCGTCGCCTTCCTCGCCGTCACATCGCTCGGCGGCATCTGGTCGTCCTGCTCGCCCGATTTCGGCGAGCGCGGCATTCTCGACCGCTTCGGCCAGATCAAGCCGCGGTTCCTCGTGACCTGCGACGGCTATTACTACAACGGCAAGACGATCCCGATCGCCAACAAGGTCGCCGCCGTGCTGAAGGAGCTGCCGAGCGTCGAGGAAACCATCATCATCGACTATATCGGCCAAGCCACCGATATCTCGCGCACCATGCCGCGCGCGGTCGCCTATGAGGACTATATCTCGCGCAAGAAGCTCGAGCCGATCAAGTTCGCGCAGCTGCCCTTCGACCATCCGCTTTATATCCTCTACTCGTCGGGCACGACCGGCATTCCCAAATGCATCGTGCATGGCGCGGGCGGGGCACTCCTCAAGCATCTGTGCGAGCTCGTGCTCAATTCGGACGTGAAGGCCACCGACCGGCTTTTCTATTTCACCACTTGCGGCTGGATGATGTGGAACTGGCTGGTGAGCGGGCTCGCGACGGGAGCCACACTCCTGCTCTATGACGGCTCG
>CAZICN010000136.1:0-10848 GCA_964537655.1 uncultured Aestuariivirga sp.
AAGCGGCCCTTCGACGAAGTCACGACCCGCCTGCCGGGCAATGATGGCGATGAGCAGGCCCGCTATGTCGAGGCGGTCATCGCCGGGATACGCATCGCCTCCATCTACCTGCCCAACGGCAATCCGGTGGCGAGCGAGAAATATGCCTACAAGCTCGGCTGGATGGACCGGCTCATCGTCCATGCGACCGCCCTCCTCAGATTGGAGGAGCCATTTGTGCTCGCCGGCGACTACAATGTCATCCCGCAGCCGATCGACGCCAAGAACCCGCAAGTGTGGGTGAACGACGCCCTGTTCCTGCCGCAGACGCGGGAGAAATTCCGTCAACTGATCAATCTCGGACTTACCGAGGCGGTACGCACGCTCAATCCGGAGCCCGGGATCTACACATTCTGGGATTACCAGGATATCGCGCGGCGACGCGACAACGGCATCCGCATCGACCACCTGCTGCTCTCGCCACAGGCGGCCGACCGGCTCAAATCGACCCGCATCGACAAGCATGTGCGCGCCTGGGAGAAGCCCTCGGACCATGTGCCTGTGCTGATGGAGATTGCCGCCTAACGCAGAATTGCCTCGAAAGCCCAGCCTTCGTCATTCCGGCTGCTGATTGGCCTCGTCATCGGCCGGATATTGATCGGCCCAGACCGTGGCGCGCGCTTCCGCCTCGAGCCTTTCGGCCTCGCTGGTTTCCGCCAGCATCTTGTCGAGGCGGTCATAGATACCCGGCTGCTCGCCCGGGCGGGTCGTCTGGCGCGCCAGCAGATACCACATGATGGCGCGGGTGCGGTCGCGGTGCACGATCTCGCCCCTCCAATAGAGATCGCCCAGGGCCGCTTCCGCCGGCGCATAACGCTTCTTTGCCGCCGCCAGCAGCCAGCGCAGGCCCTGCTCCGGCTGCTTGCGCATGCCCTGGCCGCGCATCGCCATCACTCCCAGCGCATATTGCGACGCCGGATGGCCGTAGGTCGCCGCGAGGCGATAGATGCGGTTCGCCCGGTCGAAGTTCTGGACCACGCCCGCCACCTTGCTGCCGGTGCGATAGTAATCGGCAACCCGCACCAGCGCATCGACCATGATTCTCAGCCGATTCTGGTCGCCTTCCTCGGAATCGAAGGCATCGGCGACGCGGCCGTAATAGGAGAAGGCCTTGGCGTCATCGCGCTCGACGCCGCGACCCAGCCGATACATGTGGCCCAGATACCAGTCGGCCACGATGTTGTTGTCGTCGGAAGCGCGCTCGAAATATTTGCGGGCTTTTCTGAAGTCGCCGTCCTTGTAGGCGCGCTTCGCCTTCTTGAGGTCGTCGGTCCAGAACGGGATGAAATCGAGATCCGGTGCCTTGATGTCGGGGGCGGCCGGCAGATAGGAGTAGAAGTCCGAAGTCCAGCCGCCCTCTTCGGCGCGGGCGGAATCGATCTGGAGTGCGAACCATGCGGCAATCGCCGCGACCATCGCAATCACTCCACGCGCCCACATACTCGCGCGCCGATCATATATCGGCGTAGCAAACACCTTCGTGAGATCCTCCGGGATGGGTCACTGCTCCGCTCACGGCAGGACCGACCTGCTGCGCATATTTCCATAGCGCGCCGGCTCCATAGCCATGCTCGCGCGGCTTCCAGTCCTTTTTGCGGCGAGAAAGTTCCTCAACTGTGACATTTGCATCGAGGCGCCCTTCCACCGCGTCGATGGTGATGATGTCGCCGTCCTTCAACAGCCCGATCGGCCCGCCGAGCTGGGCCTCGGGACCGACATGGCCGACGCAGAAACCCCGCGTGGCGCCCGAGAAGCGGCCGTCGGTGATCAGCGCCACCTTGTCGCCCACGCCCTGGCCATAGAGGGCGGCGGGCGTCGCCAGCATCTCGCGCATGCCGGGTCCGCCGCGCGGCCCCTCATAGCGGATGACCAGCACCTCGCCTTCCTTGTAGCGCCGGGTCTTCACCGCCTCGAAGCACGCCTCTTCGGTATCGAAGCAGCGCGCCGGGCCAGTGAACTTCAAGGTCTTCATGCCGGCCACTTTGACGATGGCGCCCTCGGGCGCCAGATTGCCCGTGAGGCCGACAACGCCGCCCGTCCTGGTGATCGGGTCGTTGGCAGGCCGGACCACGTCCTGGTCGGGATTCCAGGTCACCTTGGCCATGTTCTCGGCGAGGCTCCGTCCGGTGACGGTCAGGCAGTCGCCGTGCAGGAAGCCGTGATCGAGGAGCGTCTTCATCAGAAGCGGGATGCCGCCCGCTTCGAACATGTCCTTGGCGACATACCGGCCGCCCGGCTTGAGGTCTGCGATATAGGGCGTGCGCTTGAAAATCACGGCGACATCAAAGAGATCGAATTTGATGCCGCATTCGTGGGCGATCGCCGGGAGATGCAGGGCGGCGTTGGTCGACCCGCCAGACGCCGCCACCACCGTCGCCGCGTTCTCCAGCGCCTCGCGGGTGACGATGTCGCGCGGGCGGATATTGCGGGCGATCAGCTCCATGACCTTCTCACCCGAGGCGAAACAGAAGGTGTCGCGGATCTCATAGGGCGCCGGCGCGCCGCAGGAATACGGCAAGGCCAGGCCTATGGCCTCGGCCACGGTCGCCATCGTGTTGGCGGTGAACTGCGCGCCGCAGGAACCGGCCGATGGGCAGGCCACCTGCTCCAGCTCCTTGAGGTCGCCATCGCTCATCCGGCCGACCGAATGCATCCCGACCGCCTCGAACACGTCCTGGATGGTCACCGGGCGGCCCTTGAAGGTGCCGGGCAGGATCGACCCGCCATAGATGAACACCGAGGGGACATTGAGCCGGACCATGGCCATCATCATGCCGGGCAGGGATTTATCGCAGCCGGCTACCCCGACCAGGGCATCGTAGCTGTGGCCCCGCATGGTCAGTTCGACCGAATCGGCGATGCATTCGCGCGAGACCAGCGAGGCCTTCATGCCCTGGTGGCCCATGGCGATGCCGTCGGTGACGGTGATGGTGCAGAACTCGCGCGGCGTCCCATTGGCGGCCGCAACCCCACGTTTTACTGCCTGGGCCTGCCGCATCAGGGAGATGTTGCAGGGGGCGGCCTCGTTCCAGCAGGAGGCGACTCCAACCAGGGGCTGGTTGATCTGGGCCTGCGACAGGCCCATGGCGTAGAGGAAAGAGCGATGCGGGGCGCGTTCCGGACCTTCAGTGACATGACGGCTGGGAAGCCTTGTTTTTGTTATGGTTTTTGCGTCCATCGTCTGTCCACAGCGCAGGCCGCGTCGAACGGCCCTGTCCCATTTTGGAGCTGTTTTCCCGTCTATGAGCTCCCAACCCTAGCGTTATTGACAAAATTGGGCGGATGGAAGGTTGATTGTGGCAGGCCTTGTGCCGTCCTTAACAAAAGCTCGCCTTGTGACATTTCTGCAACATTCTGTTACGTACATTGATGGAGTGTCCTGTCGCTTGACCCACCTTTGGCTGTAGAATGACGTCGGTTCATCAAGGACGGCTTGATTCCATGGCTTTTCAATCGTTTGGCTTAAGGGGCAGCGAGGGCGCGACCCCCATCTCCATCGAATATGTCGACAAGCCAGGCTTGGGCAAGATAGCCCTCCTCAATGCCTTGCTCTTCGTCCTGACGCTCAGCGTCTACCGCTTCTGGGCGAAGACGAATGTCAGACGGCATATCTGGAGTTGCGTCCACATCAATGGCGAACCTCTGGAATATACCGGCCGGGGCCTGGAGCTCTTTCTCGGGGCCTTGATTATTCTGGGCGTTTTCTTCCTCCCCGTCTTCGTCCTGATCTTCGTCCTGCAGATGACGCTCGGGCCTGAGCACCCCGTGATCATCCTGGTCAATCTGGGCCTTCTCCTGTTCTTCCTGCTGTTCTGGGGCATGGCGCTCTACCGGGCGCGCCGCTACCAGCTTTCGCGCACCCTCTGGCGGGGCATAAGGGGAGCCCTTGTCGGCTCGTCGCTGAGCTACAGCATGCTCTATTTCGGGGCGACGCTGCTGCGCAGCATGACGCTCGGCTGGTCGACGCCGGCCATGAATCTCAACCTTCAGGAACGCATGACCGGCGACATGCGCATCGGCAGCATGCCGTTCCGCTTCAAGGGGCGCGCCGGTCCCCTCTACGGTCCCTATGCGATCTGCTGGTTCGTGACGCTCCTGGTCTTCATCGTCTTCGCCCTGCTCGTGGGATTTGGCGTTTATGGCCTTTTCGGCGATACGCTCAAAAGCCTGTTCGAAGGCTTGGGCCCAGATCCATCCGGACCTCCCCCGGATACCAACATGGCCGCTGCGGTGATCGTCATTGTCACCCTTGCCGGCTTCTTCCTCTTCTCCGTCATCTATGCCCTGACCTGGGCCTTCTATGTCGCCCGGGAATTGTCGATCTTCGCCTCCTACACCACCCTCGACCGCGCCCGCTTCCGCCTCGACGCGACGGGCGGCAGCCTGATCTGGCTCATCCTCGGCAATCTCCTGCTCATCATCTTCACCCTCGGCATCGCCACGCCTTTCGCCCAGCAGCGACTGATCCGCTATCTGTGCGACCGGCTGAGCGCGCAGGGTACCGTCGACGTCAATGCCATCCTGCAATCGCGCGAGGCCGTCGGTCGCACCGGTGAAGGGCTCGCCGATGCCTTCGACGTGAGCTGGATCTGATGCGGGCCGATGCACGCTATTTCGACGGCGAGATCGCGCGCGATCATACCGTTGTCGTCGAATTGACGCCGCAGGGCCTGGCGATCGAGGGGCTGAATGTCATTCCACGCGTGTGGTCCCTGTCGGGCCTTGCCGCCATTACGCCGGCGCGACCTGGCCACCCCCTGCGGCTCGGTCATGACGCAGAGCCGGGCGCCCGCCTGGTCATCACCCAGGAAGCATTCACCCGCGAGCTCCTCGCGCGGGCGCCGCATCTCGCCGGCGGCTTCAATGCCCGGCGCGCCGGGCGGGTGGCGGCGATCGTCGCGATCAGCACTCTCGTCACCGCGGGCGCCCTCTATCTCATCCTGTCCTATGCACCCCAGACACTCGCCTTTGTGCTTCCCGACAGCTGGCGCAACAGGCTCGGCGACCAGGTCGAGGCGACCTTGACAGCGAGTGGAAAACTCTGCGCCACTACAAGGGAGAATGCCGCCTTGCGCAGCCTCGCCAGCCGGCTTGCCGAAGGCAACGGCGAGATGCCGCCCTTCGAGCTCAAGGTTTACAACATCGACATCCTGAACGCCTTTGCCCTTCCCGGCGGTCGCATCGTGTTCACCCGGAAACTGATCGATGCGGCCAAGTCTCCCGACGAGGTCGCCGGCGTCCTCGCACACGAGATCGGGCATGTCTATCATCGCCATTCGGAAGCCCAGCTCGTCAGGGCCATGGGCATCGAGCTTCTGCTCCGGATCGCTTCGGGCGGCGGCGACACGATCTCGAGCCTTGCCGGTGTGCTCGCCATCCTGCGCTATTCGCGCGATGCGGAGCGCGAGGCTGATAGCTTCGCGCAAAAGACCTTGGTCAACGCCGCCATCGATCCCCTGGGACTGAAGCGCTTCTTCGAGGAGATCAGGAAGCTCGAAGGCGACAAGAGCTCGACCGGCGGTCTGTTCGGCACGGTGAGCGATATCATGTCGACGCATCCCGTCACTGACGAGCGCATCGCTGCCATTACGCCGCTGCCCGAAGGCATCGTTGCCCGGCCCGCCCTTTCAGACCCCGATTGGGCAAGCCTCAGGAAGATCTGCAACTAAACTCTGGAGCCGGCCCGGGAAATGGCTCCGTAGCCGCCCGCTCATGGCGTGGAGGGCCCAGCGAGCACGCGTTCCTCATAGGCGATGAACTGCTCGATCATCTCGCGCCACACCGCCACCGCGAGATCAGGCTCGAGCCTCTCGGCCAGCGCAAGCTGGCGTATCCGCGCCAGTACCTCGTCGATGCGCTCGGGGATGCGGGCCGGCAGATCCTCGGCGCGCTTGATCGCAATGACGCGCTCGACGCAGCGCTGGCGTTTCGCCAGCAGCGCAACGAGCTCGGCATCGAGGGTGTCGATCTGTCGGCGCAAATCTGAAAGCGGGGAGCCCGTCTGGCTCGAATTATTCTGCATCATGGCCGCACCCAAGCATCATTCCACAGGTCAGGGCGATGTGTCCTTGCGACGCGGCTCAGGGATGATGGTCCACGGCCGCTCACCCTGCCCGTCGCGTGAAGATTCAAGCTGCACGTCGTCCTCGCCGAGGTAAAGCACAATGGCGCCGGAACGCCATACGGTGAAGCGGTCTATCCGCAGCTTGACCGAGCGGCATCGGCCGCGCAGCGGAAACGCCGCGATGAGAATATCGGCCTCCGCGCATGGGATGGTCATGGCCGGCCGTTCCTCGGTCAGATAGACGATCCGCCGCCCCTTCAGCGCCGCACGGCACACCGCTCCGTCACACGCCCACCCCTGACGGCGTGACGCCTCGGCCGGCGTTGCGCCATCGCCCTCATTCCTGAGCCACTGGCCGGCGGCAAAGCGAGCCCGGCGCCCATGGGCGATCGCGAGCTCATTCGCCGCATTGCGGATGGCGACGTTCTTGCCGGTCCGCTCGATATGGATGTCCGGTCGCTGGGTGATGGCGGTCAGCATCAGCGCCGCAGCGGCGATCGGCACCGCGAGCCATCGCAGGGCGCCTCTCGCCAGGCAGAGGACGATGGCAGCCAGCGTCAATGTAAGAGCGGCTGTCAGCGGCAAGGCCGGAATGAGGCCCTTCGCCTGTGGCAGGCTGCTCACCCAATCCGAGATTGCCTGGACCCAGGCGAGGCCAGTGTCCATGGCGCGCAGTGGCCACGTCTCGAGGCCGAAAGGCATGAGCAGGACGGAGAAAGCGGCCATGAACATCACGAGAGACATGATCGGGAACGCCAGGACGTTGGCGATCAGGCTGTAGGGCGCCAGGCGACCGAAATGATAGGCGGCCGCGATCGACGACAGGCCTCCTGCGGCGAGCGTGGTGAAGGCCGCCGCGCACACCCATACAACGGCGAAGCCCAAGGCGCGGCGGACCACTCCGCGATCTGCGGTTTCGCGACGGCTGAGCCACTTGCTCCACACTTCGTGGAAGGCGAGAAGGCCCATTACGGCGAGAAACGACATCTGCAGGCTGGCGGTGAGTGCTGCCTCCGGGAAAGCGATCAGGATGATGAGAGCCGCGATTGCAAGATTGCGCATCGACAGCGCCGGGCGATCGACGAGAATGGCGATGAACATGACCGCCAGCATGATGTAGGAGCGTTGCGTGGCCACCGACGCGCCGGCCAGCAGCATATAGGCGAAGCCCACCAGCAGACCGGCCAGCGCCGCCCATTTTTTGATCGGATAGGATGTGGCGAGCGTCGCCGACAAGGCCAGCAGCGCCCGCATGATCGCAAAGACGCCACCTGCCACCAGCGACATATGAAGGCCCGAGATTGAGAGGATGTGAGCGAGACCGGAGGTCTGCAGGCTATCGTTCACATCCTTGGGAATGGTTCCTCTCTCGCCGGTGATCAGCGCCTCGGCAACGCCGCTGCGTTCCGCCGGCAAGGCAGCGCGAATGCGTGATCCGATCGCTTCGCGCAGATCCGCGATCCATGCATTGGCGCGCAGGAACCAGGACGGATCGGCGCCTTCGACCAGGATGTCGCCATAGATCCTGCCCGTCGCCCCGATGCTCTCGAACCACAGGCTTCGGCCATAATCATAGCCGCCCGGGACAACCGGTGGAGGAAGCGGGAAGAGCTGTGCCCTGGCTCTCACGATCTGGCCTGGCCGGAGTACGGTCGTGCCAGTGAGCGTGACGCGGGCGCGCGACGGGATCCGGCTGACGCCACCGCCTTCGAGTGTTGCGACGCGCAGGATCACGGCCGCGCTCCTGGGTCCCCGCATCTCGAAATCCTCGACCACTCCGGTGAGGACAGCCTCGCCCGTCGGCGCGCGGATCACCGCGGGCGCCACCCATTCGGTCCTCATCTTCGCCAGCACCAGGGCGAGAAGCAGGAGAAGCAGGAGCTTGGCGGCGAAATGAGGGGTGCGGCGGACGGCGATGAACAGGATCGCGATGGCCAGGCCGATACCGGCAAAGACCAGAGGCTGAGGCTCGAGTGGCAGCGCGAAGTAGATCCAGATGCCGGCCATCAGACAGATGGGCGACCAGAGGAAGAACGTCCCTGCCTGATCGGCAATGGCCGCCCTCGCCCGGTCCAGCCATCCGGACCGTCTTGCCCCGTCAGCGACGGTGAAATCCTGAACCCCGTCGACCACGCCACGCCCCTTACACGCGCCGGGGCCATGTGCTAAGCCCGGCGCCAATCCCGAACCCATCATTGCCAAGAAAGGCGGCCATGTCATCGTCCGTCATCACACGTTTTGCCCCCTCGCCGACCGGCTTCCTCCATATCGGTGGCGGGCGGACCGCCCTCTTCAACTGGGCCTATGCCAGGAACACGGGGGGCAAAATGCTGCTCCGCATCGAAGATACCGACCGCGAGCGTTCTACGCCTGAAGCCGTCGAGGCCATTGTCGATGGTCTGACCTGGCTCGGACTGGACTGGGAAGGCGAGGCCGTGTCGCAATTTGCCCGCGCCTCGCGCCATCGCGAAGTGGCAGAGATCCTGCTTGCCCGTGGACTTGCCTATCGCTGTTATTGCACGCCCCAGGAACTGCAGGCGATGCGTGAAAAAGCGGAAGCCGAAAAACGCCCGGTTCGCTATGACGGCACCTGGCGCGATCGCGATCCCGCGACAGCTCCCTCGGACGTCAAGCCGGTGATCCGCTTCAAGGCGCCGCAACAGGGCGAGACCGTCGTCGAGGACCACGCGCAGGGCCGCGTCGTGTTCCAGAACAAGGAGCTCGACGATCTCATCATCCTGCGCTCCGACGCCAACCCGACCTACAATCTATCCGTCGTCGTCGATGACCACGATATGGGCGTCACCCATATCGTCCGCGGCGTCGACCACCTGACCAATGCGGCGCGCCAGACCCAGATCTACAAGGCAATGGGCTGGCACGTGCCGGACATGACGCATGTTCCGCTGATCCACGGGCCAGACGGCGCCAAGCTGTCGAAGCGCCATGGGGCTCTCGGCGTCGAAGCCTATCGCGCGATGGGCTATCTGCCGCAAGCCATGCGCAATTACCTGGCGCGGCTCGGCTGGAGCCATGGCGATGACGAGATATTCTCGACGGAACAGATGATCTCCTGGTTCGGCCTCGACGGCATCGGCAAGTCGCCGTCGCGCTTCGATTTCGCCAAGCTCGAGAATTTGAACGGCCACTATATGCGCCATACGGCGGATGGCGAGTTGCTCGACGCCTTCATGGCCTTCCTGCCCTACGTCGCGGGTGGGCCGGACATGCTGGCGCGCATCGACGGCCCGATGCGGGCCAAGCTCCTGCGCGCCATGCCCGGCCTCAAGGAACGTGCCAAGACCCTTGTCGATCTGATGAAGAGTGCCCAATTCCTGTTCGCCGAGCGTCCGCTGGCGCTTGACGACAAGGCCAGGCAGATCATGGCCGACGGCGGCGTCGCGGCATTGCAGGGGCTTCTGCCGGTGCTGGCGGCGGCGGAGTGGAATGTCCCGAGCCTCGAAGACGCGGTCAAGTCGCATGCGGAAACGAGCGGCGCCAAGCTCAGCAAGCTCGCGCAACCGTTGCGCGCGGTTCTGACGGGAACAAATACGTCACCAGGTATCTTCGATGTCCTGGACGTCCTGGGACGCGAGGAGTCGTTAAAGCGTATTGAAGATGGCCTTAAGTTAAGTTGACCGTCATGCTGCAGTGCAATAAACTTCGTCAAAACCAGCGGAAAACGGCAGGGACAGAATCATGACAAAAGCAGCCGCGACCAAGACAGCCGACGATATGGTGCAGGAAGCCGCCACCCTCACCTTTGGCAACAAAACCTTCGATCTGCCGCTCAAGAAGGGAACGCTCGGGCCCGATGTCCTCGATATCGGCCATCTCTATCGCGACGCCGGCGTCTTCACCTACGACCCGGGATTCACCTCCACGGCGGCCTGCGAGTCGGACATCACCTATATCGACGGCGATGCCGGCGTGCTCCTTTATCGCGGCTATCCGATCGATCAGCTCGCCGAGCATGGCGACTTCCTGGAAACCTGCTACCTGCTCTACTACGGCGATCTCCCGACGCCGGCGCAGCGGCGCGAATTCGAACATGCGATCACCATGCATACGATGATCCATGAGCAGATGGCCCGCTTCTACCAGGGCTTCCGGCGCGACGCGCATCCGATGGCGGTGATGGTCGGCGTGGTCGGCGCGATGTCGGCCTTCTATCACGACTCGACCGACATCAACGATCCCAAGCAGCGCGAGATCGCGTCCCGCCGCATGATCGCCAAGCTGCCGACGATCGCGGCCATGGCCTTCAAATATCACATCGGCCAGCCCTTCGTTTACCCGAAGAACGAGCTGTCCTATGCCGCCAACTTCCTGCGCATGTGCTTTGCTGTGCCGTGCGAGGAATACAAGGTCAACCCGATCCTGGCGCGCGCCATGGACCGCATCTTTATCCTGCATGCCGATCACGAGCAGAATGCCTCGACCTCGACGGTGCGTCTCGCCGGCTCTTCCGGCGCCAATCCCTTCGCCTGCATCGCCGCCGGCATCGCCTGCCTGTGGGGCCCGGCGCATGGCGGCGCCAACGAGGCGGCCCTCAAGATGCTCGAGGAAATCGGCGATGCGAACAAGATTCCCGCCTTCATCGACAAGGTGAAGGACAAGAACTCGCATGTCCGGCTGATGGGCTTCGGGCATCGCGTCTACAAGAACTACGATCCGCGCGCCAAGATCATGCAGAAGACCGCACATGAGGTCCTGGGCGAGCTCGGCATCAAGGACGACCCGCT
>CAZICN010000137.1:0-10802 GCA_964537655.1 uncultured Aestuariivirga sp.
TTGGTGCCATAGGCGTTGATGATGCCGCCATTGATGACGGTCGGATCGAGACCGCCGGCATCGAGAAGCGCCGCCACCAGCGAGGTCGTCGTCGTCTTGCCATGCGTGCCGCCGACCGCGACGCAGGATTTGAAGCGCATCAGCTCGGCCAGCATCTCGGCGCGCCGCACGATCGGCAGGAAGCGGCTGCGCGCTTCGGCGAGTTCGGGATTGTCGGGCTTCACCGCCGACGACACGACGACGACCTGCGCCTCGCCGAGATGGGCGGCGTCATGTCCGATCGCCACCGCGATGCCGTTCTTGCGCAACCGCGCGGTATTGTAGTTGTCGCTGAGGTCCGAGCCCTGCACCTTGTAGCCCAGCGTTGCCATGACCTCGGCGATGCCGCTCATGCCGATGCCGCCGATCCCGATGAAGTGGATCGGCCCGACTTCGCGTGGAAGTTTCATTTCTCTGTTGTCTCCATGGTGGGCCGGCCGGCGGCCAACTCCTCGACCACGTCGGCGAGGCGCTCGGCGGCGTCCGGTCGGCCTAGCTCCAGGGCGGCGCGCGCCGCCCCGGCAAGTTCGGCGTCTTGATACCTGAGACGCGTCAGGAATGCAGCGAATTCTTGCGGGTCCAGCCTGGCCTGCGGCATGACCCAGCCGCCGCCCTTCCCGGCGAAGAATTCGGCATTGGCGAGCTGGTCGTTGTCGAGCGCATGCGGCAAGGGCACCATGATCGCGGGCCTGCCGATGACGCCGAGCTCGGCGATGGTCGAGGCGCCGGAGCGGCAGATGATGAGCTGCGCGTCGGTGAAGCGCTGCGGCATGTCGGCGAAGAAGGAGGCGAGCTCGAAGGCGACGTCGAGCGTCCCATAGGCGGCCTTGACCCGCTCGATGTCCTCGGGCCGGCATTGCTGGACGACCTTGAGGTGGCGCAGCACCGCCCTGGGCAGGAGCTTCAGCACTTCCGGCATGAACTCGGCGAAGAAGCGCGCGCCCTGGCTGCCGCCGAAAACGAGGAGGTTGAACGGCTGGTCGGCGGCCGAGGCCTGATAGGGCTGCGCCGCTTTCTGCAGCACGATGCCGCGCACCGGATTGCCGGTGTAGCGCAGCTTGCCCTTCGACTGTTCCGGCAGGCGGCCGAGAACCGGGAAGGAGGACGCGACTCTGTCGGCATAACGCGACAGCACCCGGTTGGCGCGTCCCATCACGGCATTCTGGTCATGGATGCAGGAGGGAATGCCGAGCCTGGAGGCCGCCAGCACCGGTGGAAAGGACGGATAGCCGCCGAAGCCGGCCAGAGCGACGGGCTTCAGCCTTTCGAGGACGGCGCGCGCGGCGCGATAGCCGCGATAGAGCCGGAGAAGCTGCAGCGGCAGGAGGAACGGCTTGGAGGGTGTGACGGTCGCCGCCGGCACCAGATGCGTTTCCAGCGCCGGAAACGACCGGCCATAATCGCGCACCCGCTCATCCGTCATCAGATGGATGACATAGCCGCGCCGCACCAGCGCCTCGGCCAGCGCCTGGGCCGGGAACAGGTGTCCGCCCGTGCCGCCCGCGGCGAGCACGACAAGCCGGCTATGTGCGCCCTCCTCGATCATCGATGCCCTCAGGCCGCCTGCGGCCGCCAGGCGGGATCGGCCGGCGTCGCGATCGCCCGGGCGCGGGCGAAAGCCAGCACCAGGCCCATCGCGAAGGCCATGCCCATGAGCGAAGACCCGCCATAGGAAATGAACGGCAAGGTCATGCCCTTGGCGGGAAGCAGCGAGACATTGACGCCCATGTTGATGACCGCCTGCAAGCCGAAGATGACCGCGAGCCCGCCCATCGACAGCGACGCGAACGGATCGGGCTCCGCCTTGGCGCGCGCCAGTATGCGCAGCACGATGAAGGCGAACAAGATGATCAGCCCCATGCAGGCGATGAAGCCGAACTCCTCGCCGACCACCGCGAAGGTGAAGTCGGTGTGCGCGTCGGGCAGAATCTGCTTCGCCTCGCCTCCGCCGGGCCCGGCGCCGAACAGTCCGCCGTTCTGGAAGGCCTGGGTTGCCGTGTCGACCTGGAACGTGTCGCCTTTTTCCGGATCGAGGAAGCGGTCGATGCGCGAGGCGACATGCGGGATCGCCTCATAGGCGAGGAACACGCCGGCGACGCCGAGCGCGCTGATGCCAAAGACCAGAATCCACGGAATGCCATAGATCAGCAGCATGGCGATGACGGTGATGACGACCAGCGCCGACTGGCCGAAATCCGGCTGCAGCACCAAGAGGCCGACAAAGGCGGCGGCGAGCAGCAGCGAGATCAGGAGGCCCGGCATCTCGGGCTTGCGCACATTCTCGGCCATGAACCACGCCGCCATGACGATGAAGGCGGGCTTGGCGAGTTCGGAAGGCTGCAGGCCGATCGGCCCGATATCGATCCAGCGGTTGGCGCCTTTGATCTCGGGCCCGTAGAGCAGCGCGGCAACCATCAGCGCCAGCGATCCGAGGAAGACGACGAAGCCGGCGCGGCGCGCCTGCGACGGCTCGAGCAGGCTCGTGGCGATGAGGATGATGACCGCGAAAACCAGATAGAACAGCTGGTTCTTGAAGAAATGGAAGGAATCGAGGCCGAGCCGCTCGGCGACGGGCGGGCTCGCCGCCATGCTGATCAGCACACCCGCCGCCATCAGGAGCAGCACGGCGCTCAGCAGCAGCCGGTCGACGGTGAACCACCAGGAGGCGAAGAGCCCCCGGTCACTGCGGCTTATCAGCATGTCCGTTCCCCTTTGCGGTCATCCGGATGCCCGGCAGCGCGGCGACCGCTTTGCCGAAGGCATCCCCCCTCACTTCGAAATTCGGATAATGGTCGAAGGACGCGCAAGCCGGCGACAGAAGCACGACGGCGCCCTTCCTGCCGTCCTTCATCGCATCGCGCGCGGCGGCTTCGACCGCCTTGTCGAGCGTGCCCGTCTTGAGGACGGGCGCCTTGTCGCCAATGGTGCGGGCGAATTCGTCCGCCGCTTCGCCGATCAGATAGGCGCGCCTGATCTTCGGAAAGAAGGGGCTGAGCGGCGTGATGCCGCCGGCCTTGGCGATGCCGCCGGCGATCCAGTAGATCTCGTCGAACGAGGCGAGCGCCTTGGCGGCCGCATCGGCATTGGTCGCCTTGCTGTCATTGATGAAGGCGACGCCGTCGAGGCGGCCGATTTCCTGCATGCGGTGCGCGAGGCCGGCGAAGCTCATGAGGCCACGGCGGATCTCATCGCGCGAGAGAGCGAGCGCGCGCCCGGCCGCATAGGCCATCGCGGCGTTCTGCCAGTTGTGCCGGCCCTTGAGCGCCGGGAGGTTCCTGAGATCGAGCTCGGCGGTCACCCTGCCCTGCTTGCGTTCGATCAGCATGCCATCCGGCGCCGACAGGCCCTCGGCGAGCGATCGCTCCACTGAGACCTGAGTGACGGAAGCCCCCGTGGCCACACTTGCGGCGATCGCCTCGCCCCAGATATCGTCGACCCCGATGATTGCGCTGTCGCCGGCCAACTGGTTGGCGAATATCCGCGACTTGACCTCGGCATAGTGCTCGGTCGTGCCGTGCCGGTCGAGATGGTCGGGCGTGATGTTGGTGAGGATGCCGGCGTCGGGCTTGAGGCTCGGCATCAGGTCGATCTGGAAGGACGACAGTTCGAGCACATAGACGCGGTCCCTGACCGGCTGGCGCAGCAGGAACACCGCCTTGCCGATATTGCCGCCGACATCGACGTCGCGGCCAGCGGCCGAGAAAAGGTGGCCGGTGAGCGCCGTCGTCGTCGACTTGCCATTGGTGCCGGTGATGGCGACGAGCTTCGCCCCGCTGCCCGTGAGCTCGCGCTGGAAGACTTCCGTGTCGCCGATGATCTCGATGCCGGCCGCTCTCGCCTTCTCGACCGTCCAATGGGGCTTTGGATGCGTGAACGGAACACCCGGGCTGAGAACGAGGGAATCGAGCGTGGCGAAATCGATCTCCCGGAGATCGCCGATCGGCAGGCCGTCCTGCCTCGCCTTCTCGACCGACGGGGCCTGGTCGTCCCAGGCGAAGACCTCGGCACCGCCGAGCCGCAGCGCTTCGGCGCAGGCGGTGCCCGAGCGGGCGAGGCCGAAGACGCCGACTTTCCTGCGCGCGAATGTCCTCGCCGGAAACATCCCGGTCCTACCTGAGCTTGAGGGTCGACAGGCCGATCAGCGCCAGGACGAAGGCGATGATCCAGAAGCGGATGACGATCGTCGGCTCCTTCCAGCCCTGCTGCTCGAAATGATGATGCAGCGGCGCCATGGCGAAGACACGCTTGCCGGTCAGCTTGAAGGAAGCGACCTGGACGATGACCGATGCCGTCTCGAGCACGAACAGGCCGCCGATGATGGCGAGCACGATCTCGTGCTTGACCGCGACGGCGATGGCGCCGAGCGCGCCGCCCAGCGACAGCGAGCCGGTGTCGCCCATGAAGATCATGGCCGGCGGGGCGTTGAACCACAGGAAGCCGAGCCCGGCGCCGACGATGGCGCCGCACAATACCGCGAGTTCGCCGGTGCCCTTCACGTTGTGAAGCTGGAGATACTCGGCGAACACCGCATTGCCGACCAGATAGGCGATCAGGCCATAGCTCCCGGCGGCGATCATCACCGGCACGATGGCGAGCCCGTCAAGGCCGTCGGTGATGTTCACCGCGTTGCCGGCGCCGACGATGATGAACACGCCGACAATGAGGAACAGGGCACCGAACTGGATAAGCACGTCCTTGAAGAACGGCACGGCGAGCGCGCTCGATATCGTCTTGTCACCGATGCCCATGAAGATGGCGACCGCGATCCCGGCAATCAGGACCTCGATCATGAGGCGTATCTTTCCGGAAAAGCCGTGCGTCGTCGACTTCGTCACCTTGAGGAAGTCGTCATAGAAGCCGATGGCGCCGAAGCCCAGGGTGACGAACAGGACGGCCCAGACATAGAGATTGGTGAGGTCCGCCCACAGCATCGTCGAGACGAAGATGCCGGAGAGGATCATGAGGCCGCCCATGGTCGGCGTGCCCTGCTTTTCGACGATATGGCGCTGCGGCCCGTCGCTGCGGATCGGCTGGCCCCTGCCCTGCTTAACCTTGAGGAGCGAGATGATCGTCGGGCCGCACAGCCAGATGAACAGCAGGGCGGTCAGGATGGCGGAACCGGTCCGCGTCGTCTGGTAGCGGAACACGTTCAGCACGGAGACTTCGTCGGTCAGGCTGACAAGCAGGTGATAGAGCATTAGCGGCCGTCCTTGTCGGCTGGTTGGAATTGCCCTCGGATGGCATCGACCAGTGGACCCATGCGGCTACCGAGCGACCCCTTGACCATCACCACGTCGCCGGCCCGAAGCCCGCCCAGAAGCGAGGCCGTCAGACCGTCCGACTTGTCGGAATAGGCCCCGCGCCGGTTCGGCGGGGTCTTGTCCCAGAGATGGGCCATGAGAGGCCCGCTGGCGTATAGGACATCGACCTTGGCCTCGTCTACTGCACCGGCAAGCTCGGCATGGAGGGCGGCGGCCTGGTCGCCGAGTTCCAGCATGTCGCCGAGGACCGCGATGCGCCGGCCGCTTTTGCCGGGCTCGGCCCGCTTGAGCAGCGCTAGCGCGGCGCGCACCGAGACCGGATTGGCGTTGTAGCTCTCATCGATGAGGAGCATGCGTCCGCCCGGCGCATTGAGCAGCGTCTGCACGCCCCGGCCCTTGGCGGGCTGCGCCGCGGCCAGCGCCAGGCTGGCGCGCGCCAGGTCGGCGCCGGCGAGCTTGACGGCGGCGAGCGCTGCCAGGCTGTTGAGCACCATGTGCTCGCCCGGCACGCCGAGCTTGTAGATCAGGGGCTCGCCCTGGATCGTCGCGGTGATGCAGGAGCAATCGGCATGCAGGACCGCTCTCTCGAGCTTCGCGTCCGACGCTTGCGCCTTCCCGAAGCTCACGATCTCGCTGATGCCGGCCTTGCGGGCGGCCGCGCTCAGCCGATCGAAATATTCATTGTCGCGGTTGAGGACCGCCTGCCCGCCGGGCTCGAGCCCGAGGAATATCTCGGCCTTGGCATCGGCGATTTCCGCGACCGAGGAAAAGTGGCCGAGATGGCTCGCGACGACGGTGGTGATGAGCGCGATATGCGGGCGCACCATCCTGACCAGCGGCGTGATCTCGCCTGCATGGTTCATGCCGATCTCGAACACACCATAGGCGGTGTCGACCGGCATGCGCGCCAGCGTCAGCGGCACGCCCCAGTGATTGTTGAAGGACGCGACCGAGGCATGCGTGTAGCCCGAAGCCGAAAGGGCGAGACGCAGCATCTCCTTCGTGCTCGTCTTGCCGACGCTGCCGGTGACCGCGATGATCATGGCCTTCGACCTCGCCCTCGCCGCAAGGCCGATCTTCTCCAGCGCCTTCAGCACGTCATCGACGACGAGCAGCGCGCCCGCCGACTGCATCGCCTCGGTCGGACGCGACACGATGGCGAGGCCGGCGCCCGATTTGAGGGCGGTGTGGGCATAGTCGTGACCATCGACGCGATCGCCCTTGATCGCGGCGAAGATGTCGCCCTTCGCCACGCTGCGGCTATCGATCGAGACGCCGGTCAGCGGCACGGTAACGGCACCCTTGAGTGAGCCGCCGGTGATGGCGACGAGTTCTTCGCTTGTCCACAGAGCCCGCTCAGCCATGATAGTCACGGCCCAGGACCGCCGCCCTCACTGCGTCATGATCGCTGAACGGCAGGACCTTTCCGCCGGTGGTCTGGCCGAGCTCATGCCCCTTGCCGGCGACGAGAAGGATGTCGCCATCCGCCAGCGCATCGACCGCCGTCCTGATGGCGAGGGCGCGGTCGCCGATCTCGATGCCGCCCGGACAGGCGGCCATCACCGCGGCGCGGATGACGGCCGGGTCTTCCGAGCGCGGATTGTCGTCGGTGACATAGGCGATGTCGGCGAGCCTCGCGGCGATGGCGCCCATTTGCGGGCGCTTGCCCTTGTCGCGGTCGCCGCCGGCACCGAAGATGACGGCGAGCTTGCGTCTCGCATAGGGGCGCAGCGCCAGGATCGCCTTTTCCAGCGCATCGGGCGTGTGGGCATAGTCGACGAAGATGGGGGCGCCCGCGGACGATGTCGTCACCAGGTCGAGGCGGCCCTTGGCGCCTTTCAGCGATTCGAGCGCATGCAGCGCCAGCGCTTCCTCTCCACCCGTCGCGATGACGAGACCCGCCGACACCAGCGCGTTCGACACCTGGAAATCGCCGACCAGCGGCAGATAGATCTCATGCTGGCCATTGCGGGTCGCCAGCACCAGGCGCTGGCCGAAGCCGTCGCGCACGCCGGAAACGAGTTTGAGGTCGCTGCCCTTCCCGCCGACCGTGTAGATCGTGAGCCCATGCGCCTTGGCCCGCGCCACCACGTCCTTGGCGATCTCGACATCGGCATTGATGACGGCGGTGCCGCCCGGCGGCAGCAGTTCCGAGAACAGCCGCATCTTGGCGGCGAAATAGTCCTCGAAGCTCGCATGATAGTCGAGATGGTCGCGCGTCAGGTTGGTGAAGCCCGCCGCCGCCAGCCTGACGCCGTCGAGCCTGAACTGCGCCAGGCCATGGCTCGAGGCTTCCATCGCCAGATGCGTGACATGGTCCTGGGCGAGACCGGCGAGCGTGTGATGCAGCTTCACCGGATCGGGCGTCGTGTGGCTGAGATATTCCTCTCCGGAAGGCCCGACGATGCCGACGGTGCCGATGCTGGCGGCGCGAAAGCCCATCGACTGCCAGATCTGGCGGACGAAGGCCGCGACCGAGGTCTTGCCGTTGGTGCCGGTGACGGCGACCACGATATCGGGCTGGCCGCCGGCGAAGCGCGAGGCGATGCGCGCGAAGAGCTGATGCGGGTTCTCCGACTTGATGAGGATCGAGTTGGCGGGCGTCGCCGCCGATGTCCCGGCGATCACCGCCTTGGCGCCGGCCTCGATCGCCTGCGGGATGAATTGCGCGCCGTCGACCTTGCTTCCCGGCAACGCGGCGAACAGGAAGCCCGGCTTCACTTGCCGGCTGTCGGCGGTGAGCCCGGAGATAGCCGCATCCTCGGCACCGCGCGGCAGGGCCGCGTCGTCGGCGAGGAGGCGTGAGAGGAGGACGCTCATCGTCAGGTCCGCCCTTCCTTCTGCGCCTGCTTGACGAGCGCCTTGCGTTCGTCATCGGTGAGCTCCGGCTCGACGCCGAGCAGCGGCGCGATGCGGGCGATGATGTTGCCGGCGGTCGGCACCGCGTTCCAGCCCGAGGTCGAGAAGCCGAAGCTCTCGGGGGTTGCCTTCGGCTCGTCCATCATCACCAGGACGACATATTGCGGATTCTCCATCGGGAACGCGCCCGTGAAGACGGTCAGGTTCTTGGTCTTGTCGTAGCGCCCGTTCACGACCTTTTCGGCCGTGCCGGTTTTGCCGCCGATGCGGTAGCCCGGGGCTCTGGCATTGGCGCTGCGCGCGCTGCCCTCGAGGCCGTTGAGACGGAACAGATAGCGCAGTGTCTCGCTGGTTTCCGGCTTCACCACGCGCTTCGCCAGCGCCTGCGCATCAGCTGCGTCGCGCTTGAGGAACGTCACCGGAAGCATATTTCCGCCATTGAGCAAACCCGCCACCACTTGCGCTCCTTGCAGGGGCTGTACGGCAAAACCGTGACCAAAGGCGACCGTCGCCTGGACCAGGCGGCCCCAGCGTCTGGGCAGGATCGGCTTGGCGTTTTCCGGAAGTTCCGTCACCAGCCGGTCCATCAGCCCAACCCGGCGCAGAAATTCCTGGTGCCGTTCCTGGTCGACTTCGAGCACCATGCGGGCGGTGCCGATGTTGGAAGAGTTGGTGAAGACCTCGGGCAGCGACAGGATTCGCCTTGTCGGCTGGAAGTCGTTGATGGTGGCACGCCCGATGACCAGCGGTGCCCGCGCGTCGAACCGGCTCGTGAGGTTGGCCGTGCCGTAGTCCAGCGCCATGGCGAAGGACACCGCCTTGATGACCGAGCCCAGCTCGTAGACGCCGGCCGTCATCCGGTTCGCCTGCTCGAAGGTGAAATTCTTGTTTTCCTGATTGGGATTGAAATCGGGCATCGAGACCAATCCCAGCACTTCGCCGCTGCGCAGATCGAGCACGATGGCGCCGCCCGCTATGGCGCGGTACTTTTCGATGCCCTTGGCGAGTTCGTCGGCCAGCGCGTGCTGGACGCGGATGTCGATCGACAGCACCGCCGGCATGGCGCGTGTATTGTCCTCGGCGAGCGAGGCGGTATAGAGCGCGCCCTGGTCGTCGAGGAATTTCTCGATGCCGGCGATGCCCTTGGAATCGAGATCGACATAACCCAGCACATGGCTGGCGAGCCGGCCCATCGGATAGACGCGCTTGGTCTCGGCGCGGAAGCCGACGCCGGGAATGCCCAGATTGTGGATGGCCTCGCGCTCGGCCGGGCTGACTTCGCGCTTCAGCCAGACGAAGGCGCGGTTCGGCTGCGACAATTTCTGGCGCAGCCATTTGGCGTCGAAGCCCGGCACCGTGGCGGTCAGCAGCTCGACCGCCTCGTCGACATCGAGAATCTTGCGCGGATCGGCGAACAGCGAGAACACCGAGACATCGGTCGCCAGCACCATGCCGTTGCGGTCGACGATATCGGGCCGCGGCAGGCGCTCGCTGTATTCGATGACCGGCTTCTCCGGTCGGCCCTGCCACAAAGTGAGATAGCCGAGCTGGGCGCTGATCGATGCAAAGAACAGGATGAAGCCGAAGCTGACGAGACGCAGCCGGTTGCGTCCGGCGAGGCTTCCATCACTGCGGGCCGAAAACAGCATCACGCCTTACTCCATCGCCTTGAGAATGTCGCCGATCGCATCCTTGCCCTGCTCTTCCAGCTTGACCGGAGGCTCGGCCGGAACGCGCGCCGCGAGCTCGTTGATCTTGACGAACTGGTCCGGCGAGACGCGCTTGAGGTTCAGATTCTGCTCGGCGAGACGCTGCAGGCGGTCGGGACGGATGAGGCTCGACCACTCGGCATTGAGAAGCGAGATCGTCTCCTTCTCGTTGGTGATCGCCGCCGTCGCGCGGGAAATCTGCCGCTCGGTGCCGCGGATGGAATATTCCAGCGAGTAAAGCACGTAAGCGGCGCTCAAGACCGCCACGACCAGACATGCATTGAATGCCCTGAGCATCAGTTGCGCCGCCCTTCGAGTTGTGGAACCGCGATGTCGTCGAGATTGAGAGGAAGCGGAGGCGCGGCCGTGCGTTCCCCGGCGCGCAGCTTGGCCGAGCGGGCGCGCGGATTCTCCGCCGTCTCGGCCTTGCCGGCCTCCTGATGGCCGCGCAGGACCGGCGTGAAGCGCGCATCGACGTCGGCCATGCGACCCGGCATATGGCGGGAAGCCGAAGGCAGCTTGCCGCTGCGCTCGGCGAAGAAGCGCTTGACGATGCGGTCTTCGAGCGAATGGAAGGTCACGACGGCGAGGCGGCCGCCGGGCCTCAGCAGCCGCTCGGCCGCCGACAGCGCATGCGCCAGTTCGTCGAGTTCCCGGTTCACGTAAATGCGCAAGGCCTGGAAGGTGCGGGTCGCCGGATGGATGCGGTCCTGCGGGCGCTGGCGGCCGGTGGCGCGCTCGACCGCGCCGACGAGGTCGAGCGTCGTGAGGATCGGCTTCTCGCCCCGGGCGTTGACGATCGCGCGGGCGATGGCGCGGGCTTTGCGCTCCTCGCCCAGGATCCCGATGATGCGCGACAGATGCTCGGCCTCCGCCCCGTTCACGACATCCGCCGCCGAGGGCACGGATCCGGCCCACGCCTCCCACTCGGAGA
>CAZICN010000138.1:0-7655 GCA_964537655.1 uncultured Aestuariivirga sp.
TCGTCGGCCCTCCGGGCGTGGGCAAGACCTCGCTCGGCAAGTCGATCGCCAAGGCGACGGGCCGCGAATTCATCCGCATGTCGCTGGGCGGCGTGCGCGATGAGGCCGAGATCAGAGGCCACAGGCGCACCTATATCGGCTCGATGCCCGGCAAGGTCATCCAGTCGATGCGCAAGGCCAAGAAGTCCAATCCGCTGTTCCTGCTCGACGAGATCGACAAGATGGGCATGGATTTCCGCGGCGATCCGTCGTCCGCTCTCCTCGAGGTCCTGGATCCTGAGCAGAATTCGTCCTTCATGGACCACTATCTCGAGGTCGAATACGACCTTTCGAACGTGATGTTCGTGACCACGGCGAATACGCTCAACATCCCGCCGGCCCTCATGGACCGCATGGAGATCATCCGCATCGCCGGCTACACCGAGCAGGAGAAGCTCGAGATCGCCAAGCGCCATCTGCTTCCCAAGGCCATGGAGAACCACGGCCTGGAGAAGAAGGAGTTCGAGCTCACCGATGCCGGCATCATGGAAGTGATCCGCCGCTACACGCGTGAGGCCGGCGTGCGCAACCTCGAGCGCGAGATCAACTCGCTCGCCCGCAAGGCGATCAAGGACATCATGATGTCCAAGACCGCCAAGAAGAAGATCAAGGCGACGCCGGACGTCGTCGAGAAGTATCTCGGCGTGCCGAAGTTCCGCCACGGCGAGGCGGAGTTGGAGGACCAGGTCGGCATCGTCACGGGTCTGGCGTGGACCGAGGTCGGTGGCGAGTTGCTGACGATCGAAGGCGTTATGATGCCCGGCAAGGGCAAGATGACCGTCACCGGCAACCTGCGCGACGTGATGAAGGAATCGATCTCCGCCGCATCGTCCTATGTGCGCTCCAGGGCCACCGATATCGGCGTCAAGCCGCCGGTGTTCGACAAGAAGGACATCCACGTGCACGTGCCGGAAGGCGCGACGCCCAAGGATGGTCCCTCGGCCGGCATCGCGATGGTCACCGCCATTGTCTCGGTGATGACCGGCATCCCGGTCCGCAAGGACGTGGCGATGACGGGCGAGATCACGCTGAGAGGCCGCGTGCTACCGATCGGCGGCCTGAAGGAGAAGCTGCTTGCGGCACTGCGCGCCGGGATCAAGAAGGTGATGATCCCGGAAGAGAACGCCAAGGATCTGGCCGACATTCCTGACAATGTGAAGTCCGAGATGGAGATCGTTCCGGTCGCCCGCATGGACGAGGTGCTACGTCACGCTCTGACGCGCTATCCCGATGCGATTACCTGGGATGAGGAGGCCGAAGAGGCCGCGCAGCGCGCCAGCCGCAAGGCCGACGATGCCGGCGAGGCCATGACCGCCCACTGATCTCCTCTCGGATTCCGAGCGGAATCAAAGGGTTCGGCGAATCAGTCAGAACACGGAAAATGCGCGGCGTCTCCCTCGGGAGACGCCGCTTTCTGTTGATAACGGCCAATAACTGCTTGAATTGAATCATGAATTCCCGGGTGTCGGAAAACCGCTTGCAAAGCCGGTGCATTGGCAGAGCATGGAACCACAGCGTGTGGCGTGATTGCGTGAGCTTACTCAAACCGCAACCAAGGAATTGGGGTCATGAACAAAAATGAACTCATCGCCAAAGTGGCCAAGGATGCCAAGCTGACCAAGGGCGAGGCCGGCGAGGCGATCGTCGCGACGCTCGAGAACATCATGCGGGCATTGCGCGGCGGCGACGATGTCCGGCTTGTCGGCTTCGGCACATTCTCGGTGACGCGCCGCAAGGCCGGCCAGGGGCGCAATCCACAGACCGGCGAGATGATCAAGCTGCCGGCCTCCAAGCGGCCGAAATTCAGAGCCGGCAAGATGCTGAAGAAGGTGGTGAACGGCTAGACACGGCAACCAGGCTTCCAAAGTCACATCAGCCCCGCGTGCCCCTTCAGACCACGCGGGGTTTTGTTTTGCCGGCGATCGTCAACGCCGCCGCGGATAGGGGACAATACCGCGTGATTCCACGAGTTTCGCACCGGGCCGGGGCGGGAGACCTAAAAAAGCCCGAAATGACGGCGACCAACGCATTTTCCGGTTTCGTGGAGTCCACCTTGTGCGAACAGGGTTCGGTCTGATAGCTCCAACATCGGAAGAACGCGCAAGGGCATCATGGGCACGGCCAGGGAGCAGGGTGATTTGTGGGGCGCGCGGGCTCAGGATTGGGCGCGCAACAGCGAGCCTGCCTGGCGCGATGTCTTCATTGCCGTCCTCGATCAGGCCCGCGTCGGCAAAGGGACCCGCTATCTCGATATCGGCTGTGGCGCCGGCGGCGCCCTGGTGCTGGCGCGCGAACGCGGCGCCCATGTCTCGGGCTTCGATGCGGCGGAGACTCTGGCGAGCCTCGCCCGCGAGCGCCTGCCCGGGGCGAAGATACTGGTTGGCGACATGGAAGACCTCCCCTTTATCGACGAGAGCTTCGATGTTGTGACCGGCATCAATGCGTTCCAGTTCGCCGGCGATCAGCGCCGGGCGCTTGCCGAGGCGGCGCGGGTGACGCGCCCTTCCGGCTCGGTGACGCTCCTGGTCTGGGGGCCGCGCGACAAATGCGATCTGCTGGGCGAAGTGATGCCGCATGTCTTCGCCTTGCTGCCGCCCGAGCCGCCGATACCGACGCTGCCTTTGGCGGCACAGGCGGAGGCGCTCATGCGCGATGTCGGCCTCGAGCCCGAGACGAGCGGCGACATCACCGCGACGCTGACCTATGCCGACCGCGCCACCGCTGTGAACGCGATCCTCGCCGCATCCGAGCGGGCCATAAGGCTCAAGGGCGAGGAACTGGTCGGCAAGACGGTGGACAAGGCCTTGAAGCCCTTCATCCGCACCGACGGCACGGTCCGGCTGCGCAACATGTTCCGGCTGGTGACGGCGCGGCGCCCGGCCTGATGCCGGCCTTGCTTTAGGGGTCCCCGGCGGCTAAGAGCCCCGCCGAAGCGGGCGATTAGCTCAGTTGGTAGAGCGCTTCGTTTACACCGAAGATGTCGGGAGTTCGAGTCTCTCATCGCCCACCAAACCACCGGCTGGATTGCAGAATCTCCTCCGGCCGGACCGATCCCTCGATTATTCGGGATGACGTTAGGGATTGGGCAATCGTGTTTGATTAACCTTCGGGCCGAAGCGGACGCGCGGAGAGCCAGATGACGACTGCAGCAAGTGGGACAATTGCCGATCTTCCGTGGATCCGGAACGCCCGGTTCGACCTCGGCTTCATCATCGGCATCATAGCGGTCGCCGCCGTCACCGGCCTGACCGTCATCATGGCCCCGCAATTGTTCTGGCCCGTTCTCTTCCTCGATCTGTGGTTCCTCGGCTATCACCATGTGATCTCGACCTATACCCGCATCTGCTTCGACAGGAAGAGCTTCCGCGAGAACGGCATCCTGATCTATGGCCTGCTGCCGGCGGTCGCCGTCGTCACCTTGCTCGTCGCCTGGCAGGCCGGCATCTGGGTGATCGTCAGCGTCTATTTCTATTGGCAGTGGTGGCACTATACGCGGCAGAGTTGGGGCATCTCGCGCACCTATCGCGGCAAGGACCGCGGGGCCATGTATGAGGATGGCTGGCTCGACCAGGCAATCTTCTATTCCGTGCCGGTGCTCGGCATTCTGAGCCGCTCGCACGAGGCGCAGCCGACCTTCCTCGGCTTCCAACTGTGGTCGATTCCGGTGCCCGACTTCGTGGTCACTCTCGCCTGGGCGGCCACTGTCGCGCTCCTGGCCTATTGGACCTGGCGCCGTTTCGTGGCGTGGCGCGAAGGCAGGCTCGCGGTCGTTCACACGCTCTATCTGCTGAGCCACTTCGCCATATTCAGCCTGGGCTATCTCCTGACGAAGGACATCACCATCGGCTGGCTGATGATCAATATCTGGCACAACGCGCAATACATCCTCTTCGTCTGGATGTTCAATTCGCGCCGCTTCAGGGACGGCGTCGATCCGGACGCCAGGTTCCTCTCCTACATTTCCCAGCCCGGACGTCTGTGGCTCTATCTCCTGACCTGCGTCGCGATCACGGGCGTCGTATATCTGGGCATCCTGCGCACTATGGACTGGCTGTTCCTCACGGGCCTTTCCGCCACCGTCGTCCTCTACCAGATCGTCAACTTCCACCACTATGTGGTCGACTCGATGATCTGGAAGGTGAGGAAGCCGCAGATCCGCGAGACGCTGGGTCTCAAGTGATGCCAGGGGGCGCTGCCATCAGGCGGCAGAATCCGTGGCTCGATCTCGTCCGCGGCCTCGCCATCGTCTTCGTCCTGTTGCGTCACGGCGAAAAGACCCTGACCGAGGGTGGTCCGGCGAGCGAAGGCCTGCTCCATAATGTGATGATGAACGGCTGGATCGGCGTCGACCTGTTCTTCGTCCTGTCCGGCTATCTGATCGCGAGCCATCTGCTGAAGCAGCGCGAGGGCGGCTTGAGAATATGGCACTATCTCGCCCAGCGCGCCTTGCGTATCTGGCCGGCTTACGTCGCCGTGCTCCTCCTGATCGTCGTCGGGGCTTTTCCCTACTACCCGGTCGATCCGGCGCATCTCGGTGTCAGGATCGCCTATCACCTGCTGCTGCTCCAGGATTACCTGCCGTCCAACATCAATATCGTCTTCTGGTCGCTCGGCGTCGAAGAGAAGTTCTACCTGCTGGCGCCGCTGGCGGTCGCGGGATTTGTCGCCTTGCGCAGCCCGTATCGCGCCGGGGCCGTGATCCTCGCTCTGCTGCTGATCGCGCCGGTGCTGCGCCTCGTGGCTTTCGAGGCCCGGGGCGACTGGGACTATGTCTCCTTCTTCCAGGTGCTGCGCAGCCCGTTCCACATGTCGCTCGAGCCGCTGGTGGCCGGGCTTGCCTTAGCCTACGCCCAGCACATGAAGCTGCTCGCATGGCTGCCGCGCAGCCCGTTCCTGCTGGGGGGCATCCTTGCCGGCTTGCTGGGCCTCATGGCGACCCATCAGTTCATGGCCGAACTCACCTGGGCCGATGCTTTGTTGCAGCCGGCCGTGATCAGCCTGTTCTGTGCCGGCCTCGTCGCCGCGGCGGTCGGTCTCGCCGAAACACCGTTGCCGGGCGCCGCCGTGGCGCGTGTGACGGCGCGGCTCAGCTATTGTCTCTATCTCGTCCATTTCCCGCTGCTGCCAGCGGTCCTCATCTGGTCGCGTGGCGACGGCGTCACCTTCTGGATTGTCTATCTCACGCTGTCGACGGCGGTCGCCTGGCTTATCCACCGCCTCGTCGAACGGCCGTTCCTCGACATCAAGGACCGGCTGGCGCGGCGCCATCCCGCCGCGGCCGCGCGCCAGACACCAATCGCCGCCGAATGAAGCGCGCGCTCCGGCGGATCGAACGTCGGAGCGTTTCGAGAGCTCTCCTTACCTCTCTGTCCTCGCCACGCCGGCGTCGATCGTGCGCGACAGGAGGATCACCGGCAGGATGCCCGCGAGCATGATGAGGAGGGCGGCGACGGAAGCGTCCTCGACCGCCGCGCGCGATGCCCGTTCATAGACATAGGTCGACAGCGAATTGTAGTTGAACGGGCGCAGCAGGATCGTCGCCGACAGTTCCTTGATGCCGTCGATGAAGACGAGAAGCCCGGCGGTCAGGAAAGCGGGTTTGAGGATGGGCAGCAGCACCTGGAACAGAGTCTCGCGCGCATTGCGCCCGAGCGTGCGCGCCGCCATGTCGATATGGGTCGGCACCTTGTGGAAGCCCGCCTCGACGGCGCCTTCCGCCATGGCGAGGAATCGCACGCTCATCGCATAAATGATGCACAGCGCCGAACCCGTGAGCAGAAGGCCGGTCCTGAGGCCGAAGGCCTGCTGCATCCAGTGATCGAGGAGATTGTCGAAGCGCGCCAGCGGAATGAGGATGCCGAGCGCCAGCACGGTGCCCGGAATGGCGTAGCCCAGCGCCGCAAACCGGTTGAGCAGCAGCATGTTGCGGCTGCGCGTCACCCGCACGGTATAGGTGAGGAGGAAGGCGAGGCTCACCGTCACGAGCGCCGCCGCGGCAGCAACCAGGACGCTGGTGAGGATCGCTTCCTGAAGCACCGGGTCGAAGAGCTGGTCGAGCCGCTTCACCGCGTAGGACCCGAGCACATAGACGGGCAGCCCGAAGCCGGCGATGATCGGCATCAGACAGGCGATCGAGGCGAGGCCTGCGGGGAGCCCGGAGAGGCGGATGGGGCTCGAGCGCTGCGCCATGCTGGTGCTGCGCCCCAGATGGAATCGCTGTTTGCGCCGCGCCCAGCGCTCGGCGAGGATGACGGCGAGCACGACGATGAGCATGATGCAGGCGATCTGGGCGGCGCCCGAGAGACTGCCCTGGTTGAGCCAGGTCGTGTAGACGGACGAGGTCAGCGTCTTGACGCCCAGGAACTCGACGGCGCCGACATCGTTGAGAGTTTCCATGAGGGCGAGTGTCACGCCGATGATGATGGCGGGACGCGCCATGGGCAGCAGGACCTGGAAGAACGCCCGCGCCGGGGAGGCGCCAAGCGTGCGCGCCACATCGGTGGCATTGCGTCCCTGCATGAGGAAGGCCGAGCGGGTGGTGAGATAGACATAAGGATAGAGGACGAAGGACAGGATCACCACCGCGCCCCATAGCGAGCGGATGTCGGGGAACCAGTAGTCGCGCGATGTCTTGAAGCCGAAAAGGGCGCGGATCAACGACTGGGCCGGGCCGGCATAGGTGAAGAACTCGGCATAGGCATAGGCCGCCAGATAGGTCGGCACGGCGAGCGGCAGCACCAGCGCCCAGACGAGGACGCGCCGGCCGGGGAAGTCATAATAGGCCGTGAGCCATGCCGGGATGATGCCCATGCTGGCGGTGAGGAGGGCGACACCTCCCATCACCGCGGCGGTGGTCTTCAGCGCGACGGGCAGCACGTTGCGGGCGAGATGCGCCCAGTCGGCCCCGCCGCCCGACAGCGACAGGACGATGAGGGCGAGGAGGGGGATGAGAACGGCAAGACCGGCCAGCAGGGCGCCGGCCTTGAGACCGCGATGCTCCTCGAAAGGAAAAAAGGGGCGCGGGCGCCCCTCTTTGAGTGTCGCCGATTTCATCGAAAACAAATTTAGGAGGCCGGCCCCTCGTCGAAGCCGACCTTGTCGACCATCTCGGAGGCGGCTTTCCGGTTCTTGGCGATGTCGGCGAGCGGCAGTGTGTCGGCTTTCAGCGTGCCCCAGCCGGCGACGATATCGGACGGCTTGATGCCGGGCTCGACCGGATATTCGTAGACCCGTTCGCCATAGAGCGCCTGGCCCTTGTCGCTGGCCAGGAATTCCATGAGCTTCACGGCGTTGTCCTTGTTGGGCGCATGCTTCGCCAGCGCCATGCCGGAAATGTTCACATGCGTGCCGCGGTCGGCGGCATTGGGGAACAGCACCTTGATGGAGGCCGCCCATTCCTTCTGCTCGGGCTCCTTCTCGGCGGTCTGCATCTGACCGACATAATAGGTGTTGCCGAGCGCGATATCGCATTCGCCGGCGAAGATCGCCTTGGCCTGGTCGCGGTCGCCGCCATCGGGCTTGCGGGCGAGATTGGCCTTGACGCCCTTCAGCCATTCCTCGGTCTTCTCAGCTCCGTTATGGGCGATCATCGAGGCGATGAGGCCGATCGTATAGAC
>CAZICN010000138.1:7665-10717 GCA_964537655.1 uncultured Aestuariivirga sp.
AGTGATCGCGTCCTGCGGCACGCGCTCCTTGGAGGCATAGACGACGCGGGCGCGCGTCGTGACGCCGAACCAGTTGCCTTCCGGATCGCGATATTGCGCCGGGATGTCCTTGTTGATGAGGTCATCGACGAGGGGCTGGGTGACCCCCTTGTCCTCGGCGGCCTGCAGCCGGCCGATGTCGACGGTGAGGATCACGTCCGCCGGCGAGTTGGCGCCTTCCTCGGCGATCTTCTCCTCGAGGCCCTTGTCGAGGAACAGCACGTTGGTCTTGATGCCGGTGTCGGCGGTGAAGGCGTCGAGCAGCGGTTTGATCAGTTCGGGCTGCCGGTAGGAATAGACATTGACGACGCCGTCGGCCATGGCGCTCGATGCCAGCAGGGCGGCCCCGAATGGCGCGGCGATGGCCATGCTCAATATTCTTCTGAATGATTTCATGTGGAAGGTCCCCATTGTTCAACTGCATTATGAAAACTGTGCCGGCAAGATATATCCGACTGTTTCGGTCGGTTATTTTGCGGAAAAGCAGTTGGACGTCAAGAAAAAACCTTGCTCGATCAGGTATTTAGAAACATTCTAAGAGGGACGCGATTCGGGGACCGCAAGTCCCGGAATTTGCGTCGATTACCGCAATTTCCGGGGATGTGATGACCATCGATCAGGCGCAAATCGAAGCGACGAAGGCTTTTCAAATTTTCGTGGGCTGGCTGACGAGCCCGCAATTCTACGCCCAGATCGGCGCCGTGATCGTCGCGGTGGCGATCGCCCATTTCGCCTACCGCCAGATCAAGACCAGGACGCCCTATTTCAAGGACGCGCCGGAGCAGGGCGCGCTTCTCAGGCTCAGGCGCTGGATCCATAGCTGCCGCGACCTCCTGTTCCCGATCCTCGCCGTCCTGATGCTCGCCATCGCCGTCCAGGTGGTGGAGGGGGCCGTGGGATCGTCCTGGCTCGTCCGCATCGCCCAGAGCATCGGCGTGATCGCCGTCCTCTATGCGGCGATCAACCGCTTCATCACGCATCCTCTGGTCAACGCGGCGGTGCGCTGGATCGGCATCCCGATCGCGACGCTGCATGTCTTCGGCGTCCTCGGCGACGTCACCGCTTATCTCGATTCGGTTTCCCTGGAACTCGGCAATATCAGGCTCTCGCTCTATACGCTGGCCAAGGCCGCTGTCTTCGGCGGCATCCTGTTCTGGCTCGGCCGGCTCTCCAACGATGCCGGCCAGAAGGTCATCCGCAAGCAGGAAAAGCTCGATGTGCCGACCCGCGAGCTGCTGGCCAAGATATTCCAGATCATCCTGTTCGTGGTGCTGTTCATCCTGCTCCTGCAGGTGCTCGGCCTCGATCTGACGGCGCTCACCATCTTCGGCGGCGCGCTGGGCGTCGGCCTGGGTTTTGGCTTGCAGCAGATCGCGTCGAACTTCATCTCCGGCATGATCCTGATGTTCGAGCGGTCCATGAAGATCGGCGATTATGTCCAGCTCGGCAATGGCATGGCCGGCACGCTGCGCGAGATCAACATGCGCTCGAGCACCCTCCATACCGGCGACGGCAGGGAGATCATGGTCCCGAACGAGAAATTCATCACCTCCGAATTCGTCAACTGGACGAAGTCCGATCCCCTGCAGCGCCGTGAAGTGACGTTCTCGGTGCCCTATGACGCCGATATCCACAAGATCCCGGAGCTGGTCGCCGCGGCCGCGGCCCGCCACCCCCAGATCCTGGCGATGCCCGCGGGGCCTGCCTGCGAGATCAGGCAGTTCGGCGAGAAGGGCATCCTTTTCGCGGTTTCCTATTGGGTCGCGGGCACCAATGCCTTTGCCTCGGACGTGCACTTCCTGGTGTGGGATACTCTCAAGGAGGCAGGCATCGCGCTGGTTGCGCCAAAATAGGCCGAACCCGCGAAATATGATGTCCCTTTGCTTGACACCCGCCCGACGCTGCCCTATCACCGCGCCACGCCAAAAGCGGGTGTAGCTCAGTTGGTTAGAGCGTCGGCCTGTCACGCCGAAGGTCGCGGGTTCGAGCCCCGTCACTCGCGCCATTCATTTCAATGATTTGGCCGGAATCCCTCAGAAAAAAGCAGAAACTTTCCCTTTAGGAGCGTCACTCAGGACTCTGTGTCGGGCGACCATCCTTCGCGTCCCAGGGCAACCGCTATTTCCGGGGTCACATGCCTGTCGGGCCCCGAGCAATACCAGTCCACGTAGTCGCCGCGGCCACGGATCGCCGCCACCAGGTCGGCGGCCGCGCGAAAGGAGTATGACGCGGTATCGCCATTCTGGTGTTTCCAGTCGACATTGGCGAGGGCCGACCACATGTCCTTGGCCGCTCGATCGTCGCCGCGAATCCTGGCGCCAAGGGCGCGCTCTACCGCCATCTCAAAGGCATCGTCCGGGTCCATGGCCCGGCCTCCCGACACCCCGCCAAGTCCACCATATTCAGCCATGAGGGGAGAACTCTCTGCGGGCGATAAGATCGCCAGTCCGAATGCCATAACTTGCCCATTCTAAACAGGCAGTTGGAGCGAGGAAAGCACGCGTGCTTTCCTTTCACCAAACCGTTGTGCGACGATGACAAAGTGTCACAAGGATCCTTTCCCGGCGCCACTTTTGGAATTGGTCTAATTGGCTTGCAGTGCAGCATTCGGTGCGCTACCACGGCAACGAAAAATAAGCCCGCTTCGCCGCGGGAAAAGAGGCACAGGGACATGCCCGAACTGTTCAAAGACTACCTTCCCGTCGTCATCTTCATGGCGGTCGCCGGCGCGATCGCCGTGGCCCTGATGGCTTCGGCGATCATCATCGCGGTCAGGAAGCCGGATCCTGAAAAGCTCTCGGCCTACGAATGCGGCTTCAAGGCCTTCGACGACGCCCGCATGAAGTTCGATGTGCGATTCTATCTGGTCTCCATCCTGTTCATCATCTTCGACCTCGAAGTCGCCTTCCTGTTCCCCTGGGCGGTGTCGCTCGGCGATATCGGGGTCTTCGGCTTCTGGTCGATGATGATCTTCCTGGCCGTGCTCACCATCGGCTTCATCTATGAATGGCGC
>CAZICN010000139.1:0-2927 GCA_964537655.1 uncultured Aestuariivirga sp.
TCGACGATATCGCCGCTTCCGGTCGCACCCGGGCCGAGGAACTGCTAAATCTCTACGAGACGAGCTGGAACCGTGACGTGCGGCGGGTCTTCAGGGATTTTGCATATTGAGGAGAGCGGGGACGCCTTCATGAGCAGATCTGTCGGGGTGGCAGCGTTCATATTTGGTGTCATGCTTGGCATGCCGGCCCTTGCGGATGCCGGCGGGGATTGCAGCTCGGGTGCCAGCGCGCCGGCGCTTCCGGGCGCTTCCAATGAAGATGTGCCGCGCAGTTGCGATGGTGGGCCGAACCAGCAAGCCGAACCGACGGCGCAACCACCGATGCCGCCGGCGGAGCCTCCGGACGCCATCGATATCCCGCAGCCTTCGGCGCCGGCGGAGACATCCGATCCGTTCGCCGATCCTGTGCCGCAACAATGATCCGATCAGGCCGCGACCGCGCCTGCATGCCGCCTGAGCAGCCTCTCGGCCTCTTCGGCGATCGCGCGCACGATCTCACCCGCCGGTTTGATGTCGTGGATGAGATCGAGACCCTCGCCGGCGAAGACCACGGCCTTGCTTGTGTCGCCGGCACGCGCCGCGGTCCAATAGGTCTCGGCCTCGCTTTTGAGATTCTGTTCGAGGTCGCGCTCATGCCCGTGCCATTTGCGGCTGAAGTCATTCGCGATGGCGCGTCCTGTATAGCCTTCCGGCCAGTCGAGCTCGCGCACGATGTCGAAGACACGCGTGCGCAGCGTGTCATCGCTCCTGGCCTTGGTGAGCAACTGCTTGGCGGCATCGCTGCCGAGCGCCTCGGGCGTTGCCCAGAAGCGCGTGCCGACCAGGATGCCTGAGGCGCCCAGCATCAGGGCGGCCGCAAGCCCGCGGCCATCGGACAGGCCGCCCGCGGCGACGACCGGCACCTTGCCCGCAATATCGACGACCGCAGGGGTCAGCGTCAGGGTCGTGCGTCCCGATTTGCCATGGCCGCCCGCTTCGGTGCCTTGCGCGACGATGACGTCGGCGCCGGCATCGAGCGCTTTTTTGGCGCCGTCGAGATCCTGCACCTGGCAGATCAGCGTGACGCCCGCCGCCTTGATGCGCGGCGCGAAGGGCTTTTCATCGCCGAAGGAGAGGAAGAAGGCCTTCGGTGCCCGCTCCATTGCCTGATCGAAGAGCTCGGGGAAGCGCGCCAGAGACCAGGTAATGTAGCCGACGCCGATCCGCGCGTTGCTGGCGGCGCGGAATTGCTCCTCCATGAAAGCCTTGCCGCCATAGCCGGCTTTCTGATCGCCATAGCCGCCGCCGATGATGCCGAAGCCGCCGGCCTGGCTCACGGCGGCCGCAAGCCTGCCACCGGCGACGCCGCCCATAGGCGCCAGGATGATCGGATGGGTGATGCCGAGCAATCGGGTGAGTGCCGTGGTGATGGTCATGATGGGGAGAACTCGCGCATGGTTGAGGGCGAACCCAGTATGCGCTCTCACCTCATCGTCACGTCATGCAACTTTTCGGGGGAAGCTATTCCGCCGCCATCAGCTGGCGCGGCATGTTGGAGATGCTTTCCGAGACATGCTGGGCGAGCGCCTCGGCCGCCGAACTGCGCCGTCCCGGCCTGTGCACGATGCCGAGCCGGAACGAGCCGAGTGTCGGGAAGCCGTCCTTTTCGCTGAGAATACGCATGCCCGGGCGCATGCAGATCTCCGGTATCGCGCCGACCGCGAGGCCGGCGAGGACGGCAGCGTTCACCGCAATGGAATTGGGACTCGAATAGGCGATGCGGTAATGGCGGCCCTGGCGTTCGAGCGCGCCGATCGTCAGCGCCCGCCATTCGCAGCCCGTATGCGAAATGGCGACCGGCAGCGTATCGAGCATGTGGACGCTGTGCCGCGCCGAGGTGACCCACACCAGCGGCTCGGTCCGTATGATCTCGTCGGCGAAGATTTCCGAACAGGCGGTGACCAGGGCGAGGTCGAGCTCGCCATGGCGGGCGCGCTCGAACAACTGGCCGCTCAACGCGCAATCGACATTGACCGTCACCAGCGGGTGGGTGCGCGAGAAACGGGCGAGGATTTCGGGGAGGAAGCGGTCGGCATAGTCGTCGGGCGTGCCGAAGCGCAGCGTGCCGGTGAGCTCGGGCTTGGTGAAGGCCGAGACCACCTCGTCATTGAGGTTGACGATGCGCCTCGCATATTCGATGAGGCGTTCGCCATCGCTGGTGAACCGGCTCTGCCGCCCGTCGCGCACGAAGAGCGGCCGCCCGATCAGCTCCTCGAGCCTCTTCATCTGCATGGAGACCGCCGACTGGGTCTTGTGCACCTCATCGGCGGCGCGGGTGAAATTGCCGGTATCGGCAATGGCGAGGAAGGTCTTCAGCAGATCGACATCCAGATTGGGGATCATGGCCACCCGTCCATCAACATATCTTATGGAAAGTATAAGACATATTCGTTGGATTAATCAATAGACGGGGTGCATATTCTGACCATGCAAAGTGATTGCTGAGCCGCTTTCGGGTGGCCCGCCTGCAGGGAGAATGGTCTCCTTGCGCCAATCATGGAGGATCGTGTCATGAGAGATTATGTCCTGAATCGCGCGATTTTCGACGACAGGATTGGCAACCGGTCACTGTTTTCGAGGCTCTTCCACAATTGGAAGGCCCGTCGTGAAGTAAGCCAGCTGGCTGGTTTTGACGATTTCATGCTGGCCGATATCGGCGTCAGTCGGGCTGACGTGGAATGGGCCGCCAAGCTCCCCCTCACCACGGACCCGACCGAGGCCCTGGAAGGCCGGGTGACAGTGCGCCAGCGCCACGCGCCGGTTCGCCGTCCTGGCTGGGGCGCCTACTGATTGCATGATCGGGCGGACGCCGTCGCCCCAATTCCCGATCATGTCTGAGGCGGTCTTGCGGATCACTCCCCTGTCGCGCAAGACCGCCTTTTCTGTTG
>CAZICN010000139.1:3027-10692 GCA_964537655.1 uncultured Aestuariivirga sp.
GGCGGCGTTCCCGCTCTTGCTGCCCCCGCCCAGCACGTCGTCGATGCGCCGGCGGCTGCGCTCGGCCACATCCTGATTGGCACCACCGCCCTGGCCGCCACCCATCATCTCGCGCAGGAGATCCTCGAGGCTCACATTGCCGGGCTGCGGCCGCGGCGCATTGGGCGAGGCACCACCTTGCGGCCGGCCGCCCCCCAGAATGTCGCCCAGAATATCCCCGAGCCCACCGCCACCCGGCCCAGAACCCGCACCACCCCTGGGGGCCGTCTGGCCTCCCTGGCCGCCGCCCAATATGTCGCCCAGGATGTCGCCGAGCCCACCGCCGCCCGGGCCCGAGGCTGAGCCGCCCCGGGGCGCCGCCTGGCCTCCTTGGCCGCCGCCCAGAATGTCGCCCAGTATGTCGCCGAGGCCGCCGCCTTGCCCGGACCCGCCGGGTATCTGGGCACGGGCCGAACCGCCGCCACCCATGCGTTTGGCGAGCTGGCCCATGATGATGGCGGCGATGACAGGCAGCATCTTTTTCAGCACCGCCGAGCCGACGCCCGACAGGTCTGCCGCCTGGTTGGCCACGCCGCGGCTCACATCCTTCGAGCCGAAGACATGGCCGAGAATGGCGTTGCCGTCATCGGCGACGCGGTCGAACTGCAGCGAAGAGGCGTCGTCGGCATAGCGCCCATGATTGCCCGCCTGCAGCGCCCTGAGCAGGTTTTCGAGTCCGCCATCGGTCTGGTTGTTGCGCCTGATCCCGGCCGCCACCACCGGAGCGAGCTGCTCGAAGGCGGCGCGCGTCTGCGCTTCATTCAGTCCGAATTGCCGGCCGATTTCTGTGATGTCCATAGTGAGCCTCCAGTCTTCTGATTAACGCCGATGGGTGCCGAGGATTTCGCCGAAGATCTGATCGAGCGACAGGGTGCTCGATCGCTTGCGCCGCGTTCTGCGCCGCTTGCTTGTGCCGAAGTAGCTCGACGTCCTGCGCCGCCGTCGTTTCGGCCCTAACTGCCGTGTCGCCTCCTGGACCACACCCTTGACGACGGCCGAGATGATCGAAGACAGGATGCCGCCTCGCTCTCCGCCATCACCTTGCGCGCGTTGCACGCCGAGGAGGCTTTGCGGCTGCGGTTGCGCATAGTTGCGCGCCAGGGCTGCCAGGACGGCGCTCGCGGCGATGGCGGCAAGCCGATGTGTCGCGGCATCATTGGCCGGGATGGCGAGCGCCTTGCGGGCGGCCTGCGCCGATCCATAGATGTCGGCGAGCACCGCTTCGCCGTCGCTCACCAGCTCGGGGTCGTCCATCAGACTCGCATCATCGAGGAACGCATCGCCATTGCCGTCCTCGAGAAGATCGAGCAGGCCTTCGAATGCATCGGGATCTTCGGCGCGTTTGCGCAGCTGTGTGGCGATGGCGGGGCCCATCCTGCTCAAGGTCTCTTCGGCCGCGGCTCCATCGACGCCGGCCGCGCGTCCGGCATTGACGAAGAAATCGCCGCCCTGGGTGGCGCGCAGAATATCCATCAGTCCCATCTCAAGTCACCTGTTGCTCGACCTTGGCGACGATCCTATAGGCCCAGATCACGGAGGCAACACCGAAGATGATCGAGCCCAGCGCCATGCCGGCCATGACGCCTTCAGGGCCCGCTATGTGTGCGCCATAGAGAGCGAAGGGGATAGTGCCGATCGTCGCTCTGGCCCAGTTGAAGATCGTCGACGTATTGGGATGGCCGAGATTGTTGAAGGCGGCGGAAGCGACGAACTGCGCGCCGGTGAAGGCCCAGCTTCCGGCGATGAAGCTGCAGAAGAACAGCACGAGGTCGATGGTGCGGCCGCTGGCGCGGAAGAGCTCTGCGATCTCGTGGCGGAACAGGAACAGAAGGCCTGAGGTGATCAACGTATAGAAGGTGGCGAAGATCAGCCCGTCGGTCAGCGTGCGGCGCACGCGGTCATAGCGGTGGGCGCCGAAATTCTGCCCGATGATCGGGCCAACCGAACCCGAAAGCGAGAAAATGATGCCGAAGGCGACCGGGATGATGCGCCCGATGATAGCCGCCGCCGCGACAGCTTCATTGCCGAACGGCGCGACCGCGCGCGTTGCATAGGCATTGGCGAAAGGTGTGGCGAGCTGGGTCAGCATCGCCGGCACCGCGATCTCGGATATCTCGCCCATGTCGGCCTTGAACCTCGCCCAGCTTGGCGGGGCGAAGAAACCATGCACGAACCGCACGCTGCGGAATCCGATGGCGAGCGAACCCAGATCCGCGAGAACGCCGGCGAAGGCGGCTCCCTGGATGCCCCAGTCCAGCCAGAAGATGAAAATCGGATCGAGAATGGCGATGATGATGGCGACGACGAGCGTCACATACATCGCCCGCCTGGCATCGCCCAGGCCGCGCAGGATGAAGGAGCAGGTGACCGCCCCGGCGAGAAGCACGAAGCCGGGCGAGGCGATCCAGATGAACTGCTTGGCGAGGGCGAGCGCTTCGCCCTCGGCGCCGAGCAGGCGCAGCAGCCAGTCGGCTGCGAAGGCGATAAGGGTCGAAAAAACCGCCGAGAGGATGGAGGAATACATGAAGCAGCTGGTGGCGAATTCGCGCGCCCGCTCCGGTCGCTTGGCGCCCAGGTTGCGGGCGACGAGGACGGCCGCGGCGATGCCGGTGCCAATACACAAGGAGAGGTTGGTGAAGACGATCGTTCCGGCATAGCCGATCGCCGCGGTGATCTCGGTCCTGCCGAGGAGGCTCAGATAGAACAGGTCGGCGAGATCGACCAGAAACATCGACATGAGGCCGAGCGCGCCGGTGAAGGTCATCACGACGACATGGCGCATGGTCGAGCCCGTGACGAAACGGGCTTCGTTTGTGGGCGCCGAGCTCATTCGGTGATCAGATGCAGCTTGCGGGCTTCCGTGCCGAAGGCTTCGCGGGAGACGAAATGATAGGCCGCCAGCCCGGCGATCCGGGCGCCATCGACATTGGACTTCTTGTCGTCGGTGAACCAGGCGTCGCCGGGGACGACGCCGAGGCGTCGAACCAGCCGGCGATAGCTTTCGGGGTCGGGCTTCTTGGTCGCGAACTCGAAGGAGAAATAGCAGTCATTGGCGAAGATATCGGCCGCCTCGGGAAAAATCTCGCCGAGTCCGTCCTTCATCAGCGGGCCGTTATTGGTGAACAGGGCCACGCGCTTGTGGCGGGCGATCTTGCGGGTGAGTGCCAGCATGTCCGGCCAGGGCACGATCGCGGCACGCCGCGCTTCGATCCACTCCGAGCGGCTGATCGCGTGGCCGAGACGACGGGCGAATTCGGCAAGATACTCTTCCGCCGTCGGGTAGCGCCCGGCATCGGCGGCGTCCTCGAAGCCCGAATCCCACAGGGCAGCACGGATATCGCGTGGCGTCTTGCCCGAGATCCGCGATAGCGCCCTGAGCCTGGCGCCGAGATCATAGCGGCAGAGCACGTCATCGAGGTCGAATATGGCAATCTCAATGCTCATTCTCAGGCTGATTCTGATTCTGATCTCATCCTGGAATGCTACACCGAGGCGAAGGTATTTTGACAGCGGCGCTCCAGGATTGACTTTTACGCACGCCACCCGCCTTGTGCCGTCTGAAATTCGAAAGGCGAAGGATCGAAATGGATATCAGCCGGATCAGGGCCGACACGCCGGCAACGGCCGAGCGCGCTTATCTGCACAATGCCGGGGCGGCGCTGATGCCGCGCCCGGTCGTCAAGGCGGTCAAGGACCATATCGATCTCGAGGCCGATATCGGCGGCTATGCCGCGGAAAGTCGGGAGTCGGAGCGCTGCGAAGCTGTCTATGCGTCCGTAGCCCGGCTCCTCAATGCATCTGCGGATGAAATCGCCCTTGTCGAGAATGCCACGATCGGTTGGCAGATGGCGTTCTACTCGCTCCCCTTTGCTGCGGGAGATCGCATCCTCACCGCCGAGGCCGAATATGCCGCCAACTATGTCGCCTTCCTGCAGGTGGCGAAGCGCACTGGCGCCAGGATCGACGTGGTGCCGAGCGACGCGGCTGGTGAGCTCGACACTCAGGCCCTTGCCCGCATGATCGATGAGCGCGTCAAGCTGATCGCCGTCACCTGGGTGCCGACCAATGGCGGGCTCGCCAATCCGGCGGTCGAGATCGGACGTATCGCCAAGGCGCATCGCATCCCTTATCTGCTCGATGCCTGCCAGGCCGTCGGCCAGATGCAAGTCGATGTCGAAGCTCTCCAGTGCGACATGCTGTCGGCGACCGGGCGCAAATTCCTGCGCGGGCCGCGCGGCACGGGCTTTCTCTATGTGCGAAAGGGCTTCCTCGGGCGGATGGAGCCGCCGATGATCGATCTCTATTCGGCCTCCTGGGTGGCGCGCGATCGTTATGAGCTTCGCCCCGATGCGCGCCGCTTCGAGAACTGGGAGAACAACTATGCGGCGCGTCTGGGCCTGGGTGCGGCGGTCGACTATGCGCTGGCGATCGGCATGCCGGCGATCGAGGCGCGGTGCCGGCTGCTGTCGGGACGATTGCGGGCCGGGCTTGGCGCCTTGGAAGGTGTGACGGTGCGCGATCTCGGCCGTCATCCGTCAGCCATCGTGAGCTTCACGATGGACGGATTCGAGGCCGGCGACATCGTGCGAAGGGCCGATGAGGCGGGCATCACCATTGGGACTTCCGGTCCGTCGAGCACCCGCATCGACGCCGAAAACCGCAATTTGCCGGACTTGGTTCGGGCCTCGCCGCATTATTACAATACGGAAGAAGAGATCGACCGTCTTGTCGATTGTGTTGGGAAATTAAGAGCTTGAAGATTTGTACGTAAATGATCGCAAGCTGCTCGAGCGCATCAACGGTCTCATCAAGGGATCTATGCGCACTCCCTTTGCTGGAACCGGCAAGCCTGAGCCATTGCGGGGCTCCTTGTCAGGCTGGTGGTCGCGCCGCATCACCCAGGAGCATCGTCTCGTCTACCGGCCAACTGAAAAGCGGATTGCTGATTGCACAATGCCGCTATCACTACTGAGCCTTAGGCCGCGGTGCCGCCGACGGTGATCTGGTCGAGCCGGAGGCTCGGCTGGCCGACGCAGACCGGTACGCCCTGGCCCTGCTTGCCGCAGGTGCCGATGCCGGGATCGAGCGCCATGTCGTTGCCGACCATCGAGATGCGCTTGAGCGCATCAGCGCCATTGCCGATGATCGTGGCACCTTTGACCGGCGTGGTGGCGCGGCCATCCTCGATCAGATAGGCCTCGGTGCAGGAGAACACGAACTTGCCTGAGGTGATGTCGACCTGGCCGCCGCCGAAGGATTTGGCGTAGAGACCGCGTTTCACGGATTTGAGTATCTCGTCCGGATGCCTGTCGCCATTGAGCATGTAGGTGTTGGTCATGCGCGGCATCGGACTATGGGCGAAGGACTGCCGGCGTCCATTGCCGGTGGGCTTCATGCCCATGAGCCTGGCGTTGAGGCGGTCCTGCATGTAGCCGACCAGGATGCCGTCCTCGATGAGCGTCGTCGAGGAAGAGGGCGTTCCCTCATCATCGATGGCGAGTGACCCGCGCGCGCGCGCCACCGTGCCGTCATCGACGACGGTGATGCCGGGGGCGGCGATGCGCTCGCCCATCAGGCCGGAAAAGGCGCTGGTCTTCTTGCGATTGAAATCGCCTTCGAGGCCATGGCCGATGGCTTCATGGAGCAGTATGCCGGGCCAGCCCGGTCCCAGCACCACATCCATCTCGCCCGCTGGCGCCGGCCTGGCTTCAAGGCCCACCAGCGACTGGCGCACCGCCTCACGCACGGCGTCCTGCCATTTCGTCTCGCTGAGGTAGTCGCCATAGAGGCCGCGGCCGCCGAAGCCGAAGGAGCCGCTGGCACGCTCATGGCCGTCGCTCGCCATGACGCTGACATGGAAGCGGACAAGCGGCCGGCTGTCGCGATAGATTTCGCCGCCGGCGCGCAGGATCTCGATCTCCTGCCAGTCGCCGGCGAGAGACACGCTCACCTGTTTGATGCGCGGATCCGCATGGCGGGCGAAGGCGTCCACCTGCTGCAGCAGCGCGACCTTGTCGGCAAAGGAGAAATGATCCGAAGGGTTCTGCGCGACATAGAACTCGCGGTTGGTGCGTGCTGGCGCCGCGGCGATGCCTCCGGACGATGCCGAGATGATGGTGCGGCAGATCCCGGCCGCCCGTTTCATCGCGGCGGCGGAAAGCTCGGTCGAATGCGAATAGCCCTGGGTCTCGCCGCTCACCACCCGCAGGCCGAAACCCTGCGCTTCATCGAAACTCGCCGATTTGAGCCGGCCGTCGTCGAAGACCGCCTGTTCGGAAAGGCGCTGCTCGACGAAGAGTTCGCCATCGTCGGCGCCCTTGAGGGCGGAATCGAGGATCGCTGAAGCTTCCGCCCGGCTGACATCCGCCTTTTCGAGGAGCGAGATCACCGCCGGATCCGCGTCAGATCAGAGCTTGCCGAGCGCCGCGAATGCAGCGGCGAAGCCGTTGAGCGAGATCTTGATCGGCGTGCCGAGGCCGGGAGCCTCGTAAACGATGAAATTGGCGGCCGTGCCCTTGCGGAACTTGTCGAGCGTCTGGTTGCCCGCCTCGCCGAAGGCCATGCAGATCTGCGGCAGGCAGCGCATGAACGGGAAGCGGCCGATGGCGCCGCCGTCGATCTCGAGCGCAACCCCGGTGGGCAGGTAGACGCCGATCGGCGCCAGAATGCGCATCATCGTGACTTCCTTGCCGTTCTGCTTGGCACGCACGAAGACGGTGGTGAGGCCGAGCTTGGCGTTCTTTTCGCTGCGCCCCGTCTGCACCATGGCGCATTGCTTTTCGGTCTGACCCTGCGCATCGGGCTTGGCGGCGGTCTCGCACTGGATCTTCCAGTCGCCATGGGTGGCGATGACTTCGGGAGCCGGTCCCTGCTGCGCCCTCGAACCGCTCTTGCCCTGACCCTGCTGCGCCTGTGGATTGCGCGGACCGAAATTGTTCTTTTGCGGCGCCTGATCTTCCTGCGCCAGTGCCGGTGAGAGAGCGAGAAGGGCGGCCACTGCCAGAGCGGGCCAGCGCAGCAGGTGTTTGGAGAAGGTTGGCACGGGGCTATCCTTGTTTTGTCTCGATTCGCGGGCGGCTCTTAGCGCTCTCGAGCTTTCAAGACAATCGCGAAAGTGCCGCCGGGGCGCGTTTGTTCGCAAAAAATGAGGCGGAATTCCGGTTGCGGTAAAGGCCTATAGCGCAATGACGTTTTGCCGCGCCCGGTCCGGTTGCGGCGACATGGCGAATGTGGTTCACAATTGGTTCCAGAACATGGCAAGTCCGATCTTCGCACTCATTGTGCGGAGCAGCAAGGCATGAGGAAAGAGGCGGGAATGAGATTTGCGAAACTTTGGGCCGGCTCGGCAGTGGCGATGGCACTGGGCGCCGGGGCGGCTCTGGCCGAGGGCGACGTCGGTAAGGCGGTGCCTTGGCAGATGGGTCTGCAGTCGGGCGTCACCCCCGTGTCCGAGTTCATCTTCTGGTTCCACAACTATCTTCTGCTGCCGATCATCACCGTCATCACGCTCTTCGTTCTGGGCCTGCTCATTTATGTGATGGTGAGGTTCAACGCCAAGTCCAATCCGGTCCCGTCCAAGACCACGCACAATACGCTGATCGAAGTCTTGTGGACGGTCATTCCGAT
>CAZICN010000140.1:0-10664 GCA_964537655.1 uncultured Aestuariivirga sp.
AAGCGCGTCTCGGTCTTGCCCTTGCAGCCGACGATCCGGCGCTCGCCCAGGCCCGTGCGCGACAGGGCCAGCATGTCCTTGGCCACATCCTGGACGAGGCGGCCCTTGACCTTGGCCTGCAGCGCCTCACGCGGCACCGCTTCGCGCAGTTTCTGCCGGTCCTCGGCCGACCAGTCCTTCACCAGCTCCCAGGCGCCGTCGAGTGCCGACTGATCATAGAAAATCCCTACCCACAGGGCCGGCAGCGCGCAAAGCGTCCGCCACGGCCCGGTATCGGCACCACGCATTTCAAGAAACTTCTTGAGGCGCACTTCCGGGAAGATCGTCGTCAGATGATCCGACCAGTCCTGCAAGGTCGGCCTGACCCCTGGCAGTTGCGGCAGCTTGCCGTCGAGAAAGGCGCGGAAGCTCTCGCCCGACGTGTTGTGATAGTGGCCGTCGCGATGAACGAAGTACATCGGCACGTCGAGCGCATAATCGACATAGCGCTCATAGCCCATGCCCTGTTCGAAGGCGAAGGGCAGCATGCCGGACCGGTCGGGATCGGTATCGAGCCACACGGCCGAGCGGAAGCTCTTGTAGCCGTTGGGCTTTCCTTCCGTGAACGGAGAATTGGCGAAGAGCGCGGTCGCCACGGGCTGCAGCGCGAGCGAGACGCGCAGCTTCTTCACCATGTCGGCTTCCGATGAGAAGTCGAGATTGACTTGCACCGTCGAGGTGCGGAACATCATGTCGCGGCCAAGCTTGCCCTTCTTGTCCATATAGGGCGCCATGATCTGATAGCGGCCCTTGGGCATGACCGGCGTCTCGGCCCTGGTCCACAAGGGCGATGCGCCGAGCCCCAGGAAACCGATGCCGAGCGCATCGCCGACCTCGCGCACCTGCGCCAGATGATTGTGCACCTCATCACAGGTCTCGTGCACCGTTGCCAGTGGCGCGCCCGACAGTTCGAACTGGCCGCCGGGCTCGAGCGAGATCGAGCCCATGCCATGCGGATCGGCAAGCGCAATGATGTTGCCCGCCTCATAGACACCGTTCCAGCCGAAGCGGCCGTGCAGGCCGTCGAGTAGCGCCTTGATCGAACGCGGACCGTCATAGGGAACCGGCCCCAGAGTGTCGGTGAGGAACGGGAATTTCTCGTGCTCGGTGCCGATGCGCCATTGCGATGCGGGCTTCTCGCCCTTGGCGATGTAATCGACCAACTGGCGCTTGCCGGTGATGACCGCACGGGCCTCCGGGGTATCGGGTGTGGGTCCGCTCACGATGGGTTCCTTTGTTGCCAGCCCGGATTTAAGCGGCGGCCCCTGTTACGACAAGTCAAAGATTGTGATGGGTAGCCGGCAGAATTTCATGGCTCCAATCGCCAAGGACGGCCTGGACGATCGCCAGGGCAGCCGTACCCGCTGTGTCCGCCCGCATGATCCGCGGCCCGAGCGAAATGGCAGCCACGAAGGGAAGGCGTCTGAGCCCCGCCCGTTCCTCCGCCGTGAAGCCGCCTTCCGGCCCAATGAGCAGCGCGGCCGGAAGTTTGAGGCTTTTCAGCACCGCCAGCGTGTCCTGGCCATGGGCCGCCTCGTCGCAATAGATCAAGGTGCGGCCCGGTTCCCAGCCGGCGAGGAGCCGGTCGAGCTTCTGGGGCTCCGCGACCTCTGGCACGAAAACCAGGTTGCATTGCTCGGCCGCCTCGATCGCATTGGCCCGCATGCGGTCGAGATTGACCCTGTCGACAATGGTGCGCGCCGTGGTGACCGGGCGCAGGCGGCGGGCGCCGAGCTCGGTCGCCTTCTGCACCAGATAATCGAGGCGGGCATGCTTCAAGGGCGCGAAGACGAAATCGATATCGGGCGGGGGCGAGGCATCGGCGAGCTTCCTCTCCGGACGGACGCTGACGGCCTTGCGCGTGACCGTGCCGAGATAGGCCAGCCACTCGCCATCTTCCGCATTGAAGAGGCGCAAGGGATCCCCGGGCTTGAGGCGCATGACGTCGCGCAGATAATGCGCCTGCTCCTGCGTCAGAGAATGCTCGGCGCGTTCGGCAAGTTTCTCGACCAGATAGAGGCGCGGCGTGTCTTTCATAAACTTCGTCCTAGCGTCCCTGCTACGCTGCGCGCAATGGGCCTATTTGCGCCCGGCCCCCCGCCGGGCTAACACAGCGCCATGACCGACCATGTCGCCGACGCGCCGCCCGACAATTGGGTCGACCGCTACATGCCGCAAGGCTTACGCCCCTATGCGCGGCTCATGCGGCTCGACCGGCCGATCGGCCTGTGGCTGCTGCTCCTGCCCTGCTGGTGGGGTCTCGCTTTGGCGCAGGTAGCGCTCGGCGGCGGCGTGCCCAATCTCTGGTATGGTCTGTTGTTCTTCCTGGGCGCCGTCATCATGCGCGGCGCCGGCTGCACGCTCAACGATCTCGCCGACCGCAATTTCGACGCCAAAGTGGCGCGCACCCGCTCGCGGCCCATTCCCTCGGGCCAGGTGAGCGTCAAGGCGGCAATCACCTTCCTCATCCTGCAATGCCTCGCCGGACTGGTGATCCTGCTGCAGTTCAACTGGCCGACGGTCGTCATCGGCACCGCCTCGCTCGCCATCGTCGCCATCTATCCCTTCATGAAGCGCTTCACCTACTGGCCGCAGCTCTTCCTCGGGCTTGCCTTCAACTGGGGCGCCTTGATCAGCTGGAGCGCCATTCACGATCATCTCGCCTGGCCGGCTTTCCTCCTCTATCTCGGCGGCATCGCCTGGACGCTCGCCTATGACACGATCTACGCCCATCAGGACAAGGAAGACGACGCGCTGATCGGGGTGAAGTCGACGGCGCTCAGATTCGGCGTATCCTCGGTCTACTGGATCTCGGGCTTCTTCATCCTGGCGCTTGGGCTCATCGAGGCGAGCCTGTGGCTTGCACAGGCGCAGCTTCTCGCCCATATGGGAGTGGCCGCGGCCGCTCTCCACGCCGCCTGGCAAATCTCGCGACTGGACATAGACGACCCACAGCGCTGCCTCAGGCTGTTCCGGTCCAATCGCGATTTCGGACTCCTGCTTCTCCTAGGCCTCCTCCTCGACGCGCTCACCCGATGACAGAAAAACTCCTCAGCCTCGCCGAAAACGCTCTCGCTCGCGCCAGACACTTCGGCGCGACCAGCGCGGATGCGCTGGTCGTCGACGGGCACAGTCTTGAAGTTGCGGTCCGCGAAGGCGCGATCGAGAACCTCGAACAGTCGGAAGCCTGCGAGGTCGGCCTCAGGGTGTTTGTCGGCCAGTCCTCAGCCGCCATCGCCACCTCGAAGATAGACCAGATCGGCATCGACAAGGTCGCCGAGCAAGCGGTTGCCATGGCGAAGGCGGCACCGCCCGATCCCTATGCCGGGATCGCCGACGCCGGCGAGATCGCGAGAGACTGGGCGCGCCTCGACATCGCGGGCGATGCATTTCCCGACGCAACAGGGCTTCGCGACATGGCGCTTGCCGCCGAGAAGAGCGCGCTCGCCGTCAAGGGCGTGAGCAAATCGGGCGGCGCCGGCGCTTCGGTCTCGGGCCGCAATGTGGTGCTTGCCGCGTCCAACGGATTTGCCGGCGGCTACCGACGCACCGGCGTCTCGCTCAGCGCCACAGCGATCGCCGGCGAAGCGACCGCGATGGAGCGCGACTACGATTTCTCTTCCGTCATCCACCTCGGCGACCTGCGCGCGCCGGAAGACATCGGCCGCGAGGCGGGACTTCGCGCCGCGCGCCGGATCAACCCGCGCAAGGTGAAATCGCAGGCCGTCCCCGTCATCTATGATAGCCGGATCGCTTCGAGCCTCGTCGGCCATTTCCTCTCCGCCATCATGGGATCGGCCATCGCGCGCGGCACGAGCTTCCTGCGCGACCGCCTCGGGGAGCAGGTCTTCGCCGGCGCGATCGAGATCATCGACGACCCGCTGAAGGACCGCGGCCTCGCCTCGCGTCCTTTCGATGCCGAAGGCATTGCCACCAGAAGGCTGCCGCTCATCGAAGCGGGTGTGCTCAGGAGCTGGATCCTCGATCTTGGATCGGCGCGCCAGCTGGGGCTGAAGACGACGGGGCATGCGGCGCGCGGCCTTGCCGGCCCGCCCGGCCCCTCCTCGTCCAATGTAACCTTGAGCCCCGGCACGGCGTCGCTCGGCGAGATGATCAGATCGATCGGCACCGGCTTCTATGTCACCGAGCTCATCGGCCATGGACCCAACATCGTCACCGGCGACTACAGCCGGGGCGCCTCGGGCTACTGGATCGAGAACGGCGAGATCACCTATCCGGTGAGCGAGGTGACGCTCGCCGGCAAGCTCGCCGACATGTTCCGCAACCTCACCCCGGCCAGTGATCTCACCCACCGTACCTCGCTCAACGCTCCGTCCTGCCTGATCGAGGGGATGACGCTTGGCGGACGCTGACCTTCTCCACGACGCCGTTCGTGACGCCGGCAGACTTGCCCGCTCCCTCTTCCAGCAAAAGGTCAAAGGCTGGACGAAGAGCGACGGCTCGCCCGTGACCGAGGCCGATCTCGCGGTCGACAAGATCCTGAAGGCCCGGCTCCATGGCGCCCGGCCGGACTATGGCTGGCTTTCGGAAGAGACGCCCGACACGGCGGAACGCCTCAAGCTCCGCAAAGTGTGGATCGTCGATCCGATCGACGGCACGCGCGCCTTTGCGCATGGCGGCGATGAGTGGTGCGTCGCCGCCGCCCTCCTCGTCGACGGCCGGCCGCATATCGCCGCGATCTATCGTCCGATGACCGAGGACTTCTACGAAGCTCGGAGCGATCAGGGCGCCACGCTCAATGGCAGCCCGCTCAAGGTCGGCACAGCACGGGCCCTTGCTGGCGCGCGCGTGCTCGGCAATGCCGGCGCTCTCAAGCAGCTTGAGGCCAAAGCGCCGGTCGAAGCCGTGGCCAGCGGCAACACCCCGCTCGCCATGCGGCTCGCCCGTGTCGCCTCGGGCGACCTCGATGCGGCGCTGTCGACGATGCCCAAGCATGATTGGGACCTTGCGGCAGGCGACCTTCTGGTGCACGAAGCGGGTGGCGCCGTCACCGGATTGAACGGCAATATCTTCACCTATAACCGCGCCGAGACGCGGCAGGCGAATTATGTGGCAACGTCGCGGGCCCTGCATGCGACATTTCTGGAGCACCTCGCAGCACCATGAGCAAGGCACCCGAGAAGCAACCCGCGCAGCTTCTCCATCTGGTTTTCGGCGGCGAACTCACCGATCTCGACGGCATCACCTTCAAGGATGTCAAAGGCCTCGACATCGTCGGCATCTATCCCAATTTCGAGACGGCGCAGAAGGCCTGGCTCGCCAAGGCGCGCGAAACGATCGACAATGCGCAGATGCGCTACTTCATCGTGCATCTGCACCGCCTGCTCGATCCCTCGACCGACAAGGCGGCGAAGAAGAAATAGGACTACAGCGTTCCCGCCTTCTGCGCCCGCGCCAGGGGAAAAGCGGACAAGGGATCATTTGCATCCGCGGCGTCGAGCCGCCTTTCGGCGTCGGCGCAATCCAACTTCATCTGTGCCACCAGGTCGTCGATCGTGTCGAAGCGCCGGTCGGGACGGATCAGGTCGATGAAATCGACCAGCATCATCTTGCCATAGAGATCGCCGCAGAAGCCGAGTAGATGGACTTCAAGAAAGGTTTTCTCGCTGGCGAAAGTGGGCCTGCGGCCGAAATACCCCGCCCCCTTCCAGCGCGGCGACCGCTGCGCCGCCGCATCGCGCACGCGTACCGCATAGATGCCCTGGAAAGGCTCGGATCCGTCCGGAAGCACGATGTTGAGCGTCGGAAAGCCGATGGCGCGGCCGCGCTGATCGCCCTCCACGACCTCGCCCATCACCATCCAGTGATAGCCGAGCTGGCGAGAGGCCTCGCTCACATGGCCATGACGGAGTGAATCGCGAATGGCGCTCGAGGAGAAGGGCGCGAAGCCGTCGTCATCGGTCACCTGATCGATCACTGTCACGCCGAAGCCCAGTTGCCGGCCGAGGTCGCCCATCGTACCGGGCGTGCCCTTGCGGCCATGGCCGAAATGGAAGTCATAGCCGGTGACGACATGCGCGACGCCGAGCCGATCGCTCAGCTCCCGGCGCACGAAATCCTCCGGCGTCATCGCCGCCAGCACCGAATCGAAAGCGAGGATGGAGGTGAAGCTCGCGCCCAGCGCCGCCACCAGGCGCGCCTTCAGGGGCAGAGGCGTGAGCCGGAAAGCCGGTTCGGCGGGCCTGAAGAAGGTGCGCGGATGCGGCTCGAAGGTGACGAGCCCCCAATGGGTATTGCGGCGCCGGGCTTCGGCCTGGGTCGCCGCCAGCAGTTGCTGATGGCCCCGATGAACCCCATCAAAATTGCCGATGGCGACGACGGCGCCGCGCAATTCCTTCGGCACCGGCGCCCCGGCTGCAATGATCCTGCTGGTCATGAAATGAGTTTAGAGAATGATTCCTGTTTGCGCATCGGACTATCGCGAAAGCGCTTGGCAGCTTCGATCCGGTGTTTCTATCCGCGGGACGGCACGAGGACGAGCGCTTCACCCTCAAGCACGACCTTTCCACCGACCGAAACCGAACAGTCGAGCGATGCGCGGCGCTTGTCGCGGTCGAGCGAGGAGATGCGGGCAAGCGCCGTCACGGTGTCGCCGATCTTCACCGGCGCCTTGAAGCGCAAGGTCTGCGAAAGATAGATGCAGCCATAGCCCGGAAGCTTGGTGCCGAGGACGGTCGAGATGAAGCTCGCGGTCAGCATGCCATGGGCGATGCGCGCCTTGAAGGGCGACCTTGCGGCAAAATCGGCATCGAGATGCACCGGGTTGTTGTCGCCTGAAAGCTCGGCGAAGGTCTCGATGTCGCTGCCGGTCACCAGACGCTCGTGAGCGGCTTCCATGCCGACCTCGAGATCCTCGATGCAATACTGGGCGTTCGTCATCGCGACATTCCCTTCATGGGTTTTGCAAGTGCTAAATAACCATATTGCGCCGCACAAGGAAAGTTCTTCCAAAGTCGCAGGCGCCGCCTGGATATTTTGTCAATTAAGCCTTTGATTCTATTTTAATATCAAGACCAGACGAGGTGCGGCAATGCGCGGACGATGCGCGCGTCAGGCACGATCGCGCGTATCTCTGCCTCGAGCCGGATGGGATTGATCCCCTCCTCGGAAATGCCGCCGGCGATCAGAACGACATCCAGGCCATAATCCGTGGCCCCTTTGATATCGGTCTCAGGACCATCGCCAATGGCGAGAATCTGCGGCTTGCCGATCACGCCGCGCCGCTCGGCGACGCGCGCCAGCGCCAGATCGTAGATGGGCCGGAAGGGTTTGCCCGCCATGGTCACATCGCCGCCCAGTGCGGCATAGCGTTCGGCGAGCGCGCCGGCGCAATAGATCAGCCGGCTGCCCCGGCGCACCACCTTGTCGGGATTGGCGCAGATCATCGGCAGGCGTCGGCCCGCCAGCTCGGACAAAAGCTCGGCGTAGTCATCCGGCGTCTCGGTATCGTCATGGACCAGCCCGACGCAGAGGACAGCCTCGGCCTCCTTCGGTGACGACTTCTCGATCTTCAGGTCATCGAGCACGCCAAGGTCACGCTCCGGCCCCAGATAATAGATGCGATGCCCGTCATAGGGGACCATCAGTTCATGCGTGACGTCGCCCGACGTGACGATGAGATCGTAGTGGTCGGAGGTGACGCCGAGATGGGCGAGATGTCCCGCCACTTTCGCCGAGCTGCGCGGCGCGTTGGTCAAGAGCACGACGAAACCACCGCGGCTGCGGTGGCGTCGCAGGGCATCAACGGCGTCAGGAAAATGCGCCACGCCATTGTGCACGACGCCCCAGATATCGCAGAACCAGACTGGATAGCGCGCAGACAGATCTTTCATGATGTCCGAGGAACCGCTCCGTTATCGCGGGCCCTGCTTTAGGCAGCCGAGCGAATCTGGTCAATCGAAACAGCATCGCCTCTGACGCGGCGCGCCGGGGCGAAGACAGGACCACTGCCGAGTTCCGCCCAGCGGCTCGCGATATCGACCTGCTCTTCATAGAAGAGGCCCTGCAGGCCGATCTGGAAGCCATAGTCATGGGCGATGCGCGCCGTCTGGGCCCAGGCCGGGATCGCGTTGCGTTCGGCCGGCAGTGCCGCGGCACTGAAGGAGATGAAGCGGAATTGCAGGTCGCGCAAGGCGGCGAGATCGATGCCCATGCCATGCGCCCGGCTCAGGGCCATGCCGGCGCTGCAGCGGGCAAGCCGCGCCAGGCCTTCTATACCGCGCGGGCTCAGCGCCGCCATGGCGGCATGGTCGATCTCGAAGACGATGGAGGAGGCGTCGCGCCCGGCCCGGCCCATATGGCGCTCGATGGCCGTGATCGCCCTCTGCTCGGCAAGCGTCTCGGGCCCGATCGGCACGAAGACGCAAGTGCCCGGCTGCTTCGCCTGAAGCCTGTAACCGACCGCGAGGGCACGGCTCACCGCATGGCCATCGAGATCCGGGCGCAGGCCATTGGCCGCCGCCTGGCGCGACAGATCCTCGAAAGCGACGCGCTGGCCCTGGCCCTCGAGCACGAGAGAAGCGCGATAGTGCAGGGTCGCATCATCGACAAGCGACACGATCGGCTCGAGATAGAATTCCAGGCGGTGATGGACGGGCGGGCGTGGCTCGTCTTCCGATGAAGGCGGAAATGCCATTTCATGGCGCGGCTCGGGCGCCGAGTTGCGGCCATGCTCCTCGGCGAGCCTCTTGACCGAAAGGCGCAGCTCCTCGAATTCACGGTTCATGTCGGCAGTCTCGGTCGCACGCGACGCGCGCTGCTCCTCGCGGCCATCCTCCAGCGCAGCCAGGCGCGCGGCAATCCCACCCAGCTGCTCCGCCAGCCTGCGACCGCGCAAATGCAGCTCGTTGAGGCCGGCAAGCCTGCGCCGGTAATAGAGATCGCGGTAGAGGAAGATCACCAGATGGGAAGCGGCGAGCACGAGGGCGGCGAGCGCCAGAGCAAATTCGAAGCGCCGGCCGGAGGCGATCACGCCACCAAAGGAAGCCGCGCTCATAGCAACGGCCAACATGGCCGCGACGCCTAGGGGCAGCGCTGGCTGCTTCATAAGGTACCCGTTCCCCGAATCACTCTAGCCCGAGATTTACATACTCGGGCTAAAGTCAATTGCCTGGAAGCTTTTTTTACAGGGAAGCCAGTACCTTGGGCAACTTATCCCCAAAAATCTCGCCGATCTGGTCTTCCTTCATGATCAGGGGCGGCGACAGCGCGATCGTGTCGCCTGTGATACGCAGCATGATGCCGTGGTCATGGAAGCCCTTCTCCATGGCCTCATAGCCGCGCTTGCCGGGAGCCCCCTCGATCGGGTCGAGGTCGATGGCCGCGACAAGGCCCATGGTGCGGATGTCGGCGACATGCGGCTTGCCCTTGAGCGACATGGCGGCATCGGCCCACTTGTCCTCGAGTTTGAGGGCGCGCTCGAAAAGCCCCTCTTCCTTGTAGGTTTCGAGCGTCGCTACACCGGCCGCCGCGGCGATCGGATGGCCCGAATAGGTGTAACCATGGAACAGCTCGATCATGTGGTCGGGGCCGTTCATGAAGGCATCGTAGATGTGCTGGCGCACCATCACGCCGCCCATCGGAATGGCGCCGGAAGTGATCCCCTTGGCGAAGGTGATCATGTCGGGAATGACGCCGAAGCGTTCCGCGGCGAAGGGATAGCCGAGGCGGCCAAAGGCGGTGATCACCTCGTCGAAGATCAGCAGGATGCCGTATTTGTCGCAAATTTGACGCAGCTTCTTGAGGTAGCCGACGGGCGGCGGCAGCACGCCGGTGGAGCCCGCCATCGGCTCGACGATCACGGCGGCGATGGTGGAGGCGTCATGCAGCGCCACCAGCCTCTCGAGCTCGTCGGCAAGATGGGCGCCCCATTTCGGCTCACCCTTGGTGAAGGCCTGCTCGGCGCGGTTGTAGGTGTGCGGCAGATGATCGACGCCGGCCAGCATGGTGCCGAAGAACTTGCGGTTGCCGACCATGCCGCCAACGCTGATGCCGCCGAAATTCACGCCATGATAGCCACGCTCGCGGCCGATGAGACGGGTGCGCGAGGCCTCGCCCTTGGCGCGGTGATAGGCAAGCGCGATCTTGAGCGCGGTATCGGCGGCTTCCGATCCGGAATTGCAGAAGAACGCGTAATTCAGGTCGCCGGGCGCCAGATTGGCGAGGCGCGAGGAAAGCTCGAACACCTTGGGATGGCCGAACTGGAAAGTCGGGGCGAAATCGAGCTCGGCCGCCTGCTTCTGGATCGCTTCGACGATGCGGGTGCGGCAGTGGCCAGCATTGGAGCACCACAGGCCCGCCGTCGCATCGAGTACAGGGCGGCCGGTCATGTCGTAATAATGCATGTCCTTGGCGCGGGCGATGAGGCGCGGCCTCTTCTTGAAGGCGCGGTTCGGGGTGAAGCCCATCCAGAAGGGTTCAAGATTGTTGGGTGACGGGTCCCACTGGGCAGCGCCCGCGTGCTTGTTCATGAGAGGCTCCTCGGTTACGGTCGGCGATACCTAGCAGAACTGGCCCGGCGATGGAAATGCGCCAGGGCCCGGCATTGGCACATACCAGATGCGATTCCCAAGCAGGCTCAGCATGTTAACGGATTGCAGCTTCCT
>CAZICN010000141.1:0-10583 GCA_964537655.1 uncultured Aestuariivirga sp.
GGGTTCGAACCATCGACCCTCTGATTAAAAGTCAGATGCTCTACCACTGAGCTACGGGCCCACATCTAAAGGCGGGCGGACCATAGTTGCCGTGGGGAGCCCGGTCAATAGAAAGCCGTTAACGCCCCAATCCCGCCTTTGGAAAAAGGCACGTAACCTGCTGTAAGAGACTGTTCAGCCTTGGCCCCTACGTTCGGGGCCGTTTCGGAGACACCATGCCTCAATCCCAGCCCATCGCCGTCGTCGTCCTTGCCGCGGGGAAGGGTACCCGCATGCGCTCCGACTTCCCCAAGGTGCTGCACCGGGCGGCGGGCCGCACCTTGCTCAGCCATGTGCTTCATTCGGCCGCCGAGGCAAAGCCACAGCGCACCGTGGTCATTTCCGGGCCTGACATGCCGGAAGTGGCTCTTGAAGCGCGGCATGTCGTTGCCGACGCGGTGGTCGCCACCCAGGAGAAGCGGCAAGGCACGGCCCATGCCGTCGGCATCGCCAAGGAGGGGCTCAAGGGTTTCGACGGCACGGTGCTCGTTCTCTATGGCGACGTGCCGTTGATTCGCGCCGAAACCATCGCCGCACTGGCACAGGCGGTGAGCGAGGAAAGCCCGCTCGCCGTCCTGGGCTTCAGGGCGGCCAACCCGACAGGCTATGGCCGCCTCATCCAGAACCGCTCGGGCAAGCTGATCGCCATCCGCGAGGAACTCGATACGACCGTCGATGAACGGCGCATCGATCTGTGCAATTCCGGCTTCATCGCCATCAAGGCCAGGCTCCTGTGGGAGCTGCTGCCGCGGATCGGCAATGACAATGCCAAGCATGAATACTACCTGACCGACCTCGTCGGCCTGACCGTCGCCGAAGGCAAGAGCGTGGCGCTGGCCGAGTGCCCCGAGGCCGAGGTGCACGGGGTCAATACGAGGGTCCAGCTCGCCCAGATCGAGGGCCTGCTGCAGGCGCGCTACCGGCAGAATGCGATGGACAATGGCGCGACGCTGATCGATCCCCCGTCCGTCTTCCTCTGCGCCGATACCGAGATCGGCAAGGATGTCACGATCGAGCCCCATGTGGTCATCGGTCCTGAAGTCAGGATCGGCGACAATGTCGAGATTCTCGCCTTTTCGCATATAGAAGGGGCGAGCATCGCCGACGGCGTGCGGGTCGGCCCGTTTGCCCGTTTGCGGCCGGGCGCCGAGATCGGCAGGAACGCCCATGTCGGCAACTTCGTCGAGATCAAGAAAGCCAGGCTCGGCGAAGGCGCCAAGGCCAACCACCTGACCTATATCGGCGATGCGAGCGTCGGCGCGCGCAGCAATATCGGGGCGGGTACGATCACCTGCAATTATGACGGCTATGAGAAGCACCTGACCCGGATCGGCGCCGATGTCTTTGTCGGCTCGAACACGGCGCTGGTCGCGCCGGTGACGGTGGGCGATGGCTCCAATATCGCGGCGGGCAGCGTCATCACCCAGGATGTGCCCGATGACGCGCTCGCCATTGCGCGCACCCGACAGGCGGTGAAGCCCGGCTGGGCGAAGAAATACCGCGAAATGAAGAAAGCCAGAAAACAGCAGAAGGGCAAGCGTTAAGCATGTGTGGCATTGTCGGCATCCTGGGCACCGAGCCCGTCGCCCGGAGCATCGTCGAGGCGCTGAAAAGGCTGGAATACAGAGGTTATGATTCAGCCGGCGTCGCCACCATCGAGGGCGGCAAGGTCGCGCGCGTCAGGGCGCCGGGCAAGCTCCACAATCTCGAGGACAAGCTCAGGGCGGCGCCGATCACCGGCACGACCGGCATCGGCCACACGCGCTGGGCGACCCACGGCGTGCCCAACGAACCCAACGCGCATCCGCATGTCTCGGGCGATGTCATCATCGTCCACAACGGCATCATCGAGAACTTCAAGCCGCTCAAGGACGAGCTGGTCAAGGACGGCTTCGTCTTCACGTCGCAGACCGATACCGAAGTCGTGGCGCATCTGATCGCGCGGGAACGCGCCAATGGAAGCGCCCCCCGGGAAGCCGTGGCGCGCGTGCTGAAGCGGCTGGAAGGCGCCTTCGCGCTCGCCGTGCTGTTCGCGAACGAGCATGACCTGATGATCGGCGCCCGCATGGGCGCGCCGCTCGCGGTTGGCCATGGCGAGGGCCAGATGTATCTGGGCTCGGACGCGATCGCGCTGGCACCGTTCACCAACCGGGTGACCTATCTCGAAGACGGCGACTGGGTTGTCCTGACGCGCAACTCGATGGAAATCCTCGATGCGCAAGGCCGCCAGACGGCGCGGCCGATGAACTTCACGCAAGTCTCGGCCTTCATGGCGGACAAGGGCAAGCACCGCCATTTCATGGCCAAGGAGATCGCCGAGCAGCCGGAAGTGATCGGCCACACGCTCGCCGAATATGCCGATTTCGCCGAACGGGCTGTCAGGCTGCCGAAGGAAGTGAAGATCGACTTCGCCGGCCTCGACCGCCTCACCATCACCGCCTGCGGCACGGCCTATCTCGCCGGCCTCACCGCCAAATACTGGTTCGAGCGCTATGCGAGGCTTCCGACCGAGGTCGATATCGCATCGGAGTTCCGCTACCGCGAGGCGCCGATGCCGAAGAGGGGGGCAGCCATCGTCATCTCGCAATCGGGCGAGACCGCCGACACGCTGGCGGCGCTGCGTTATTGCAAGGCCCAGGGACAGGAGACGCTGGCGCTCGTCAATGTGCCGGGCTCGACCATCGCGCGCGAGGCGGGATCGGCCATCCATACCTATGCCGGGCCAGAGATCGGCGTCGCCTCGACCAAGGCCTTCACCTGCCAGCTCACGGTTCTCGCCGCGCTCGCCGTCGCCGCCGCCAAGGCGCGGGGCGTGCTCACGCGCGATGCGGAACGCGAATTGATCGGTGCACTGATCGAAGCGCCGCGCCACATGGCCGAGATCCTCAAGGATGAAAAGCATATCGGCGAAGTGGCGCGTGAAGTGGCGCATGCCCAGGACGTGCTCTACCTCGGACGTGGGGTGAACTACCCGATCGCGCTCGAAGGCGCCCTGAAACTCAAGGAAATTTCCTATATCCATGCCGAGGGTTATGCGGCAGGCGAGCTCAAGCACGGGCCGATCGCACTCATCGACGAGAACGTGCCGGTCATCGTCATCGCGCCCGGCGACGATCTGTTCGACAAGACCGTCTCCAACATGGAGGAGGTCGCGGCGAGGGGCGGCAAGATCGTGCTGCTGACCGACGATCAGGGGCTCGAGGCCCATGGGCAACGCACCTTCCAGCGCATCAGGGTGCCCCGGGCGCATGCCTTCATCAGCCCTTTGCTCTATGCCTTGCCGGTGCAGCTCCTCGCCTATCATGCGGCGGTTTTCATGGGCACGGATGTCGACCAGCCGCGCAACCTGGCAAAATCGGTCACGGTCGAGTGAAGGCAAAAACTCATCTCGTTCCAGGGCTACGGCCTTAGCTAAGCCTTAACCTTAATCATCCACTCTCGGGCCCCATGAGAGCCCGGTCAGTATTGCTTGCGTGTGTATGTTCCGCCTTTCTTGCTGCGCCTGCAGCGGTCGGCGGCACCATTGCCGCGAACCAGAATTCCCTCGAACTTTCCACTGCGGCGCGCGCTGCCCTGCAGGCAGGAGACCTGCCGACGGCCATCGCCGGCTATTCGGAGGCGATCGAGTCGCGCGACCTCAAGCCCGAGCAACTCGCCAATGCCCTGATCAATCGCGGCTATGCCTATCAGCAGACGCAGGAGCATGACCGTGCCGTCGACGATTACACGGCGGCGCTCAGAATCGATGCGATGAGCGGCAAATTGCGCGCCACGGCGCTCTATAATCGCGGCCTCTCGCAACAGAAGCTCCATCAACCGGTCCTCGCCATTGAGGATTTCACCAGCGCCCTGTTCCTCGATCCCGAATTCGCCCATGCCTACTATCTGCGCGGCACCATCCTGCGCGAGAACGGCCAGCTGCTCTTTGCGCTGAGCGATTTCGAGAAAGCCATCCGTTTCAAGCACCCGCAGCCGCATCTCGCCTATTACGGCGAGGCGCTCGCCTATGAGCAGCTGCATCGCCTTCCCGAAGCCCAGGCGGCGCTGATCAAGGCGATTGAGGCCAATCCGTCCTTCGCGCCGGCGCGCAGCAAGCTTGCCGCTCTGGGCGCCGTGCCTGCGGTTGTCAACACCACGGCCGAGCCCGAGCCCGAACTCATCACCGCGTCGATCACCTCGCCCGAGCAGATCGTGCGCAAGGAGGAACTGCCTGACGCGGTCAAGCCGCCGACCCACCTCGTCGGCGACCTGCCGGTGCAGATGGTCCAGGCGGTGCCCGCCAAGCGGCAGAAGCTCTTCGACGACCGCATTCCGCCGGAAGAGGGCATGCAGCTTGCCGTCGCCGAGCCGGCCAGCCAGATGTCCGCGACGGCCGACGAAACGGTGTCCGACTACACCATCCAGGCTGACGCCATTCCGCAGCCCTATGAGACCAAGCCAAAAGCGATCGAAGCGAAGCCCAAGGAGCAGATCGTCGCCGTCGAGGCCTTGCCGGAGCCCGCATCGGATACCGTCGAGGCGCCGCAGGAACAGGCCGTGGCCGAGCCCGCGCAGGATGAAACGACGGCCCGGAACAGCGATGTCCAGCTCACCGGCTGGTCGGTTCAACTCTCCTCGGCCCGCGACGAGAAACTCGCCTGGGGGGTCTGGGACAAGCTCAAGGCGCGGCACAAGTCGCTCAGTGACATGAAGCCCGTGGTGGTGCGCGCCGATCTCGGCAAGAAAGGCATCTATTATCGTCTGCGGCTCGGCGGATTCGACTCGCAGGACGACGCCAAATCCGCTTGCGGCAAGCTCAAGTCGCGCGGTGTCTCCTGCTTCATCAGCAAGATCGATTCCTGATCACAAGACCTTGACGGCCGCGCCGTTTCCCTGATCCGCCACGGCCCTCCGGGCGGCGCGGTTTGCGAATTTCCCTGGCATTTTCACTGTATCCCGGCTTGAGCTTGCGCCGGACTTGGCGGTCATGCAGATAGGGGTATGTCCTTGCCGCAAAGCCCGTCAGATGCCCCCAAACCTTCGCCGGTAACGTCAAGCTCGACGTCCGGCAAGTTCCGCACCTATTTCCTGACCGGGCTCGTCGTCACCGCGCCGATCGCGATCACCCTGTGGGCCGCCTATTGGTTCGTGACGCTCTTTGACGCCTGGCTGAAGCCCCTGATCCCGGCGGTGCTCGATCCCAGCAACTACCTGCCGTTCCGCATTCCCGGCATCGGGCTCATTTTCGCGCTCTTCGGCATCACCGTCATCGGGGCGCTCGCCGCCAATCTCGTCGGCCGGACGATCCTGTCCTTCTGGGACCGGCTGCTCAACAGCACGCCGGTCGTGCGCTCGGTCTACAAGGGCACCAAGCAGATCTTCGAGACGCTGTTCTCGCAATCGGGGGCGAGCTTCCGCAATGTCGGTCTCATCGAATGGCCGCGCAAAGGGATCTATTCCCTGGTCTTCGTGTCGCGCGAGGTCGATGGCGGGCAGATCGGGCTCGAGCCGGGGCGCGCAATGTATGCCGTCTATATCTCGACGACGCCGAACCCGACTTCGGGCTATGTCTATTTCGTCGATGTGGGCGATGTCCGGATCATCGACATGCCGGTCGAGGATGCGGCCAAGATGGTGATCTCGATGGGTCTCGTCTTCCCGGAAGGCAATGGCCCGGTGAAGGTGATCCCGGGTGATATCGAGACACAGGCCGAGATGCGCCTCCTCAGCCTGCCGAAGCGCAAGATCGCGACGCGCGCGCCCCGGAAGAACCGGGCGAAAAAGCTCGCATCCTGATTTGATCCGCACGCGGATCATCCTGCCGAGATCAGACGCACCGCATCGTCGCGCTCGAACAGATAGAGAAGACTGCGCAGGGCCTCGCCGCGCGGCGACTGAAGATGAGGGTCGCGCGACAGGATCAGGCCCGCATCATCGCGCGCCGCGGCGAGGAGATCGGCATGTTCGACGATGTCGGCGACGCGGAAGACCGGAAGACCGGCCTGGCGGGTGCCGAGCATCTCGCCGGCGCCGCGCAGGCGCAGATCCTCTTCGGCGATGCGGAACCCGTCCTCGGTCTCGCGCATGATGGTCAGGCGCGCCTTGGCCGTCTCGCCGAGCTTGCCCTGATAAAGGAGGAGACAGGTCGATTTTCCGGCGCCGCGGCCGACGCGGCCGCGCAGCTGGTGCAGTTGGGCCAGACCGAAACGCTCGGCGTTCTCGATCACCATCACGGTCGCCTCCGGTACGTCGACGCCCACTTCGACCACGGTGGTCGAGACGAGCAGCGTGATGTCGCCGGCCTTGAAACGGGCCATGGCCGCGTCCTTCTCGGTTCCCTTCATGCGTCCATGGATGAGACCCGTGCGGTCCGGAAAGGCCTCGGCCAGCGCCTTGGCGCGGTCCTCGGCGGCGGCGAGGTCGACAAGCTCGCTCTCTTCCACCAGCGGGCAGATCCAGTAGGCCCGTCCGCCGCCATCCAGCAACCGGCGCAGGCCCTCGATGACTTCCTCCGTGCGCTCGGAGGGCAGGACCCTGGTATCGACCGGCTGGCGGCCGGCCGGCTTCTCGGTGAGCTTCGATACATCCATGTCGCCATAGACAGTCAAAGCAAGCGTGCGCGGGATGGGCGTGGCGGTCATGACCAGGAGATCGGCGTCCTGTGCCTTGGCTTGCAGCGCCAGGCGCTGATGGACGCCGAAACGGTGCTGCTCGTCGATAACGACGAGGCCGAGGTCGCGGAACTCGACTCCCTCCTGGAACAGCGCATGAGTGCCGACGAGAATGTCGATCTCGCCGGCGCTCAGCGAAGCGAGCAGGTCGTTCCGTGTACGGCCTTTCTCGCGGCTGGTGAGCAGAGCGAGGCGAAGTCCGGCCTTCTCGCATAAAGGGGCAAGGGTCGCGGAATGCTGGCGCGCCAAGATCTCGGTCGGCGCCATGAAGGCACCCTGGGCGCCCGATTCGATCGCTGCCGCCAGAGCAAGCAGCGCCACCACCGTCTTGCCCGAGCCGACATCGCCCTGCAACAGGCGCAGCATGCGTTCGGGCGCCGCCATGTCGCGCATAATCTCCTGGAGCGCCGATGATTGCGAAGCGGTGAGGGAATAGGGCAGCGCCTCGACGAGGCGTGCCCGTCTTTCGCCGGTTCCCGCCAGCGAGCGGCCCGCCTTGCGTTTCATGTGCTTGCGCACCAGGGACAAGGCCAGCTGGTTGGCGAGCAATTCGTCATAAGCGAGACGCTCGCGCTCCAGCGTCTGGAGGGAGAGGTCGTCGCGGGTCTCGGGCCGGTGCAGTTTCCGCAAAGAGGATGCGAAATCGCGCCAGCCCTGGCGCTTGATCCACGATTCGTCCTGCCATTCGCCGAGGGTGGGGATTTTCTCGAGACTTGCCCGGACGGCGCGGCCGAGGATCTTCGGCGAAAGCCCCGCGGTCAAGGGATAGACCGGCTCGATCAGCGGCAGCTTCGCGAACTCGTCGGCGGAAACGATATGATCGGGATGGGCGATCTGCGGGTCACCCTGGAACCAGTCGACCGAGCCTGAGATGAAGCGCGTCTCGCCCGGCGGCAGTACGCGCTGCAGATGGTCGGCGAAAGCATGGAAGAACACCAGAGTGAGGCTGCCGGTTTCGTCGAAACAGTCGACGCGGTAGGGCAGGCGCTTCAAATGCGGCGGCGGCGGGCGATGCTTGCCGACCGTGACCTCTACGGTGACGATGCCTCTTTCGGGCAGGGCATCGAGCTTGGGGCGTTCGCGCCGGTCGATGAGGCCGGTCGGCAAATGGAACAACAGGTCGAGAATGCGCGCCTCGGCATTGGCAGGTGCGGCGGGACGCAGCAACTTTGCCAGCACCTTGTCGAGCTTGGGGCCGATGCCCTTGAGACCAGTGGCGCTGGCGAAAAGCGGGTTGAGACGGGGCGGTCGCATCGGCCCAATTTCCTGTGTCAGCAGTCGTTTCGCAAGTGATTGCGCTTCATCTCTCCACCGGCTAAGCAGGGCGGCCCATGACCAGCCCTGAAACCATCGAAACCCGCCGCAAGCGGCTCCTCTGGCGCGCCAGCCATCGCGGCTTGCGCGAAATGGACGTCTTGCTGGGCGGTTTTGCCCGCAACCATGTCGGGACTTTCAGCGAGAACGAGCTCGATGAGCTCGAGACGATCATCGCCACGCCGGATCAGGAGCTCATGGGCTGGATCCTGGGCGAGCATCCGGTGCCGCAAGGGCAGGCGACCGCGACGCTGAAAGCACTGCTGTCTTACCGGCCATGATTGATCAGAAGCGCTTGAGCGAGCGCCTGGGCCTCACCGGGCGCACCGTTGTGTCGGGAGTGCTGGAAGGGCTCGATGCCATGGCGGCCGCGCATGCGGCGCGGCTCCTTGCCGGCAAGCCGCTGATCCATGTCGCCCTCGACGACCAGCGCATGGCGAGCCTCGCCGAAGCGCTCGCCTTCTTCGCACCCGATATCGAGGTGGTGAACTTTCCCGCCTGGGACTGCCTGCCCTATGACCGCGTGTCGCCCGCGGCCAATATCGTGGCGCGGCGCCTGGCGGCGCTCTCGACGCTGGCCCAGACCTCCACGAGGCCGCGGATCGTGCTCACCAGCGTCAATGCGGTGCTACAGCGGCTTCCAGAGGGGCGGATCATCGCCGAGACGACCTTCTCGGCGGCACCGGGACAATATGTCGACACCGAGAAGCTGCAGCTCTTCCTCCAGCACAATGGCTATTCGCGCACCGGGACCGTCGTCGATGCTGGTGACTTCGCCGTCCGTGGCGGCATCATCGATATCTATCCGCCAGGGGCGGAGGGACCGGTCAGGCTTGATTTCTTCGGCGATGCGCTCGAATCGGTACGGCGCTTCGATCCGCAATCGCAGCGTTCGACCGGCACGCTCAGATCGCTCGTGCTGCATCCGGCGAGCGAGGTGCTGCTGACGCCGGAATCGATCGGCCGCTTCCGCACCTCCTATGCGGCCGCCTTTGGCGGGCTCGACATCAACGATCCGCTCTACGAGTCGGTGACCAATGGCCGGCGCTATCAGGGCATGGAGCACTGGCTGCCGCTGTTCCACGAGAAGCTCGACACGATCTTCGGGCATGTGCGGGAAGGGGCGGTCTCGCTCGATCATTCGGCCGACGAGGCCGTCGCCGCCCGGCTCGAGCAGATCGCTGAATTTCATGACGCGCGGCGCGAGGCGCTGAACCAGGAAACCTTCGGCGCGGCTCCCTACAAGCCGCTCAAGCCCGAGGCGCTCTATCTCACCCGGAAGGAATGGACAGAACTTCTCGCCGACCGGCCAGTGCTCGCCTTCACCCCCTTCGAGACGCCGGAGAGTGGCGTGCCGGTTCTTTCCATGGGCGGCAGGCAGGGCCGCAACTTCGCCGCCGAGCGCGCCGAGGCCAATGCCAATGTCTATGAGGCGGTGCGGGGGCACGCCAATGCGCTGCGCGCCAGCGGCAAGCGGGTAGTCATCGCGACATGGTCGGAAGGATCGGCCGAGCGGCTCGAAACCATCCTGCGCGACCACGACGTGTCACCGCTCGCCCAGGGCAAGGACTGGGATGAGGTCCTCAAGCGTCCGCAGGACATTGTCTCGATCGTGGTGCTGGGCCTCGAAGCCGGTTTCGAGACCCGGGATATGGCCATGCTCTCCGAGCAGGACATATTGGGCGATCGCTTGGTCCGGCGCGGCCGCAAAGCGCGCAAGGCCGCGGATTTCATTTCCGAACTATCGGCCCTCGCGCCGGGCGATCTCGTCGTCCATGTCGATCACGGGCTCGGCCGCTTCGAAGGCCTCAAGACGATCGAGGTGCAGGGCGCCCCGCATGACTGTCTGTTCATCACCTATGCCGGCAACGACCGGTTGTTCCTGCCGGTCGAGAATATCGAGCTGCTGTCGCGTTATGGTGCGGATGAGGAAGGTGCCCAACTCGACCGGCTGGGCGGCGGCGCCTGGCAGGCGAAGAAGGCGAAGCTCAAAGAGCGCATCCGCGAGATCGCCGAGAACCTGATCAAGACGGCAGCGGCGCGAGAGCTCAAATCCGGCGAAGTTCTGCCACCGCCCGATGGGCTCTATGACGAGTTCTGCGCACGCTTTCCCTATGAGGAGACGGAGGACCAGCTCGCCGCCATCGAGGCGACGCTGGAGGACCTGCAGAAGGGCCGGCCGATGGACCGGCTCATCTGCGGCGATGTCGGCTTCGGCAAGACGGAAGTGGCGCTCAGGACCGCCTTCGTCGCGGCGATGAACGGCAAGCAGGTCGCCGTCGTCGTGCCGACGACGCTGCTGTTGCGCCAGCACTACGCGACCTTCCTGCAGCGCTTCCAGGGCTTGCCCCTGCGCCTGGCGCAGGCCTCGCGGCTTGTCGGGCGCAAGGAGATCGAGGCGGTCAAGGACGGCCTCGCCAAGGGCGAGATCGATATCGTCATTGGCACCCACGCGCTCCTTGCCGAAAGCGTGAAGTTCCGCGATCTCGGCCTCCTTATCATCGACGAGGAGCAGCATTTCGGCGTCAAGCACAAGGAGCGGCTGAAGGAACTGCGCGCCAATGTGCATGTGCTGACGCT
>CAZICN010000142.1:0-10561 GCA_964537655.1 uncultured Aestuariivirga sp.
CCTGCCGTCGAACCTGTCGCCGGCGTCGGTGCGCAATGTGATGATGGATCTCGAAGATACCGGCCTCATCTATTCGCCCCACACCAGTGCCGGGCGCATGCCCACCAATGCGGGCCTGCGCTTCTTCGTCGACGCCCTGCTCGAAGTCGGCTCCATTTCGCCCGAGGAGCGCGCCCGCATCGATGCGCAGATGACGGGCGCCAACCGATCGCGCCGGGTCGAAGAGGTGCTGGGCGAGGCAACCACATTGCTCTCCGGCCTCTCGCATTGCGCCGGCCTGGTGGTGGCGCCGAAGCTCAATGCCCGCCTGAAGCACATCGAATTCGTGAGCCTCGGCCCCGGCCGCGGCCTTGTCATTTTGGTCGCCGAGGACGGCACCGTCGAGAATCGCGCCATCGACCTTCCCCCTGGCCTGCCGCCCTCGTCCCTGACCAAGGCGTCCAACTATCTCTCGGCCCGCATGCAGGGCAAGACGATCGCCGACGCGCAGCGCCTGATGCAGGAGGAGATCGCGACGCTGAAAACCGAGCTCGACGAGCTGACCGCCAAGGTCGTCGCCGATGGCGTCGCCACCTGGTCGGGCAATGCCGAGGAGGACGACCGCACCCTCATCGTCAAGGGCCAGGGAAATCTCATCGAGAACCTCACCGCCTTCGACGATCTCGAGCGCATCCGCCGGCTGTTCGACGATCTCGAGAACAAGCGGGGCCTGATCCAGCTCCTCGGCTCGGCCGAGATCGGCGAGGGCGTGCGCATCTTCATCGGCGCAGAGAACAAGCTGTTCTCGATGTCGGGCTCCTCGCTCATCGTGGCGCCCTACCGCAACAGCGAGGAGAAGATCGTGGGGGCGCTCGGCATCATCGGGCCGACGCGGATGAATTATGCCCGCATCATTCCGATGGTCGACTATACGGCCCGCATCATCGGCCGGCTGATCAAATAGCCATGACCCGGCATGCGTCCTGCGCCTGCGGACTGTTGCAGCTCGCCGTCGAAGGCGAGCCCTTGCGCATCTCGATCTGCCACTGCCTCGACTGCCAGAGACGGACGGGCGCTCCCTTCGGCATGCAGGCGCGCTTCGCCAGGGAGGCCGTGACGCATGTTGCGGGTGAGAGCCGGTCGTTCACGCGCCAGGGTGACAGTGGCGGCACCGTCACTTTCCATTTCTGTCCCGCTTGCGGCTCGACCGTCTTCTGGGAATTGAGCAGCGTGCCGCAAGTGTTCGCCGTCGCGGTCGGCGCCTTTGCCGATCCCGATTTTCCGGCGCCGCGCATTTCCGTCTATGAGAGACGGCGGCATGACTGGGTCGATCTCGCGGGACTGCCCGATATCGAGCATCTCGGCTGACGCGTCCTGAAGATCCACGCCAGCAGCCCCGCAAGACCCCTCGCCATGGTCACGCTGCGTTCCCGGCGCGCCCAAAGATGAAGCTCATGACTGTTTCGATAGGGTGGCCGCCGCATGCCGGGCATGGATAGGGCTCCGGAGACAAAATTATCTCGGGCACTCTATTCCATATTAATCTGGTCATAATGTATGAACTTTTCCATTCATTTATGATATAACGGAACAGATCATGGAGCGCCCGGAAAGCATGTCCGTCTTCCTCACCGTCGTGGACGAGGGCGATTTTTCAGCCGCAGCGCGCAAGCTGGGAATGGCGCCATCCGCGGTCAGCAAGATCATCGCCCGGCTGGAGGAGCGCCTCGGCATCAGGCTGGTGCATCGCTCGACCCGCAGGATCGGCCTCACGGCGGAAGGCATCGCCTATGCCGAAGCGGCGCGGCGCATCCTCAAGGACATCGCGGATGTGGAACTCGCCATCCGGCCCGGCAGCGAGCCGCGCGGTCGCCTCAGGATCAACCTGCCCAGCGCCTTCGGCCATCGCCTGGTCGTGCCCCTCCTGCCGGTCTTCGTCGATCGCTATCCGAAGATCGAGCTCGAACTCACCTTCTCGGATGCCGTCATCGATCTCATCGCGGAAGGTGTCGACGTTGCCGTGCGTGTCGCCCAGCATTCCGATTCACGGCTCATCGTGCGGCGGCTTGCCTCCAATCGCCGCGTCATCTGCGCGTCACCGCGCTATCTCGAGAAACATGGCGTTCCCGCAACGCCGAACGATCTCGACCGTCACATCTGTCTCGGCATCTCGCGCGGCGGGTTGAACATCTGGGAATTCGACGGCCCGGACGGGCTTCACAGCCTGCGGATTCGCAGCCCCATCGAAGCCGACAGCACCGAGGCGGTGCGCCGGCTGGCGCTGGCCGGCATGGGCATCATCCGCATGTCGGAAATATTGGTGGGTCAGGATATCCGCGCCGGAAGGCTGACCGCACTCCTCACCGGATACAATCATCCGGAAGGGGCGCCCGTCACCGTCGTCTATCCCAGCCGCCGCCTGCTGTCGCCTTGCGTGCGGGTATTTGTCGATTTCCTCAGCGAGCAATTCGCCGATCCGCCCTGGCAACTCACGCGGCCAAAGGCTTCATGAAGTCCGGCAATGTGCGGTGATGCGATAGTAGAAACCGCGCCATCGGTCCCACCACCTGGCGCACCGCCGGGCGAGCCGTCATGCGCGCGCGCCAGGCGATGAGGCCGGGTGTCGCCTCGGTCATGGGCGCCCCCACGCGGGCGGCGAAAAGCTGCGCCATGTAGAAGGCGATATCGGCGAAGGAACAGGCGCCGGCGAGAAAATCGCGATCTGCCAGCCGCCGCTCCATTTCAGTATAGTACCGGGCCGAAGCGGCGCGCGCGTCGATCGCCGCCGGATCGGCGGGGTGATCCTGCAGGCCCATCAGCCGGACGATCGGCGGGAAGAACACCTCATCGGACTTGTGTTCGAGGAGACGCGCTTCGGCGCACGCTTGGGGTGACGCGGGCCACAGAGCCGGCTCAGGCTTCAGATGCTCGAAATATTCGAAGATCTGCGTCGAATCGAAGATCTCGACGGCGCCGTGGATCAGGACCGGGACCTGCTGCTTGGGATTGACCCTCAGCACCTCAGGATGCTTCGGCTCATAGAGCCGCTCCATGTCGAAGGGCACCATGACGAGGTCGAAATCGAGCCCTTTCTCATGCGCGGCGATCTGGGCCTTGGCGCCGAACATGCTCAAGGGGCCTGAAAACAGGCGCATCTGCGGGGATTTGGCGGGCATTTTCTTCCTCCGGACGGATACTTGGTCCCTCTATCGCGGATGCCATTGTCCGATCATGTCAGTTGACCCCGGGCTTTCCGGGAAAGACTTGATTTTTCCGCCCTGAACCCTGATATCCCGCCCGAAACCTTCATTGCACCGACCGAGAGTTCAGGATCGTTATGGCCCAAAACGCGAGCAAAGAAACCATGGCTGAAGAGACGGCCGCGCCGGACGTTCCGGAAGCGGATCCCATCACTTTTCCCGACAGTGAGACCGACCCGCGCGAAGCGGAGATCGTCGCGCTCAAGGAAGAGGCCGGCAAGCTCAAGGATCAGCTGCTGCGCACGCTCGCCGAAATGGACAACCTGCGCAAGCGCATGGAGCGCGAGAAAGCCGAGGCGACGCTCTATGCCGCCAGCAATTTCGCCCGCGACATATTGAGCGTCAGCGACAATATGGACCGCGCCCTCGCCACCGCCGAGGCCGACCATCTCAAGGAGGCGACGGAGCCGGTCAAGAACCTGGTCGCCGGCGTCGAGATGACCCGGCGCGAATTGCTCAATGTGTTCGAACGGCACGGCATCAAGCGCGTCGATCCGATGGGCGAGAAATTCGATCCGCATTATCACCAGGCGGTGTTCGAAGTGCCGACCAACGACCAGCCGCCGGGCACCGTCGTGCAGGTGATGCAGGCCGGCTTCAAGATCGGCGATCGGGTGCTGCGGCCCGCCATGGTCGGCGTCGCCAAGGCGGCGGGCTAGCTAACCTCTGAGAGGGGATTGATGCGACGACAGGTCCGTGATCGTCGCCTTCCTGCCATTCAGCGGATTGTCGGGGTTCCATGGCAGGGCCGTCACATAGGCGCGCACCGACAGCGCGTCATACATGAAGAGCTTGCCGGCGAGGCTGTCGCCGATGCCCAAAATTTCTTTCATCACTTCCATCGCCTGGATCGAGCCGATGATGCCGGTGAGCGCTCCCATGATGCCCGCCTCCTCGCAGGCCGGCACCAGGCCCTCCGGCGGCGCCTCGGGATGGAGGCAGCGATAGGTCGGGTGAGGCACGCCTTCGGCATCCTTGAGATGCGGCTTGAAGGTCGAGAGCTGGCCATCGAACTGGCCGACGGCGGCGGCGACCAGCGTCTTTCCGGCCAGATAGCAGGCATCGCTCACCAGGAAGCGGGTGGCGAAATTGTCCGAGCCGTCGGCGACGATGTCATACTGGCCAATGATGTCGAGCGCGTTCGAGGCGTCGATGCGCGTCTTGTGGCCCACCACATTCACATGCGGATTGAGGTCGTTGAGGGTCTGGGCGGCACTGTCGGTCTTGTGCCGTCCGATGCGCGATGAGGCATGGATGATCTGGCGCTGCAGATTGGAGAGCGACACGTCATCGTCATCGACGACGCCCAGCGTGCCGATGCCGGCGGCGGCGAGATAGAGCAGCACCGGGGCGCCGAGACCGCCTGCGCCAATGACGAGGACACGCGCCGCCTTGAGCTTGACCTGTCCGGGACCGCCGACATCCTGCAGCACGATATGCCGGGCGTAGCGTTCCAGCTCCTCGGCCGAGAGCTTCATCAGGTTCGACCCGTCGAGCCGAAACCGCCCGCGCCGCGCGCGGTGTCCGACAGGCTCGCCTGCTCACTGAGCCTGATCTGCGTCACGGGTGCCACGATCATCTGGGCGATGCGGTCGCCGCGCTTGATGGCGAAGGCTTGATCACCGTGATTGATCAGGATCACCTTGATCTCGCCACGATAATCCGCGTCGATCGTGCCGGGTGCGTTGAGTACGGTGACGCCATGTTTGGCGGCGAGGCCCGAACGCGGGCGCACTTGCGCCTCGAAACCATGGGGAAGCGCAATGGCAAAACCGGTCGCCACCAGAGCGCGCCCACCTGGTGGCAGGATCACATCCTCGGCAGCGCGCAAATCCATCCCGGCGGCATGCTCCGTCTCATAAGCGGGCAGGGCCAGACCTTCGCCATGCGGCAGGCGGAGGATCGCGACCTCGGTCATGATTTCGCTCCGATGCGGCGGGCGAAATCCGCCATCAGACGGCGCGCCACTTCGCTTTTGTCGAGCTCGGGCCAGCTTTCGACACCCGAGGCCGAGACGAGGTGCACCGTGTTCCTGTCGCCGCCCATGACGCCCTTGTCGGCGCTCACATCATTGGCGACGATGAGGTCGCAGCCCTTCTTGGCGAGCTTCGCCTTGGCATTGGCAATGACATTCTCGGTCTCCGCCGCGAAACCCACCACCAGCTTCGGCCGCCTGGCCTTGGCGGCGCCCGCCACGGTCTTCAGGATATCGGGATTTTCGGCGAGCTTGAGGTCGGGCAGGCCGGCCGATCCCTTCTTGATCTTCTGGTCGGACGTCGAAGCGACCCGCCAGTCGGCGACGGCGGCGGCGAAGATCGCGATATCGGCGGGAAGCTCGGCCTCGACGACTTTCAGCATTTCGGCCGCCGTCTCGACCGGCATCATCTGGGCGCCGGGCGGGATGGGCAGATTGACCGGCCCCGACACCAGGATCGTCTCGGCGCCGAGCGCCACTGCGGCCTCGGCCAGCGCATAGCCCTGCTTGCCGGAAGAGCGGTTGGCGATATAGCGCACCGGATCGATCGGCTCGCGCGTCGGTCCGGCGGTGATCAGCACCTTGCGGCCGGCGAGCGGTCGCGGCGCGACGCCGGCGAGCGGCAGCGCGCTGCCGGCGAAATGCGCTTCGATGGCGGCCAGGATCTCGACCGGCTCCGCCATGCGGCCAGGCCCATACTCGCCGCAGGCCATCTCGCCGTCATTGGGCCCGACGACGCGCACGCCATCGGCCTTGAGGGTGCTGAGATTGCGCATGGTCGCCGCATGCTGCCACATGCGCACGTTCATCGCGGGGGCGATCAGGATTTTCTTGTCGGTGGCGAGCAAGGTCGTCGACGCCAGGTCATTGGCGAGGCCCTGCGCCATCTTGGCCATGAGATCGGCGCTCGCCGGCGCCACGACCAGGAGATCGGCCGAGCGCGACAATTCGATATGGCCCATCTCGACTTCATCGGTGAGGCTGAAAAGATCGGTATAGACCTTCTCGCCCGTGAGGCTCGCCACCGACAACTGGGTGACGAACTGCTCGGCCGCCTTGGTCATGATCGCCGTGACCTTGGCCTGGCGCTGCTTCAAGAGCCGGATCAGCTCGAGGCTCTTATAGGCGGCAATGCCGCCGCCGATGATGAGGAGGACGCTTCTGCCTGAAAGGGTGGTCATCATGTGATTATGCCATAATCAGGGACTGGGACATGCGGTTCAAAAGATCAGGGTCAAGGCGATGGCAATCAAGGCGACGGCCCCCGCAATCAGCGCATAGCGGCCCGCGCGCGAATGGCGGGCCTGGGCGGCGGCGAGCGCCTCGGTGGTTTCCTTGTCGAGCCTGATGCCGCCGGCATTCGCCATGTCGGCCAGCATATGGGTGGCGGCCTGCGCCTGGCCCAGCATTTCGGGCAAGGTGGTGATGAGGCGGCCGAGCGATGCGGCCCCCTCGGCGGCACCTTCGAGCTGCGCCAGGGCTCCCAGCTTCTTTTCAAGCCAGTCACGGACCACGGGCTCCGACGCGATCCACATGTTGAACTGCGGGTTGAGCATGCGAGCGACCCCTTCCACCACGACCATCGTCTTCTGCAGCAGGAGGAGCTGCGGCTGTGTCGCCATGTCGAACTGGCCGGTCACTTCGAACAGCTGGGTGAGGAGCCTCGCCATCGATATCTCATGCGCCGGGCGGTCCATGATCGGCTCGCCAATGGCGCGCAGCGCCTGCGCGAAGACGGCCGGGTCCTGATGCGCCGGCACATAGCCCGCATCGAAATGCACCTGCGCGACGCGGGCATAGTCGCGGATGATGAAGCCATAGAGGATCTCGGCCAGGAACAGGCGCTCCTTGGGATTGAGCCTCCCCATGATGCCGAAATCTACCGCGATGAGATTGCCTTGCGCATCGGCGAAGAGATTGCCCTGGTGCATGTCGGCATGGAAGAAGCCGTCGCGGATGGCGTGCCGGAGGAAGCTCTGGATCACCGTGTCGGCGAGCCGGTCGAGATCGAGGCCCAGCGCCCTGAGCGCCGCCATGTCGGAGAGCGGCGTCGCGTCGATCCAGTCGGTGGTGAGCACCTGCCGCGCGGTCAGCGGCCATTCGACCTTGGGCACGCGAAAGCCCGGGTCGTCCGCCACATTGGCGGCCATTTCCTTCATGGCCGAGGCTTCCATGCGCAGATCCATCTCGAGCTTGACCGACTGCGCCAGCGTCTCGGTCGCATCGACCGGGCGCAGACGCCTGGCCGGCGCGCTCACGCGCTCGATGAGACGCGCGGCAAAGAAGAAATCGGAGAGGTCGCGGGCGAAACGCTGCTCGATGCCGGGGCGCAGGATCTTCACCGCGACATCGCGGCCCTCCTGCGTCGTGGCGCGATGCACCTGCGCGATCGACGCGGCGGCGACCGGCGGCCCGAAGGTCTTGAATATCTCATCGGCGGTGCGGCCGAGATTGGCCTTGATCATCTGGCGCGCCGTCTGGCTGTCGAAGGGCGGCAGGCGATCCTGCAATGTGCGCAGTTCGGCGGCGCGCGCCGGGCCTACCATGTCGGGCCGGGTCGCGAGGAACTGGCCAAGCTTCACATAGCTCGGCCCCAGTTCGGCAAGGGCCGAGCTCAACTTGCCGTTGCCATGCGACCTCGTGGCGACGAGCCCCGCCAGGCGCAAGCCGACGCGCGCCGGCAGCGGCAATGCCGCCATGTCTTCCGGCGGCGGAAAGGCGTCATGGCGGGCCAGCACCCAACCGACGCGGGCAAGGCGGAAGACGTGACCGAAAAAACCCATCAGATGCGCCAACCCCAATGGATGGCGACGATGCCGCCCGAGAGGCTGCGGTGGCCTTCATGACTGAAACCGGCCTCCCTGATCATCGTCTCGAATTTCTCAGGCTCGGGGAAGGTGCGGATGCTTTCGACCAGATAGCGGTAGGGTGCGCCGTCGCCCGTCACCACCTTGCCGATCGCCGGAATGGCGGTGAAGGAATAGGCATTATAGACCGCATCGAGGCCCGGCACATCGACATGAGAGAATTCGAGGCATTGGAACTTGCCGCCGGGCTTCAGCACCCGGCGCGCTTCCTTCAGCGCCTTGTCGATATGCGTGACATTGCGGATGCCGAAAGCGATCGTATAGGCATCGAAGCTCTTGTCGGGGAAGGCCAGCGCCTCGGCATTGCCGACGGTGAAGCGGCACTGACCGGAGAGGCCTTCCTGGTCGGCCCGCTTCGCCCCTTCCGCCACCATTTCGGGCGAGATGTCGGCAATGGTGATGCGGGTGCCGGCACCTGCGGCGCGCGCGATGCGGAAGGCGATATCGCCGGTGCCGCCCGCGACATCGATGACGCTGAAATCCCTCGATCCCCGGGGTGGCGACAGCAAGGTGACGAAATCGTCCTTCCACAGCCGGTGGAGGCCCGCCGACATCAGATCGTTCATCTGGTCATAGCGTTCCGCGACCTTGGAAAAGACCTCGTTCACGAGGCCCTGTTTCTCAGCCTCCGCGACATCGCGAAAGCCGAAAGGGGCGGTTTCCTTGGGGGCTTCTGTCATGGCGGCGGACCATAGAACAGGATGGTTGAGAATTCCATGCCGCGAATTCCCCCTCCCCTGTTGGGGGAGAGGGTTCAGCATGAGGCTGAACCTACTGACACATTCCGTCGCGAGCGGGCCTTAAGCGGGGCCCTTATGCTTCCCATCAAACTGGTTTAACAGTCGAACCATGCCGGAACTGCCAGAAGTCGAAACCGTCATGCGCGGCCTCGAAACCGTGCTCACCGGAAAGCGCATCACGGACGTGCGCCTCGCGCGCGGCGATCTGCGCTTTCCCTTCCCGCCCAGCTTCGCGGCGCGCATCGCGGGCCGCGTGGTGCTGCGCCTCAAGCGGCGCGCCAAGTATATCCTGGCCTTCCTCGACGGCGGCGAGGTTTTGATCCTGCATCTCGGCATGTCGGGGCGCTTCACCATCATCGACGCCACGGGGCGGATGACCGGGCTCGGCGAGTTCTATGACGAGAGCGCTGTGCCCGAGGAAGGCTCCGGGCCGCATGACCATGTCGTCTTCACCCGCGAGGATGGCCTGCGCGTCGTCTATACCGACCCGCGCCGCTTCGGCCTCATGGACCTCGTCGGCGAGAGCGAACTCGACAACCACAGGCTCCTGGCCTCGATCGGCGTCGAGCCCTTGGGCAACGAGTTCGACGCCCTTTATTTGGCGCAAGCCTTCAAGGGCAAGAAGGCGCCGCTCAAGGCCGCTCTCCTCGACCAGCGGCTCATCGCCGGTCTCGGCAACATCTATGTCTGCGAAGCGCTGCACCGCGCCGGCCTCTCGCCCAGACGCCGTGCCGGCAGCCTCGTCAGGAAGACGGGTTTTGATCCACGACTGGAAGAGCTGGTGCGCCATATCCGCGCCGTGCTCGGCGAGGCGATCGCCGCGGGCGGCTCGACCTTGCGCGACTTCGCCCATCCCGAGGGCGGCAAGGGCTCTTTCCAGCAGGTCTTCGCCGTCTATGACCGGGAAGGCGAGAAATGCCGCAAGCGACGGTGCGGCGGCACCATCAAGCGCATCGTCCAGTCGGGCCGCTCGACCTTCTATTGTCCCCGGTGCCAGAAATAGCCTATCTCTCGCCGCCGAGCAGGACGCAAGCGAAAGAGACGCCCCATGACCTATGAGAACATCCTTGTCGAAACCCATGATGCGGTGGGCCTCATCCGGCTCAACCGGCCGCAGGCGCTCAATGCATTGAACGCGGCGCTCATCAAGGAACTGGGCCAGGCGCTCGACGCCTTCGATCGGGATCCGAAGATCGGCACCATCGTCATCACCGGCAGCGAGAAGGCGTTCGCCGCCGGCGCCGACATCAAGGAGATGGCGTCGAAGTCCTTCATGGAGGCCTATCTCGGCGACTTCCTCGCGAGCTGGGACCGCGTGGCGCAGCAGCGCAAGCCGGTCATCGCCGCGGTGGCGGGCTTCGCGCTCGGCGGCGGCTGCGAGCTCGCTCTGATGTGCGACTTCATCATCGCCGCCGACACGGCGAAATTCGGCCAGCCGGAAATCCAGCTCGGCGTCATGCCGGGCGCCGGCGGCACCCAGCGTCTCGCCCGTTATGTCGGCAAGGCGAAGGCGATGGACATGATCCTCACCGCCCGCATGATGGATGCGGCGGAAGCCGAACGCTGCGGCCTCGCCTCGCGCGTGGTGGCGGCCGACAAGCTGGTCGAGGAAGCGCTCGCCGCCGCCAGGAAGATCGCCTCCTTCTCGCAGCCCATCGCCATGATGGCGAAGGAAGCGGTCAACCGCGCCTTCGAGACGACGCTTGCCGAAGGTATCCGCTTCGAGCGCCGCCTGTTCCA
>CAZICN010000143.1:0-10377 GCA_964537655.1 uncultured Aestuariivirga sp.
TTCCTCGCGGTTGCGGAACAGCGTGCAGAACATGCGGGCGACGCGCTTGTCCCACGGCAGCTGCATGAAGGTCTCGGTCTCCGGCACGCCGACGAGTTCGGCGGCTTCCGGCCCATAGCCCAGATATTCGCCGCGCCGGTTCATGAACAGGTTGACGGTCGCGCCATAGACCAGCTGGAAGCCGCCATTGGCGATGTTCTCCCAGTGATCGGCCGGGATGCCCTTGCCCATGATGCGGCCGGTGACGGAGACAAACTGGAGATAGAGATATTCGATGCCGAGCTGATCGATCTTCTTGCGGACCTGCTTGATCAGCTCGTCACGGCCGTCGGTTTTGATGAATTTCTCATAGTCTGTCATGTGGCGTTTTCCTCTGTATCGTTATTCCGGTTCTCGGTTGCGCGGGGTAAGAGCCTAACGCGACAAAACCGGTTTGGTAAAATCAAAAGCACTCCTCAGGTCATCAACTCCATGGGAAGGGGCTGTTGGAAACGGGATGAAGCTTGCCCTCGGCGTAGCGCGAGAAACGGAAAGGCTCGAGCAGCTTCGACTTCTCGCCGACGATCTCCTGGGCGGCGAGCTTGCCGACGCCGATCATCTTGTAGCCGTGGTTCGAATCCGCGATGACGAAGACATTGTCGCGGAAGACATCGAAGACCGGGAAGTTGTCGGGGGTGAAGCAGCCGAGGCCGCCGGACTTCTCGTCCTTCTTGTAGATGCCGATCTTGCCTTCGAAGCGCTTCTGGCAGTGCGCCAGCATCGAGCACCAGGTCTCGATGAAGTCGTCGCCGACGATGAAGTCGGGCGAATCGGGGCCATAGGGATCGATGGCGATCCTGTCGGGCTCGCCCTCGACCTTGTAGGGCGAGGCGCCGCCCTGGACGCCACCGAAATTGAAGTCGGGCTTGTAGTAGAGGCCCCACAATTTGTCGATGAGGAGCCGGCCGTCGACATCGGAATAGAGCGGCGCGTCGGTATCGACATGGATGACGGGCGGCATCTTGCCGTCATTGGTCTTGTGCATGTTGGGATCGACGCCGAGGGTCCCTTCCTCGAGGCACCAGTATTTCCACATCCGCACGCCGTCATGCATCTTGCCGTCGCGCCCCTTGATCGACACGGTGCGCGGCAGGTCCAGCATGTTCCACACCTGGTTTACCCAGGGGCCGACGCCGACCACCACATAGTCACAGGCGATGCGACCCTTGCTGGTCTGAAGCGCTGTCACCGCCTGCGAATTGCTGCCGAACTCGAAGCCGTTGACGGTGACGCCGGTCATGATGCGCACGCCTTCGGCTTCCGCCTTGGAGGCGAGGCCGTAGATCGATGCGGTGTTGTTGGCGTAGCCGCCCTTCTTTTCGTGCAGGACCGAGGTGATGCCCTTGGCCTGCCAGTCGTCGAACAGACCCTTCATATAGGTCATCGAATCCTTCTCGCCTTCGATGAAGGTCGAGGAATAGCCAATGGCCTTCTGCTGCTCGTAGATGGTGCCGACCTGCTGGTGCATCACTTCCGGCGAAATCTGCATGTAGCCGACGGAATGGTAGGAATAGGCCTTGGGGTCGCTCTCCCACACCGACACCGAATGCGCCATGAGCTCGCGCATCGCCGGCTGGTAGTAATTGTTGCGCACGACGCCGCAGGCGATGCCCGACGCCCCGGCGGCGATCGAGGTCTTGTCGACCACCAGGATATCCTTGCCGGACCCCTTGCCGGTTTCCTTGAGCTTGAGCGCCAGATGATAGGCCGTGGAGAGGCCGTGAATGCCGGCCCCGATGATCGCGTATTTCACACCGGACGGAACTGCCATGCGCCTCGCCTTCCTCCTTGGAACCCAGCCCGACCAGATTGGGCTGAACCGGTTTGATTGCTTTTTTGGGGACAAAACCCGCGGTTCTGGCATAATGATCCACAAATTCAGACCGATTGCAAACCAATTTTTGCCAATTACAACCAATTGAGACCATGGCCCCGGACGTGCAAGACGACATCCTCAAGCCCCGCAGCGGACCCGAAGCAGAGGGCGAAGACCCCCAGCTCGTCGCCACCAGAGGCGCCAATTCGATCACCTCGCGGCTGAAAAGGGCCATTGAAAGCGGCGTCTACAGCGACGGCGACCAGCTGCCGCCGGAGCGCCAGCTCGCCGTCGCCTTCGGCACGGCGCGCTCCACCATCCGCAAGGCGCTGGACCAGCTCGAGCAGAAGAACCTCGTCGTGCGCCGGGTCGGCTCCGGCACTTTCGTCAGCTATCAGGGCCCGGTGCAGGACGCGATGTCGGATGTCACCGATCTCATCTCCCCCCTGCAGCTCATCGAGGCGCGCATCGCCATCGAACCGTCGATGACGCGGCTCGCGGCGCTGCACGCCTCGGCGCGCGATCTCGATGCCATCGAGAGCATCCTGCTCAGGATCGAGGCGACCCATGGCGACCAGGACCTCTTCACCAAGCTCGATTCGGAGCTGCACCTGGCGCTGGCGCGCTGCTCGCGCAACCCGCTGCTCTTCCGCCTCTATCAGCACATCAACACGGTGCGCAATCACGCGCAGTGGGAACAGATGAAGCAGATCATCCTGGTGAAGGAGAAGATCGACATCTACAACCAGCAGCATCGCGCCATCTTCGAGGCGCTCAAGACGCGCGATCCGGCGACCGCCGCCGATCTCATCTCGAAGCATCTCGAAACGGCGCGCCAGGACCTGGTCGGCGCCGACAGCATCTGATGACATGAACCCGGTGCTGCTCGGCTCGCTGGCGGCGCTGTGCTGGGGCGTGATGGATTTCCTTGCCGGCAAGACGAGCCGCAGCATCGGCCCGCTCGTCGTCGCCGCCGCTGTGACGGGGCTCGGCTTTCTTCTGATCACCCTCTGGCTCCTGGCCTTCGGCACGTTTCCGAACCTGGTGCGCGGCGATGTCTGGTGGCCCGCTCTTGCCGGCATCGCCGTCGCCCTCGCCACGCTCTTTTTCTTTGCCGGCATTGCTTCAGGGCCCATGTCGCTCGCCGTCCCCATCGCCCTGTCCTATCCGGCGACGAGTGTCGTGCTGGGCGTCGTGCTCGGCAACGTCCCCACGCCGGCCCAGCTCGCCTTTGTCGCCCTGATCCTGGCGGGCGCCCTGCTGGTCGCCTGGGGCGAGGCCGAGACGCCGGACGACAAGGAGCCCGGGCGCTGGCGCCGCACCGTCGTCCTCTCCCTCCTCGCCCATGCGGCCTTCGTGATCGGGGTGTCCGCCGGGCAGAGATCGGCGCTCTTCTTCGATGAGATCCAGTCGGTGTGGATCTCGCGCCTGGCCGGATCGGCGATCATCCTGCCGCTCCTTCTGGCAAGACCCGGGCCACTTCGGCCAGGCCTGCCCCATCTGCCCATCCTCCTGCTGATGGGCTTCCTCGACGTCGTGGCGGTCACACTCCTGTTCGCTGCCGGCAAGACCGCGCAGCCGGAGCTCGCCACCGTGTGCGGCACGGCGTCAGGCGCCATCACCATCGTGCTCAGCCGGATTTTCCTGCACGAGAAGATCGCCTATCTGCGCTGGATCGGAATCGCCGCCACCTTTACCGGCGTCGCCGCACTCTCGGCGCTATAGCGCGGGATGCGAGAAGGCGGTGCCGGTTTTTCGCTAGAATCCCGCGCTGAAATATGAGATCGATCACGTTCATGAGTTTGGATTGACTCATCGTGATCTAGTGAGGTTTCCATGATCGCCATCACCCAGAAGCATCTCGACGATTTCGCCCGCGACGGCTTCGTCGCCGTCGAAGGCGCGCTGAAGCCCGATGAGATCGCCGCCGCCCGGGCGCGCTTCGAGCCGATGTTCTCGGGCAAGTTCGAGACCGGCCTCTATCCCGACGAGTGGAACTGGCGGCCCGGGCGTGATCCGGAGAACCTGACGCGACAGATCTGCAACGGCTGGAAATCCGATCTCACCATCGCCTCGATCGTGCTGAGGAAGGATGTCGGCGAGGCCTGCGCCAGACTGCGCGGCTGGCCGGGCGCGCGCATCGGCCAGGACAACGTCATCTGGAAGCCGCCGGGCGGCAAGCCGCTCGGCTTCCATCAGGATGATTCCTACAATGGCTGGATCGTGCCGGGCGAGATGATGACCTGCTGGATCACGCTCGACGACACCAAGGCCTTTCAGGGCACGATTGAACATGTGAAGGGCTCGCATCGCTGGCCGATCTCACCGCCGATCAAGCAGTTCCATGCGCCCGACGACGCGCTGGCCGACCTGCATCCGGCGGCGGAGGCGGCAGGCATCAAGGACTACGAGATCGTCCCCATCGAAGTGCCCGCCGGCACCGCGGTCTTCCATCACGGCCGGACGTGGCATGGCTCACGCGACAACAAGGGCGTCAATCCGCGCCGCTCGGTCATCGCCCATTGCATTTCGTCCACAGCAAAATTCCATCCCCACGAGATCAGCTATATTTACTCGCGCTACAAGAAGGCGCAGTCGAACGAAATGGACGAGAGCTATTTTCCCGTGCTCTGGCAACAGGATGGCTATCGCACACCGTGGCTCGACGACTATGTGAGACGCGGCCGGCCGGCGGCGGCGTAAACCAAACCGATTAAATTTTAACGACAATTATAATAGTTCCTCAGGCGCTGGTCGGGCAATCTCTGCGCTATCGTTTCGATACCGGAAGTCGCTTGCCATGTTTGGATCGCAAGAAGCAGAACGCCACCGTGTCGCGGTCACGGTGACACTCAGTTCGGGTGATGTCTTCAACGGACATGTCTTCCTGGGGACGGCGCAGAAGCTGCGCGATCTCATCAACAACCCCGATACATTCATCGATTTCGAGAAGCGCGACAACACGATGACGATGATCGCCAAGCGCGCCATCGCGACGATCTCGGCGCTCGACATGCCGCGCACCGATCACCTGCACCGACGCACCAACGGCGCCGCCACCTTCGATCCCTATCACACGCTGGGCGTCGATCCCGGCGCCAATCCGGGCGAGGTGCGCGCCGCCTATCTCGCCAAGGCGCGGCTCTATCATCCCGACAAGCTCGCCAGCAAGGATGTGCCGAAGGAAGTCGGCGACTACATGAATGCCATGTTCATCCGCATTCAAAAGGCCTATGACGAACTGGACAGGTCCAGGACACTGGCCTGATTTGCCGTCTCCAGGTTTTCTCCATGATCGAGCCCAATCCCGTCGCGCATTTGCGCGTGCTGAAGCCCTTGCCCTTCGTCTATGCCTTCTATGACGGGCGCATCGCCGATGTGCGGCTCCATTCGGAGGACGAGAACTGGCTCGATGACGGCGGTTTCTCGCTCGGCACCGCCAGCTACGCGCTGGTCGATGCGGACGACGCCCTGATCTATGACGCGCATCTCTCGCTCGCCCATGCGCGCAAGATCCGCGCCTTCTTCGACCGGATGGGCATGAAGCGCATCCGCCTGGTGCTCAGCCATCACCACCTCGATCATGTCGCCGGCAACGAGGCATTCGCGGATTGCGAGATCATCGCCCACCGGCGCACCCTCGCCCATCTCGAGGCCAACCGCGCCGGGATCGAAAGCGGGGCTTATCACGGCGCTCCTGCGATATCGCCGCTGATCCTGCCGAACATGCTCTATGAGGATCATCTCAAGCTCGATGTCGGCCGGCTGCGCGTGCATCTGCGCCATGCCAATATCCATAGCGACGACGCGACGCTGCTCCATATCGAAGAGCTCGGGCTACTCTTTGCCGGCGACACGCTGGAAGACACGGTGACCTATGTGGCCGAGCCCAAGGCGCTCGACACGCATCTGGCCGAGCTCGACCGGCTGTGGAGCTGGCCGGTCTCGCGCATACTGCCCAATCACGGCGATCCCCTGGTCATCGCGGCCGGCGGCTATGAGAAGACGTTGATCCGGGCAACCCAGCAATATGTGCGCATGCTGAAACGCTGCGTGAGCGAGCCGGAGTTGCGCACGCAGGAACTCACAACGCTCATTGCCGGTCCGCTGCAGGCCAAATGGGTGAACTACTTCGCGCCCTACGAAGCCGTGCATCGCGGCAATGTCGCGAAAATCGTCGCCGCCTGCTCGAACTGATTATTCCGCGGCGACCGCCGGCATCAGGCTCTCGATGGCGAAGGGCCGGTCATGGGTGAGGGATGGAATGCGCCCGCGGGTCTTGGCCACCTCGGCCATGTCGATTTCGGCGGTGATGACATTCTCGGCCTCGCCGCCGTCGGCCAGCACCCGCCCCCAGGGATCGATGATGAGGGAATGGCCGTAGCATTCCGAGCCGCCGGCGAGCGTGCCATACTGGCAGGGCGCTATCACATAGGCGCCGTTCTCGATGGCGCGGGCGCGGTTGAGAATGTGCCAGTGCGCCCGCCCGGTGATGCGGGTAAAGGCTGCCGGCACGGCCAGCATCTGGGCGCCGGCCTGGGCGAGGGTGCGGTAGAGGGACGCGAAACGCAGATCATAGCAGATCGACAGACCGATCGGCCCGCCGACACAGGGCGAGAGCACGGCTTCGACACCCGGCACGATGGTGGCGGATTCGCGATAGGAATGACCGTCGCCCAGATCGACGTCGAACATATGGATCTTGTCGTAGCGCGCGGCGATCGCGCCGTCTGGTGAGATCATGAAGCCGCGGTTGAATATCCGGCCGTCGGCGGATTTGACGCCAACCGAGCCGATGAGGATCCAGGCTTTGTGGTTCCTCGCCAGCGCGGCCATGGCGGGCAGCACCGGGTGATCGACTTCCGGCACGGCGAAGGGATGCAGCATCCCGTCTTTGGTGTCGAGCCCGGCGCAATATTCAGGCAGCGCGATGAGGGTCGCACCTTGCGAAGCGGCGCGCTGGACCAGTTTCGACAGGATGGCGATATCGGCCTCGACATCCGGCGTGGCGCAATTCTGGACGCAGGCCGCGATGAATTTCTGAACCATGGCGGCCAGTCTATACCAACTGGAGGTGAAGTCATATCTCAACTTCGAGAGCTTGACCGAAGGGAAAAATCAGCGCCGCAGCAGGCCCAGCACGGCGCGGATGATGTGAAGATCGGTCCGCGCGGCGAGACAGACGAGCCATTCGCTCATGGCGGCCTCCCAGTCGCCGAAGCGCAAAGTATGCAGCCTCGCGTCCGGAACGATCTCGGCGGTCGAGATGATGCCGATGCCCATGCCGCTCGCGACCGCCTCGCGCGCCGCCTCGCGGCTTTCGATTTCGATGACGGAGCCGAGCGCAAGAGACCGGCGCGCAATCTCCTCGAGCAGCAAGGTGCGGGTGACCGAGCCCTCCTCGCGCAGCACCACCGGCTGGCTCAGGAATTCGGCGAAGGAAATCTCGGACCGCCTGGCAAAGGGATGGCTCGCGGCGGTGAAGGCCGTGATCGCATCGTCGCGCAGGAGGCGCGCGTGATAGATGTGGGCCGGCGGGGTCTCGGCAATGACGGCGAAATCGATCTCGAAGCGGTCGAGCTTGTCCAGGAGCTGGGCCGAGTTGCCGGCGACGAGGCGGACCGCAACCTTGGGATAACGCTCGCGAAACCGGCGGATGAGCGGCAGGACATGGGTCGCCGCATCGGCGCCGATGGCAAGGCTCCCCTCCTCGAGCCCCCTGGCCCGCGACAGGAGTTCGAGCGCCTCGGTCTCGGCTTCGAACATGCGTTCCGTCACCGCGAAGAGCTTGCGGGCAAATGGCGTCAGCTCGACGCCGCCACGCCGGCGCAGAAACAGCTCGGAGCCATAGGCGTCCTCGAGCTTGCGGATATGGTCGGAAATTGCCGGCTGGGTGAGGGCCAGCCTTTCGGCAGCCTTGGAGAAGCCGCCATTCACCGCGACCGCGTGAAAGGCCTTGAGCTGGGCGTAACGCATCCTCCTTTCTTACATAAGTCAAACTTATATTCAATATATGATCATACGATTTGACTTATGCATGTCATCAGAGCGAAATGGCGACGTGGGATCACCCCAACGCCCGATCCCGCTTCCTGGCCCTCCCCATAACGGGGAGGGCTTCATTCGAGGCTCCCATGACCGCCACCGCCGCCCTTGCCGCTTCCTTCGCCCCGACCTTCAACGGCCCCGAAGGCCAGGAGGACATGCCCTTTCTCTTGACCCCGGGCCCCCTGACGACATCGCGCGGGGTGAAACTCGCCATGCTCGCCGACTACGGGTCGCGCGACGTCGAGTTCCGCCAGATCGTCAAGAGCATCCGCGCCAGCCTGCTCGATCTCGCCCGCTGCGGCCCGAACCACGAATGCGTGATCATGCAGGGCTCCGGCACCTTCGCCATCGAGGCGGCCCTCGGCAGCTTCTGCCCGTCAAAACGCTACAAGACGCTGGTGGTCTGCAACGGCGCCTATGGCGAGCGGGCGGCCAAGATCCTCAACCGCCTCGGCCGGCCAGTGGTCACGCTCGACAAGGGCGACAGCGAAGCGCCGACGCCGGACGAGATCGTCAGCGCCCTCAATGCCGACCGCACCATCAGCCACCTGTGGCTGGTCCATTGCGAAACCACGTCCGGCATCGTCAATCCCATCCAGGCGATCAGCAAGGCGGTCGAGGGCCGGGCGCTCACCATCATGGTCGACGCCATGTCCTCCTTCGGCGCCATCCCGATCGACATGACGGGCTGGAACATCGACGTCATGGTGTCGTCCTCCAACAAGTGCATCGAAGGCGTGCCCGGCTTCTCCTATGTGCTGGTGAGGCGCCAGCTGCTCGAGGAGAGCGAGGGCATCTGCCACTCCATCGTGCTCGACCTGCATGAGCAGTGGACGGTGCTCGAGCGCACCGGCCAGTTCCGCTTCACTCCGCCGACCCATGCGCTCGTCGCCTTCCAGAAGGCGCTCGAGGAGTTTGCGCGCGAAGGAGGCATCGCGGCACGCGCCGCCCGCTATCAGCGCAATGCCGACGTGCTTGTGAAGGGCATGCGCGAAATGGGCATCCAGACCCTGCTGCGGGACGATGAGGCTGGCCCGATCATCCAGACCTTCCTCACCCCGCGCGATCCACGGTTCCATTTCGAGACCTTTTACGAAAAGCTGCGCCAGCGCGGCTATGCGATCTATCCGGGCAAGCTCACCAAGCGGCCGAGCTTCCGCATCGGCACGATCGGCCAGCTCGACGAGACGGTGATCCGCGGTGCGCTTTCGGCCATCCGCGAGGTCTTCAGGGAGATGGACGTCGTCGACATGCGTCCGCTCGAAGGTTGAGAAAAAGATTCAGAAAGGCAGCCTAAGCCCATGATCCAGAATCGAAAAACCGTGAGCGTGAACGGCCGGACCTATGCCTGGCCACAATCGCCGCTAGTGGTCGTCTGCTGCGACGGCAGCGAGCCCGCTTACATGGAGGAGGCCCGCGCGCGAGGGCTGATGCCGCATCTCGACCGGATGATCTCCAAGGGCGAGACGCGGCTCGGCCTCTCCGCCATGCCGAGCTTCACCAATCCCAACAATCTGTCGATCGTCACCGGCCGGCCGCCCGCCATCCATGGCATCTGCGGCAACTACCTCATCGATCCCGAGACCGGGCGCGAGGTGATGATGAACGATCCCAAATGGTTGAGGGCCCCGACCATCTTCGCCGAATTCCAGAAGGCGGGGGCGAAGGTCGCGGTGGTGACGGCCAAGGACAAGCTCCGGCTCCTGCTCGGCAAGGGTCTCGCCTTCGACGGCAGCGCCGTCTGCTTCTCCTCGGAAAAAGCCGACAAGGCGACGTTGCCCGAGAACGGCATCGAGGATGCGCGCCAGCTCACCCGGATGCCGGTGCCGGATGTCTATTCGGCCGAACTTTCCGAGTTCGTCTTCGCCGCCGGCGCCGCCCTTCTCAAGACCATGCGGCCCGATCTCATGTATCTGTCGACGACCGACTACATCCAGCACAAACATGCGCCGGGCACGCCCAGGGCGAACGACTTCTATGCGATGATGGACCGCTATCTGGGCGAGATCGATGCCCTGGGTGCCACGGTGGTGATCGTCGCCGACCACGGCATGAAGGACAAGCATCTCGACAATGGCGAGCCCGATGTGATCTTCCTGCAGGACGTCCTCGACAGGAAATTCGGGGCCGGCAAGACCAAGGTGATCCTGCCGATCACCGATCCCTATGTCGTCCATCACGGCGCGCTCGGCTCCTTCGCCACCGTCTATGTCTATGGCCCGACGCCCGAAGACGTCGCCGGCTGCATCGCCGCCGAGCCCGGCATCGATGTCGTGCTTGGCCGCAAGGAGGGCTGCGCCCGCTTCGAGCTGCCGGAGGACCGCATGGGCGATTTTATCGTCGTCTCGGGCGGTCCGCGCCACAGCAAGGTGATCGGCACCAGCCGCGACAAGCACGACCTGTCCGGCCTCGGCGAACCGTTGCGCTCGCATGGCGGGCTTTCCGAGCAGGAGATCCCGATCATCGTCAACCGC
>CAZICN010000144.1:0-10313 GCA_964537655.1 uncultured Aestuariivirga sp.
CTAAGGCGCGAGCGTCTCGCCCTTCTTCAGGCGCGCCAGGGTTTCGCGCGCCCTGTCATAGTGATCGGGCTTGAGATGGCCGCGGATCATGCTGATCGCGGTGAGGAGCACGGCCATGTCGTCGGTGAAGCCGAGTCCCAGGATGAAATCGGGAATGGCGTCGACCGGCAGCACGAAATAGGCGAGGGCGCCCAGAAGTATGCCCTTCACCTTGAGCGGGGTGGCGCGGTCGAAGGCGCAGTAATAGGCGGCGACCGCGTCTTCGGCGAAAGGTATGGCGGCGAAGACCCTGGCGAGCTTGGGCCAGAAGCCGGACCGCACCTTCTCTTCGTTGCTGGCAAGGACCATGGGAAGATGACCCCCCTCATTGTCGAAATCGCGGCTCGATATGGGGAGAGTGGTGCGGTTTTTCAAGGGATTGAGCTCGCCTGCATAGGGCTAGCGAGGACCGTCACCGTCCCGCGAACCAGATCGCCGCCATGATGATGATGATGGCGGCGAATTGCAGGATCACCCGCCAGCGCATGAATTGCTGCGAAACGTTGCCCGGCCCGCCGCGCATCATGTTCCACAGGCCGAGGCAGAGCACGACGAAGACGGCGGCGACGGCGACGGGGACGAGATACTCGAAGAAATTCATTGATCGGATGCCTTATCAAGAAGCCGGTCCAGTGCGGCAGGCGGCAGCAGCCGCCTGGCCCAGGCCATGACATAGGTCGGCACTGTCACATAATAGCGCCGCCGCGGCTTGCGGCTTTCCAGCGCATGCACGAGCTTTCTCACCACCGCTTCCGGCGGCAATTTGAAGCGCCTGGCGCTGCCCTCGCCGAGCCTCTGGCGCTGGCGGACATAGGCTTCGCGGTAGTTCGAGGACTCCTCGTCGATATTGCGGTCGAAGGCCTCGAGCGCATGTTCGACGAAGCGTGTGGCAATTGGCCCCGGCTCGATCAGCGACACGTGGATGTTGGTGCCCCGCAATTCGAGGCGCATCGTGTCGGAGAGCGCCTCGATGGCGAATTTGGAAGCGCAATAGGCGCCGCGCCACTTCATCGCGGTGAGGCCGAGGACCGAGGAGTTGTTGACGATGCGGCCCGCGCCATGGCTGCGCATCAGCCTGAGGCAGGCGCGCGTCAGCTCGTGCCAGCCGAAGACATTGGCCTCGAACTGCGCGGTGAGAGCGGCGCGCGAAAGATCCTCGACCGCGCCCGGCTGGCCATAGGCGCCGTTGTTGAAGAGGGCGAAGAGCTTGCCTTGCGTGCGGTCGGCGATCCCGGCCACGCATTCGGAGATCGTGGTGGGCTCGGAATAGTCGAGACGGAACACTTCCAGCCCCTCGCCTTCGAGGCGCATGATGTCGGCATCCTTGCGGACGGTGGCGAAGACGCGCCAGCCCCTGGCCTTCAGCGTCGTCGCCGCGGCATGGCCGATGCCGGACGAGCAGCCGGTGATCAGGATGGTGCGGGCATCGCTCAATTGCCACCTTCCAGGAGCCGGCGCGCGATGACCTGCGCCTGGATCTCGGCAGCGCCCTCGAAGATGTTGAGGATGCGCGCATCGCACAGGATGCGCGAGATCTGGAATTCGAGCGCGAAGCCGTTGCCGCCATGAATCTGCAATGCGTTGTCGGCCGCCGCCCAGGCGACGCGGGCGCCCAGGAGCTTGGCCATGCCGGCTTCGAGATCGCAGCGCCTTCCGGCGTCCTTCTCGCGCGCCGAATGATAGACGAGCTGGCGCGCCGCCATGATCTCGGCCGCCATCAGCGCCAGCTTGTCGGCGATGCGCGGGAAGGCGACGATCGGCTTGCCGAACTGGGTGCGCGCCTTCGCATAATCCAGCCCGACATCGAGGGCGTTCTGCGCCACGCCCAGCGCCCGCGCCGCGGTCTGGATGCGCGCCGATTCGAAGGTCTGCATCAGCTGCTTGAAGCCCTGGCCCTCGGTCCCGCCCAGGAGATTGCCGGCCTTGACCTCGAAATCCTCGAAGCGGATCTCGTATTCCTTCATGCCGCGATAGCCCAGAACCTCGATCTCGCTGCCCGACATGCCGCTCGCCGGGAACGGATCGGCGTCGCTGCCGCGCGGCTTCTCGGCAATGAACATCGACAGGCCCTTGTAGCCGGGCTCGTTCGGGTCGGTGCGGGCGAGCAGCGTCATGATGTCGGCGCGGACCGGGTGGGTGATCCAGGTCTTGTTGCCGGTGACCTTGTAGACGTCGCCGTCCCTGACCGCCCTGGTGCGCAAGGCGCCCAGATCGGAGCCGGTATTGGGCTCGGTGAAGACGGCGGTGGGCAGGATCTCGCCCGCGGCGATCTTCGGCAGCCAGTGGTCCTTCTGCGCCTCGGTGCCGCCGCCCATGATAAGCTCGCAGGCGATCTCGGCGCGGGTGCCGAGCGAGCCGACGGCGATCCAGCCGCGCGACAGTTCCTCCGAAACGACGCACATCGATTCCTTGCCGAGCCCCAGGCCGCCGAAACGTTCCGGCAAGGTCAGGGCGAAGACGCCGAGCGCCGCCAGCTCGTCGATGATCTCCATCGGCACATAGTCGTTGGCGAGATGCCATTCATGCGCCCTGGGCTTCACCTTGTCCTCGACGAAGCGGCGCATGCTCGAGCGCATCTCGTCCATCGTGTCGTCGAGGCCGCAATCGCCGTAGGTCGCCGCACCTTGCGCCGCGATCATCAGCTCGACGAGGCGGCCCCTCGCGGGAGCGCTGTTGCCCGAGGCCATGAGGGCCTGGACGGGCGGTCTGTCGAAGACGGCGAGATCGCCGCGGGTGAGGCCGAGATCGGCGAGCCTTGCATATTCCGCCTGGTTCATCGGGATGCCGCCCCAGATCTGGCTCAGATATTCGCCCGAGGCGATCTGGACGAGAAGCTGCTCGATCTCGCCGAATTTGCCGGCGGCGGCGAGACGGGCGGCATAGGCCGAGAGCTCGTGCAGGACCGCCTCATAGGTGGCGAGCCAGGCGAGGCCGTGCACGGCATGCTGCTCGCGGTCGATCAGATGGCTCGACAGCTTGCCGCCGGGCGCCACCCGGGCATGGATGCGGGCCCTGGCCTGGCCATAGAGGGCGCTGACCGCCTCATGCGCCTCGGCCAGCAGCGAGGGAAGGTCGGCCAGGACCGGGCTTTCGCGGTTGATTTCGGCTACGGCAACCATTCGTCAAGCTCCACAGGCTAGTGTGGTGGTTCAGAAATTCCCTCCGGTATTGCGGTCGGGATTTGAGGGAATTTCTGAACCAAACCACACTGGAATCCAAGATTTTCTAGTGTCCTTTCGACTCCGAAGTTCGCTCGGAGGACGCTGCCAATGTAGGCGAACTTCGGATTCGGGACACTAGCTTGTATTGGGGATACCGGGTTACATGAGCGCATCTGCCGGCGCAATCTGCTACATTGGCCGGGCAGTGGCCGCCCAAATCCGGTCAGATTGTTCTAGCAGTTAGGGCGCGGCTGGCCCGCGCCATGGACATGCGGGACGGGCTCGGTTCATTGATTTTCGCGTGATGTGACTTCCGGAAAGTCTCCAGTTTTCAGGATCATGCGGGTGATGGGAATGAGGTTTCTGAAGATGATGTGCAAATGGACCGCGGTTCTGGCGCCCCTGGTGGTTCTGGCCGGGCTCTCGCCCGCTCTGGCGCAGGCGCCCGAGCCCACGGAACTCGGCAAGTTCGGCGATTGGGCCGCCTACAGCTACAAGAGCCAGGGCGGCAAGGTCTGCTACATCTCCTCGCAGCCCAAGACCCAGGCGCCGAAGAACGCCAAGCGCGACCCGGCCTTCCTCTTGGTCAGCCACAGGCCCGGCCAGAGCGTGCGCAACGAGGTGTCGACGATCATCGGCTATCCGTTCAAGAAGGACGCGACCGTCCAGCTCACCATCGATGCCCAGGACTATGAGCTGTTCACCAACGGCGACGGCGCCTGGGCCGATACCACGGCCAAGGACAAGGAAATCGTCGCGGCGATGAAGAAGGGCCAGAAGCTCACCATCAAGGGCGCCTCCTGGCGCGGCACCGAGACACTCGATTCCTATTCGCTCAAGGGCCTCGCCCAGGCGCTCGCCAAGATCGACGCCGCCTGCAAATAGGCGGGTTGCCGTGAAGATGAGGTCGCCTCTCTTCTCGCTGCTGTATGTGGCGGGTTTGCTCCTCGCATTTTATGCGGCTTACCTCGGTTTGGCTGCATTCAGCATGCCCGATTGTGATGTCGAAAGGCGGGGATCAATCCCATCTCCGGACGGAAAGCATGTTGCGATCATCTTTGGCGTGGACTGTGGGGCGACCACTGGTTTCAACACGCAGCTGAGCCTGCTGCCCTCGGATGCCGCTTTCGACCGGGATCGATTTCCACCCGTTCTGGTCCTGAAGGACAAATGGGCGCTAGACATTCGCTGGGTCAGTGATGTTGCTGTGTCCGTTGCGGTTCCGGAAGGGGCCTATGAATATAAGCGGGTTGCCGGCAGCGGGGGCATTTCCGTGGCCTATGATGGCTTGGCTAGCAAATGACCCGCCCAATTCCCATTTCCGGGGCTTCCATGCTATGAGGCCGGCACCATGACCGCGATTACGCTCGATATTGCGCATAAGGCGCGCCCGGAGCCTCAGGCCCCCGAGGCGGCGAAGCAGCCGCTCATCGGGCTGACGCGCGCCGAACTGACCGCGGCGCTGGGCAAGGCAGAGGTGCCGGACCGGCAGCGGGCGATGCGCATGCGCCAGATCTGGGGCTGGGTCTATCATCGCGGCGTCACCTCCTTCGCCCAGATGAGCGACATTTCCAAGGATCTGCGCCAGAAGCTCGACGAGGTGTTCTCGATCGACCGGCTCGAGGTGGTGACCGAGCAGATTTCGAGCGATGGTACCCGCAAATGGCTGCTCCGCCTGCCCAGTGACGAACGCGGCCAACGCCATGAAGTCGAGATGGTCTATATCCCCGAGGAAGACCGCGGCACCTTGTGCATCTCGAGCCAGGTCGGCTGCACGCTCACCTGCACCTTCTGCCACACCGGCACGCAGAAGCTGGTGCGCAACCTGACCAGTGGCGAGATCGCCGGGCAAGTGCTCATCGCGCGCGACCGGCTCGAGGAATGGCCGCATCAGCTCGAGGCCAGTCCGACACCGCCGGCCGGCGGGCGCTATGTCACCAATGTGGTGCTCATGGGCATGGGCGAGCCGCTCTATAATTTCGACAATGTGAAGGCCGCGATGGAGATCGTTTCCGACGGCGAGGGCATCTCGCTGTCGAAGCGGCGCATCACGCTCTCGACCTCGGGTGTGGTGCCGGAGATCGTGCGCGCCGGGGCCGAGATCGGCACCATGCTCGCCATCTCGCTGCACGGCACGACGGACGAGATCCGCAACCGGCTGGTGCCGCTCAACAAGAAATATCCGATCGCCGACCTGCTCGCCGCCTGCCGCGCCTATCCGGGACTGTCCAATGCGCGGCGCATCACCTTCGAATATGTGATGCTGAAGGGCGTCAACGACACGCTGGCCGATGCCAAGCGGCTGGTGCAGCTCTTGAAAGGCATTCCGGCCAAGGTCAACCTCATCCCGTTCAATCCCTGGCCCGGCACGCAATATGAGTGCTCCGACTGGGACACGATCGAGCGCTTCGCCGAAGTGCTGAACCGGGCAGGCTATGCCTCGCCGGTCAGGACGCCGCGCGGGCGCGACATCATGGCCGCCTGCGGCCAGCTCAAGTCGGAAAGCCAGAAGCTGCGCGCCAAGGAACGCCTGGCGATGGATACGGCATCGGCCGGAGCTTGATGCCGGGCTTTTGGTGCTACAGCTACAGCTAGCATTGTGACATCTGCGGACGATCCTCCCTCCCACGCGCCATTGCGCGGGGGAGGGTGGTCGGAGCGAAGCGGAGACCGGGTGGGGGCCTAAGCGATTCAGACCCCACCCCCGCCCTTCGGGCGGACCCTCCCCGATGCGGGGAGGGAGTTTTCTCTGGCGGCCCAGTCGAGCGCCATGTCGAGACGGTCATTGCCCCAGAAGATCTCGCCGTCCGGCGTGACGAAGCTCGGCGCGCCGAAGAGCCCGAGGCGCATCGCGTCCTCCGTCGCCTGGCGCAGGCGGAGTTTCACGGCGTCGCTGCGCGCGGCAGCGAGAACGGCGGCCCCGTCGAGCCCGATGCTCGCCACGATCGCCCCGAGCACCTTATCGTCATCGATGCGGGCGCCCTCGGCGAATTCGGCCAGGAACACGCGGCGCGAGAATTCGGCGCGCATGGGCGCCACCTCGTCGGTCAGCGCGATGCGGGCGGCGGTCAGGCTCGATTGCGGGAAGGGATCGGGCTTGCGGAATTCGAGGCCCTGCGCGTCGCACAGCCGCTCGAGGTCGCGCCACATATAGGCGCCCTTGCGCGGGTAAAGATTGAAGGGCGATGTGTCCCAGCCCTGCGTCTTGAGGATGGGTCCCAGCAGGAAGGGCCGCCATGCGACGTCCATGTTTCGTTCCCTGGCCAGCGCCTCGATCCGCAGTGCCGCCAGGTAGGAATAGGTGGAGGCGAATTCGTACCAGAAGTCCAGTTTCAGCCGCATTGTGTTTGTCCCGGTCCTGAGTATAGTGCGCGCGCTTTTTCAGAACGATAGCGGATAACCCTCATGTCCAAACGCGCCAGCGTCAAGAAAGTCGTGCTCGCCTATTCCGGCGGCCTCGACACCTCGATCATCCTCAAATGGCTGCAGACCGAATATGGCGCGGAGGTCGTGACCTTCACCGCCGATCTGGGCCAGGGCGGTGAGATCGAGCCGGCGCGCAAGAAGGCCGAGATGATGGGGATCAAGGAGATCTTCATCGAGGACGTGCGCGAGGAATTCATCCGCGACTTCGTCTTCCCCATGTTCCGCGCCAACGCCCTCTATGAAGGCGTCTATCTGCTCGGCACCTCGATCGCGCGGCCGCTCATCGCCAAGCGGCTGATCGAGATCGCAAAGGAAACCGGCGCCGACGCCATCGCCCATGGCGCCACCGGCAAGGGCAATGACCAGGTGCGCTTCGAGCTCACGGCCTATGCGCTCAATCCCGACATCAAGATCGTGGCGCCGTGGCGCGAATGGCAGTTCAAGAGCCGCACCGACCTCATCGACTTCGCCGAGAAGCACCAGATCCAGGTGGCCAAGGACAAGCGCGGCGAGGCGCCGTTCTCGGTCGACGCCAACCTCCTGCATTCCTCCTCGGAAGGCAAAGTGCTGGAGGACCCGTGGATCGAGCCGCCGCCCTATGTCTATCAGCGCACCATCGCGCCGGAAGATGCGCCCGACAAGGCGACCTCGATCGAGATCGAGTTCAGGAAGGGCGATCCCGTCGCCCTCGACGGCAAGGCGATGTCGCCGGCCACCCTGTTCACCGCGCTCAACGATCTCGGCCGCGACAACGGCATCGGCCGTCTCGACCTGGTCGAGAACCGTTTCGTCGGCATGAAATCGCGCGGCGTCTACGAAACGCCAGGCGGCACCATCCTGCACACCGCGCACCGGGCGATCGAATCGATCACCCTCGACCGCGAGGCGGCGCATCTGAAGGACGGGTTCATGCCGCGTTATGCCGAGCTCATCTATTATGGCTTCTGGTTCGCGCCGGAGCGCGAGATGCTGCAGGCGATGATCGACAAGTCGCAGGAGAATGTCGAAGGCACCGTCCGGCTCAAGCTCTACAAGGGCAATGTCATCGTCACCGGGCGCAAGTCGCCGAAGTCGCTCTATTCGAACGAGCTCGTCACCTTCGAGGACGACCGCGGCGCCTATGACCAGAAGGATGCGGCGGGCTTCATCCGCCTCAATGCGCTGCGCCTGCGCACGCTCGCGGCGCGGAAGCGGCAGGGCTGATCTAGGCAAATCCCGCCAAAGTTGGAGACTTTGGCGATAAGGGTTTGCTTCAACATATTATTCTTGGCGCGAATCCTTATCGGCGAAGGCCCACTTCGCCGGGAAGCACGCTGCGTCATCCGCAATCACGTCTAAAGCGATCCGATTCAATTGCTTAGCTGCCTCAAGCCGGAGAAATCCGACATGCGGCAGTTGACATTGATTGTGCAACTGCACACTTATCGTGGTCCGCCTTCCTTCGGCCGCGCCCCGGCCCTATCTGGGACAGACCATCATGCGCATACGAGTCTCGTCGTTCACGCGATCAGCCGCCCTTCTGCTTCTCCTGTCGCTGCCGGCCCTCGCCCAGGCGCAAACCGGCCCGGTGCCGGTCACCGTGGCGAAGCCCGTGGTGCGCGAGGTCGTCGAGGACGATGAATTCATCGGCCGCTTCGAGGCGGTCGACCAGGTGACGGTGCGCGCCCGCGTCGGCGGCTATCTCGACAAGGTGCATTTCAGGGACGGCTCGATCGTCAATCAGGGCGATCCCCTGTTCACCATCGACCAGCGCCCGTTCCAGGCGGCGCTCCAGGAAGCCGAGGCGCGCCTCGCCGTCGCCAACACGCTGGTCGAGTTCACCAAGGGCCAGTTCGAACGCGCCGAGAAGCTGTCGCAGACCGGCAATATCCCGATCGCCACGCTCGACGACCGCCGGCGCGAATATCTGGCGGCGGTGGGCGAGGTCGACGGCGCCCAGGCCGAGGTGGTCAGGGCGAAGCTCGATCTCGAATATACCGAGATCAAGGCGCCGCTTTCCGGGCGCATCGACCGCCGGCTCGTCTCGGCCGGCAATCTCGTCCAGGCCGACCAGACGGCGCTCACCACCATCAACTCGCTCGACCCGATCTATTTCTACTTCGATGTCGACGAGCGCCAGTTCCTGGCTTATGCGCGCGACGCCCGGTCGCGCAACGAGAGCCTGCAGGAAGGCGCGGGCGGCGTCGACGTGACGGTCAGGCTCGCCGACGACATGGAATCGCCCGTCAAGGGCAAGCTCGATTTCGCCGAGAACCGCATCGACGAGGCGACCGGCACGATGCGCATCCGCGCCGAGATCGCCAACAATGACCTGATCCTGCAGCCCGGCCTGTTCGGCCGCGTCAACATGCCGGGATCGCTGCCCTACAAGGGCATTCTCGTCCCCGACGACGCGATCGGCGCCGACCAGGACCGCCGCATCGTCTATGTGGTCGACGCGGAAGGCAAGGTCTCGGCCAAGCCGATCCGCATCGGGCCCCGGCTCTATGGCTATCGCGTGGTGCGCGACGGGCTCACCGGCGAGGAGACCATCGTCATCAACGGCCTGATGCGCATCAGGCCCGGCGTCACCGTCAAGCCCGAGCTCGTGACGCTGCCGCCCGAGAAGGCCGCCGGCGGAGCCGCTCAATGAGGTTCTCGCATTTCTTCGTCGATCGCCCGATCTTCGCGACCGTCCTGTCGCTCCTCCTGCTGATCGTCGGCGGCATCGCCTATACGCAGCTCCCCATCGCGCAGTATCCGGAAATCGCGCCGCCGACCATCGTGGTCAGGGCCAACTACCCGGGCGCCGATGCCGACACGGTCGCCAAGACCGTCGCCACGCCGATCGAGCAGGAAATCAACGGCGTCGAGGGGATGCTCTATATGTCATCCTATTCGACCTCTACGGGATCGATGCAGCTCACCATCACCTTCAGGCTCGGCACCGATCTCGACCAGGCGCAGGTGCTGGTGCAGAACCGCGTGTCGATCGCCGAGGCGCGGTTGCCGGAAGAAGTGCGCCGCCTCGGCGTGGTGACGGCCAAGAGCTCGCCCGACCTCATGATGGTCGTGCACATGCTGTCGCCGGACGAGAGCTACGACCAGCTCTATGTGTCGAACTATGCGCGCTCCAGGGTGCGCGATATCCTACTGCGTCTCGACGGCGTCGGCGACCTCATCATCTTCGGCGAGCGCGAATATTCGCTGCGCATCTGGCTCGATCCCGACAAGCTCACCGCCTATGGCATGACGGCGAGCGACGTGGTCCAGTCGCTGCGCGACCAGAATGTCCAGGTCTCCGGCGGCTCGATCGGCGCCCCGCCGACTACTGGCGAAAATGCCTTCGAATATACGGTGACGACGCAGGGCCGCTTCGAGGACGCGCGCCAGTTCCGCTATGTCATCGTCAAGTCGACCGAGGACGGCCGGTTGGTCGAGCTGCAGGACGTGGCGCGCATCGAGCTCGGCGCCAAGGACTATGTGACCAACTCCTATCTCAGCGGCAAGCCGGCGGTGGCGCTCGGCATCTTCCAGCGTCCCGGCACCAACGCGCTCGCCTCGGCGGACGAAATCATCGCGACCATGGAACGGCTCAAGGCCGATTTCCCGCCGGGCCTCGCCTATCAGATCGTCTACAACCCGACCGAGTTCATCGCCGAATCGATCGATGAGGTCTACAAGACGATCATCGAGGCGGCGATCCTC
>CAZICN010000145.1:0-6924 GCA_964537655.1 uncultured Aestuariivirga sp.
TCTTGAGAGTAACGCGATCCTGCGGACGCTTCGGTCCCGCCATCGAGGGTTCGACAGTGGAAAGATCGAGGGAGAGGGTGTCGGTGAAGACCGGCGCCTCGGACTTGGCCGTCCAGAACAGGCCCTGCGCCTTGGCGTACTTCTCGACAAGGGCGATCTGGCCCGCCGGCCGCGCGGTGCTCTTCAGATAGTCGAGCGTTTCGGCCGAGACCGGGAAGAAGCCGCAGGTCGCGCCATATTCGGGCGCCATATTGGCGATGGTCGCCATGTCCTCGAGCGCCAGATTGGCGAGGCCCGGGCCATAGAATTCGACGAACTTGCCGACGACGCCCTTCTTGCGCAGCATCTGCGTGACGGTGAGGACGAGATCGGTGGCGGTCGTTCCTTCCGGCAGCTTTCCATCGAGCCTGAAGCCGATGACTTCCGGAATGAGCATGGAGGTCGGCTGGCCGAGCATCGCCGCTTCCGCCTCGATGCCGCCGACGCCCCAGCCGAGGACGGCCAGACCGTTGACCATCGTGGTGTGGCTGTCGGTGCCGACCAGCGTGTCCGGGAAGGCATATTCGACCGTCTTACCCTTTTCGGCGACCTTCTTCGTCCACACGGTGCGGGCGAGGTATTCGAGATTGACCTGATGGCAGATGCCGGTGCCCGGCGGCACGACGCGGAAATTGTCGAAGGCGCCCTGGCCCCATTTGAGGAAGGTGTAGCGCTCGCCATTGCGGTCATATTCGAGCGCCACGTTCTGCTTGAAAGCTTTCGAATTGGCGAAGAAGTCAACCATCACCGAATGGTCGATGACGAGATCGACTGGCGCCAGCGGGTTGATCTTCTCAGGATTGCCGCCGAGACTGCGCATCGCATCGCGCATGGCGGCGAGATCGACGACGGCGGGGACGCCGGTGAAATCCTGCATGAGGACACGCGCCGGGCGATAGGCGATCTCGTTCTCGGCCTTGCCGCGGTTGGTGAGCCAGTGGGCGAAGTTCTCGATGCTCTCCCTGGTGACCGAACGTCCGTCCTCGTGGCGCAGGAGATTCTCCAGCAGCACCTTCAGCGAATGGGGCAGGGACGAGATGCCCTTGAGGCCATTCTTCTCGGCCGCCTTGAGGCTGAAATAGACATAGGTCTTGGCGCCCACCTTCAAGGTCTTGCGGCATTTGAAGGAGTCGAGGGACGTCGCGGTCATGGCAGTTCCTTGGTGTAGAATTGGTCTCGGGCGGGATTTGCCCAGCATATAGGTCCAATTGCGTGACAATGCCAAGTCTCGATGTCACACAAGCGGGACCCCGGTATTTTCATGACTTTGCAACCGGCTTTGCCTCAGGCCCGCCAATGGGTTAAGCGGTGGACGATGGTCCAATTACGCGCCGAAGCCCTTGCCTGCCAGCGCGGCGGCCGAGTGGTCTTCACGGATGTGAATTTCACGCTCGCCTCCGGCCAGCTCCTCGAGCTGCGCGGGCCCAATGGCGCCGGCAAATCCTCGCTGCTGCGCCTCATTGCCGGGCTTGGCGAGGCGGCGGCGGGCGAAATCACCCTCACCGACGGCAGTCCCGAACTCTCGATCGGCCAGCAGGCGCATTACGCCGCCCATCAGGAAGCCATCAAATCGCCGCTGACCGTCGCCGAGAATCTCCGCTTCTGGGGCGATTTCCTGGGCGGCGGCGACCTTGGCGCGGCGCTCGCCGCTTTCGATCTCGAAAGCCTCGCGGATTATCCGGCGGCCCTTCTCTCGGCCGGGCAGAAGCGACGCCTGTCCCTGTCGCGCCTCGCTCTGATGCCGCGCCTGCTGTGGCTTTTGGACGAGCCGACGCTCGGCCTCGATGCGGCCTCGCTCGAGCGGCTGATGCGGCTCCTGCGCGGCCATCTGAGCGGCGGCGGCCTGGCGATGGTCGCGACCCACACGACGCTCGCCTTGCCGGCCGATGTCAGTCTTGTGCTCGGTGCCGTGCCATGAAACTCATCTGGTCCCTCATCCGGCGAGACCTCATGCTCGCCGCGCGGCAAGGCGGAGGTGCCGGCACCGCCATCGGCTTCTTCATCACCGTGATCGTGCTCCTCCCCCTCGGGCTCGGGCCCGACCAGGCGCTCCTGCAGAGGATCGCGCCGGGGGCCTTGTGGATAGCGCTCCTGCTCTCCGTCCTGCTGTCGGCCGAGCGCATCTTCCAGGCGGACTACGAGGATGGGTCTCTCGATGCGATGGCCCTCGGCGTCGTGCCGCTCGAGCTCGTGGTCCTGGCCAAGGCCGCGGCGCACTGGCTCGTCACCGCCCTGCCGCTGGCGCTTGCCGCCCCCTTGCTCGGCTTCCTGATCAATCTCGATCCTCTGGCCATCCTGCCGCTCGGGATCGCCATGATCCTCGGCTCCCTCGCCTTGTCGCTGCTGGCGGCATTGGGGGCGGCGATCACGGTGGCGCTGCGGCGCGGCGGCCTCCTCGTCTCGGTGCTGATCCTGCCCTTCTATGTTCCCTGTCTCATCTTCGGCGTCGCTGCGACCTCGATCCCCGAACTCATCAGGCCGTCACTGCTCATGCTGGCGGCGCTGGCGCTCGCCAGCCTCGTCCTCGTGCCGGTCGCCGCCGCTGCGGCGTTGCGCGCCTATCTGAAATGAGCAGGAGATCCTATATCAAGTTGAGTTGTTGGATCGGTCCAAACTCACAAACGTGATCGTTTTTTTATGTCAGCGCAAGATTCTCGCGAAAAACCGGTATCCACTTTTTCGCATCCCGCGCTAGGATCACACGCCATGCAGCAATTCGCCAATCCGGCCCGGTTCCTCAAGCTCGCGCAAGCCGTCCAGCCCTATGTCTGGGGCGTGGCGGCGATCGCCTTCGCCGCCGGTCTTTATCTGGCGCTGGTCACGGCGCCGCCCGACTACCAGCAGGGCGAGACGGTGCGCATCATGTTCGTGCATGTGCCGGCGGCGTGGATGGCGCTGATGGTCTATACGGCGATGGCGGTGGCCAGCGCCTCGGCCGCGGTCTTCCGCCATCCGCTCGCCGATATGGCGGCAAAGGCGGCGGCGCCGATCGGCGCCATGTTCTGCCTCCTGGCGCTGATTACCGGCTCGTTGTGGGGCAAGCCGATGTGGGGCACCTGGTGGGTGTGGGACGCGCGCCTCACCTCGATGTTCGTCCTGCTCCTCCTCTATCTCGGCTACATGGCGGTGTGGCAGGCTATCGAAGATCCGCATCGCGCCGCGCTGATCGCGCGGATCGTCGCGATCGCCGGCTTCATCAATGTGCCGATCGTGAAATTCTCGGTCGACTGGTGGAACTCGCTGCATCAGGGCGCCAGCGTCCTGCGCCTGGACGGCCCGAGCATCGATGCGCGGATGCTGTGGCCGCTCGTCATCATGGCGCTCGCCTATATGCTGCTGTTCGTCGGACTGCTTCTGATCGCGATGCGCAGCGAAATCACCCAGCGTAAAATCCGTCAGCTGCAATTGGCCGGACTCGAAGGCCGCTGATGGATTTCAACGCCGCCCATATCTCCTTCGTGATCGCCGCCTATGCGGTGAGCTTCGCCGGGCTCGCGGCAATCGTTCTCGTCATCCTTCTGCGCGACCGCCGGCTGAAACGGCAGGCCGCGGCTCTCGATCGCAACAGGGAAAACAGGCATGGCTGAGCTTAGTCCGTCGCCGCCGCGGTCGCGCGGATGGCTCACGCTCCTGCCGGTCGTGGTGTTCCTCATCATAGCCGCCGTCTTCTATCGCGGGTTGTTGGGAAATCCGGCGGATGTTCCCTCGGTGCTCATCAACAAGCCGGTGCCGGAATTCGCTCTCGCCGCGATCCCGGGTGTCGACCGTCCCGGTCTCGCCACCGCCGATCTGAAGCAGGGCGCGGTCACGCTGGTCAATGTGTGGGCCTCCTGGTGCGCGCCGTGCCGTGAGGAACATCCGCTGCTGATGGAACTGGCCAAGCGCGAGGATGTGCGGGTCGTCGGCATCAACTACAAGGACGATCCGGAGAATGCGCGGCGCTTCCTGGTCACGCTCGGCATTCCCTTCGTCGCGGTCGGCGCCGATCCCACCGGCCGCGCCGCGGTCGACTGGGGCGTCTATGGCGTGCCGGAGAGCTTCCTGGTCGATGGCCAGGGCACCATCCGCCTGAAATGGATCGGGCCCCTCTCGCGAGAAGCCCTCACAACACAGATCATTCCCAAGATCGAAGAGATCAGGCGCGCCGGCGGCTCTTGATCTTGAGGGTGGGCTTCACTTCGCTTTCATCCTCGATGCGGTCCATCTCTGCGGCAAGAAGTCCCAAAGCCTCGGTGAACGGCTTGCGATGCGCCACCGGCACGGCCGCCAGCACCTGCTTGTCCACTTCATCGGCGCCAGGCTGCGCCATCTTCAGCATGCGCTTGCCGGCCGAGGTGATGCGCACCGAATTGGTGCGGCCGTCATCCTTGGTGCGCCGGCGCTGCAGATAGCCCTGCGCCAGGAGGCGCGCCACCAGATCGGCCAGTGTCGAGCGGTCGATGCCGGTCATCTTGACCAGGGTCGTCTGGCTGACGCCTTCATTCTGGTCAACGGCGATGAGAACGGTGAACTGGCGCTGTGTCAGGCCGGCCTTGCCGACCTCGCCCTGATAAACATAAGCGGCGTATTGCGCCGCTCTCTTCAAAAGATGATATGGCGAGCGTGAAAGCTGCTTCACGTCTTTGTTGCCTGTCATCGACCCCTACTCCTGCCGCCTGGCGAGCCGCCAGCCTCGCCCTGCGTATCTGATGCCTCACTCCGGATGCTCTTTTTGCTCGGCTTTCTCGCCCCGAAAACGCGCAAGCTTGCTGTCGCCGTCACCCGAAGCCATTTGTCCTAGCGCCTCGCAACGGCGACGGCAAGAGGATTAAGCGGGACGCTCTTTTGCAAATGCGAGAAACACCGAGAGTCCGTCCCATGGACGTATCGTCAGCATACGGAAGGGTCTCGAAATGCGACATTTCCGCTATTGCGGGGCCTTGGGATCGTCCTGAATCATGTGTTTGGTCATCATTGGCGCCTGCGAGAGGGCAAAGACCAGGGTTATAGGCAGGAGAGCGAGCTTGAAATTCAACCAAGTGTCGTTCGAGACCGACCGCCACACCACTTCGTTGACAACGGCGATGCACAAAAAGAATATTCCCCAGCGTATCGTCAGCGCCCGCCAGCCCTGGTCGGTCATTTTGAGGGCTTCGCCCATGACAAACTTGAGAAAAGTCTGTCCAAAGAGCAAGCCGCCGAGGAGGATTACGCCGAACAGGGCGTTGATCAGCGTGACTTTCACCTTGATGAAGGTTTCGTCATGAAGCCAGAGGGTGAGGGTGCCAAAGACGGCGACGAAGCCGGCGCTGATCAGCGGCATGACGGCCAGTTTGCCGGTCAGCAGCCACGACAGGGCAAGGGCGACGATGGTCGCCGCCATGAAGATGCCGGTGCCCCAGAATATACCGGCCATCCAATTGGCCACGAAGAAGGCGATCAGGGGGCCCGCCTCGATGAGGATCTTGATGAGCGGATTCATTCTTCCAAACCTGCGATGGCGCGAGAGAAAGCCTCGGCATCGAAAGGTTGCAGATCCTCGATCTGCTCACCGACGCCGATGGCGTGAATGGGAAGCTTGAAGCGTTCGGCAATGGCGACAAGGATGCCACCGCGCGCGGTACCGTCAAGCTTGGTCATGATGAGGCCGGTGACGCCGGCGACCTTGGTGAAGACGTCGGCCTGCGAGATGGCGTTCTGTCCGGTGGTCGCATCGAGCACCAGCAGAACGGCATGCGGCGCGGTCTCGTCCTGCTTCTTGATGACGCGCACGATCTTGTCGAGCTCGGCCATGAGGTTGGCTTTGTTCTGCAGGCGGCCGGCGGTATCGATGATGAGGATGTCGGCGGCGTCGGCCCTGGCTTCCTTCATGGCATCGAATGCCAGGCCCGCCGCATCCGCGCCGGTCGGGCGGGAAATGACCTTCGCGCCGATACGCTGACCCCAGATCGCCAGCTGCTCGATCGCGGCGGCGCGGAACGTGTCGCAGGCGGCCAGCATCACCGAGAAGCCTTCGCCCGCGGCAATGGCGCCGAGCTTGCCGATGGTGGTCGTCTTGCCGGATCCGTTGACGCCGACGACCAGGATCACGAAGGGCTTCTCTTCGCCGAAATTGAAAGGAGTTTCGACCGGCTTCAAAACCTTTGCCACTTCACCGGCGAGAATCGCCTTCACCTCGCCGGGCTCGATCTCCTTGTCATAGCGCCCGGCGGAAACCGCCTTGACGATGCGGGTCGTCATCTCGACGCCGAGGTCGGCCTGGATCAGCACATCCTCGAGCTCTTCGAGCGTCGCTGAATCGAGCTTGCGCTTGGTGAAGATGGCGGTGATCGACCCGGTGAGCGAACGCGATGATTTCGCCAAGCCCTCCTTGAGGCGGCTGAACCATCCGCCGCGCGGCCGGGATTCCTCAGGCGCAGGTGCCGCTGGCGGCAGACGATCGCGCGGCCTCGCCGGGGGCTCCGGTTCCACGGCAGGAGGCTCGGGCACAAATGGCGCCAACTGCGCTCCGGCGTCGGCTTGAGCCGGAGCGGTGGCTGGCTCGATAATGTGCGGCGGCGCAACAGCTTCGGGCTCGGAGACCGGCGCGCTCGTCGCGGCGATGATCTCAACTTCCGGCGCGCTCGGCTCGGCGACGATTTCGGCTTCGGGTAGGGGAGGCGGATATTGCGCGGGGGGCTCGATGTCGACAGGCTCGGGCAGCGGCGACGATTTTTTCGCCGACGGAGCAATCGTCTTTTCAACTGCTTGCGCCTTCCAGTCGGCGCGCTTCGGTTCCGGTTCCTTTGGCGCGGGCCTGCGGACCTCCGGCTTCGGCTCCGGCTTCTTCGGTTCGGGCTTTTTGGCTTCGGCCTTTTTCGCGGCAGGCGGTGCCGGTTCCGGCTTCGGCTCCGGCTTCTTCGGTTC
>CAZICN010000145.1:7024-10136 GCA_964537655.1 uncultured Aestuariivirga sp.
GGCTCGGGTTCTGGTGGCGCTGGTTCGGGCTCTGGCGGCGCCGGTTCGGGCTCCGGCAGGGCAGGCGCCTCGGGCTCCGGCGCCGGCAAGGCCTCGACTTCGGGTGCGGGAGGTGGCGCCGGTTCGTCCTTGCGGCCGGTGATCCGGTTGAAGAGTTTCTTGAAGAAGCCCGTCATGCAGCGAGGCTCGCCTCGAGGTGATCAGCGCCGCGGCCCGTCACCTTGGCGCGGATGATGGCGCCGGCGCTCATGCGCTGCGCGAACTTCACCGAGGCGAAATGCTCGGTGCGCCCCATGGTCTCGGTCTCGATGAGGATGGATCGCAAGGCGCCGATCTCCCGGCCGAGAAAGGCATCGAGACGCTGCTTTCCCTTTTCGCGCAAGGCCCGGGCGCGCTCCTGGACCACCGGCTTCGGCAGCTGCGGCATGCGCGCCGCCGGCGTGCCGGGCCTGGCCGAGAACGGGAAGACATGCAGGAAGGTCAGGCCGCATTCCTCGACGAGCCTCAGCGAATTCTCGAACATCTGGTCGGTCTCGGTCGGGAAGCCGGCGATAATGTCGGCGCCGAAGACGATGTCGGGTCGAAGCCTGCGCATCTCGGCACAGAAGGCGATCGAATGATCGCGCAGGTGGCGGCGCTTCATGCGCTTGAGGATCATATCGTCGCCGGCCTGGAGCGAAAGATGCAGATGCGGCATCAGCCGCTCCTCCTCGGCGACGGCGCGCATGAGATCGTCGTCGGCTTCGATCGAATCGATCGACGACAGGCGCAGGCGCTTGAGCTCCGGCAGCGATTTCAGGATGCGGCGAACGAGATTGCCGAGGCGCGGACGGCCGGGCAGGTCGGCGCCCCAGGAGGTGATGTCGACGCCCGAGAGCACGATCTCGGAATAGCCATTGGCGACGAGGCGGCGGATCTGCTCGACCGCATCGCCTGCCGGAACCGAACGCGAATTGCCGCGCCCAAAGGGAATGATGCAGAAGGTGCAGCGGTGATCGCAGCCATTCTGAATCTGCACGAAGGCGCGGGTGCGCTCGGAGAAGCCATCGATCATGTGAAGCGCCGTCTCGCGCACCGACATGATGTCGTTCACCTTGACGCGCTCCTCCCTGGCGATGCCGAAATCGGGGAAGTGGTAGCTCTTGGCGTCGAGCTTCTCCTGATTGCCGAGGACGAGATCGACCTCCGGCATCTGTGCGAACATCTGTGGCTCGGTCTGGGCGGCGCAGCCGGTGACGATGATGCGGGTGCCGGGATTTTCCTTGCGCGCGCGCCTGATCGCCTGGCGCGCCTGGCGGGTGGCTTCCGCCGTCACGGCGCAGGTGTTGAAGATGACCGCGTTTTCGAGGCCGGCCTTCTCGGCCTCATGGCGCATGACTTCCGATTCATACGCGTTCAGACGGCAGCCAAAAGTGATGATGTCCGGTTTCGACACGGGATCACACCGCGAGATGCGCGGGCAGGAACCCATCGAACTCATAGGCGATCGGCCCGGTCATCAGGATGTGGTCGTCGTCCTCGCGCCATTCGATCATGAGATCGCCGCCGGGCAAGGTGACCGTGGCCTTGCGATGGGTGAGCCTGATCCGTGCGGCCGCGACCAGGACGGCGCAGGCGCCGGTGCCGCAGGCGCGCGTCAGGCCGGCGCCGCGCTCCCATACTTTGATGGTGATGCGGTCCTTGGCGTCGATGCGGGCGAGCGAGATATTGGCGCGCTCGGGGAAGAGCGGATGATGCTCGAGCATCGGCCCCGCCTTGGCGAGGTCGACGACGTCGAGATCCTTCACCCAGAAGATGCAATGCTGATTGCCGACATTGACGACGGAAGGCGAATGGATCAGAGGCGCGTCGATAGGCCCCAGCTGCAACTCGATATGACGCGTGTCGGCGAAAGGCTCGGCGAGGGGAATATCCTGCCAGCCGAAACGCGGCACCCCCATATCGACGGTCACCAGACCGTCACCGCCCTTCTCGCAGGTGAGGAAGCCGCCCAAGGTGTCGATCGTCGCCACGGATTTGCGCTTTTCGGCGAACAGGATGTCGGCGATGCAGCGCGAGGCATTGCCGCAGGATTCGACCTCGAAGCCTTCATTGTTCCAGATCCGCATGCGCACATCGGCCTTGGTCGAGGGCTCGATGACGATGAGTTGATCGCAGCCGATTCCGGTCTGGCGGTCGGCGATGGCGCGGGCCTTGTCGGGGCTGATCGAGAGCGGGCGCGCGCGGGCGTCGAGCACGACGAAGTCGTTGCCCAGCCCGTTCATCTTGCGGAATTCCAACCCGTTCATGGCCCGGTTTATATGGTGAAAGGCGAGGAAAAGGCCAGTGTTTTGCTGCCGTCCGGGCAAAGTTTCTGCCATAGAGCCGCCACGATGCGGCCATATCCGCTCACTCCATGACTGCGAATACGACGGACGGCGCCTTCACTCCTGATCGACGGGAGGCAGACGACCAGCAGAAACCGGCCACGGCCGGCATAGCTCCCTTGGAACGGCCCAGCGCCGTGACGCGGTTTTTCATGGGGATCGTCGCCCGGGCCGAAAAGCTCAATCTGAAATGCGCCAAGCTCGGCAATCCGCCGGTCTATGACAACAAGGTCTTTCCCTGGGTCGGCGAGATCGAGAGGGCCTATCCCCTCATCCGGGCCGAAGTCGAGCGCGTCCTGGTGCGCAAGGCAGACCTGCCGAACTTTCAGGACATTTCCGCCGATGTGAAAGCGATCAGCACCGACCAGGGCTGGAAGACTTTCTTCCTCCTCGCCTTCGGCATGAAGTCGGAACAGAATATCGCCCAGTGCCCCGAGACCTGGAAGGCGGTTCAGGCCATTCCGGGGCTCAAGACCGCCATGTTCTCGATCTTCGAGCCGGGCAAGCACCTGCCGGCGCATCGCGGCCCCTATAATGGCGTGCTCAGGCTGCATCTCGGCCTGATCGTGCCGGAGCCGCGTGACAAGATCGCGATCCGGGTGCGAGACCGGATCTGCCATTGGAGCGAAGGCAAGGCTCTGATCTTCGACGATGCCTATGAGCACGAGGCGTGGAACCATTCCGACAAGACGCGGGTGGTGCTGTTCGTCGATTTCGTGAAGCCGATGCGTTTCCCGGGCAACTTC
>CAZICN010000146.1:0-10082 GCA_964537655.1 uncultured Aestuariivirga sp.
CGCGATCTCCGCCGGGCCGATCAAGACGCTCGCCGCTTCCGGCATCGGCGACTTCCGCTATATCCTCAAATGGAACGAATACAACTCGCCGCTGCGGCGCACCGTCACCATCGACGAGGTCGGCGATTCGGGTCTCTATCTCCTGTCCGATCTCGGCCGCGGCGTCACCGGCGAAGTCATGCATGTCGATGCCGGCTATCACATCGTCGGCATGAAGAATCCCGACGCACCCGACATCACGGTTGCGCAAAACGGTGATTGAGCCCAATCCGCCGATCTACTTCATCCGCCATGGCGAAACCGACTGGAACCGCGAAGGCCGCATCCAGGGCCAGATCGATATTCCGCTCAACGACACCGGGCACCAGCAGGCGGTAGCCATATCGCGCGGCCTCAAGACCTTCCTCGGCAATACCAAGGTCGATCTCTTCGTGGTGAGCCCGCTGACGCGGACGCGCCAGACCATGGGCTATCTCCTGCGTGAATTCGACCTGCCGGAGAATCGCGCCGAGACGGAGCCCGCGATGCTCGAGCTCGCCTTCGGCATCTGGGAAGGCCACTACTTCAAAGACCTCAAGACCCATCCGGAATATCCCAAAGACTTGGTCGAACGCTTTCGCTGGCGCCCACCTGAGGGTGAGAGCTACGAACAAGGCCTCGAGCGGGTCCGCCAGTGGATCGGGCGGATTGACGGGCCGACCGTGATCGTCGCCCATGGCGCGATCGGGCGCTGCCTGATCGGCCTCGTTTCCAGCCTTGCGCCGGCAATCCTCGTCAAGGCGCCGACACCGCAGGGCCACTTCTGCCGGCTCCAGGATGGACGCATCGACTGGTTCGACATCAACGGCCATCCGGCCGGTGACTTTGGCGATTGAGCGCGTGAATGGCGGGTATTTGACGCCATCGCCATTGCGCCTTAAGCAGTTGCTCCATGTCGTACAACAGCTTCGGCCACCTGTTCCGGATGACGACCTTTGGTGAAAGCCATGGGCCGGCGCTCGGCTGCATCGTCGATGGCTGCCCGCCCGGCATTGCCCTGACGGCGAGCGATATCCAAGCCTGTCTCGACAAGCGCAAGCCCGGCCAGTCGCGTTTCACCACACAGAGGCGTGAGCCCGACGCGGTCAGGATCCTGTCCGGCGTATTCGAGGACGAACGCACCGGCGGGCCGGTGACGACAGGCACGCCGATCGCCCTTCTCATCGAAAATGTCGACCAGCGTTCCAAGGACTATTCCGAGATCCGCGACAAATTCCGGCCCGGCCATGCCGACTACACTTACTTCGCCAAATATGGGCTGCGCGACTATCGCGGCGGCGGGCGTTCGTCGGCGCGCGAGACGGCGGCCCGCGTCGCCGCCGGCGCCATCGCCCGAAAGATTATTCCGCAAGTGAGCGTGCGCGGCGCATTGATCCAGATCGGCCCGCACAAGATCGACCGCACCCACTGGAACTGGGACGAGGTCGATCGCAATCCGTTCTTCACGCCCGATGCCTCAGCCGTCGAGCCCTGGTCGGACTATCTCGACAAGATCCGCAAGTCGGGCTCGTCCTGCGGCGCCATCATCGAAGTGGTGGCGAGCGGTGTGCCGGCCGGCTGGGGCGCTCCGCTCTATGGCAAGCTCGACCAGGAAATCGCCGCGGCGATGATGAGCATCAATGCCGTCAAAGGCGTCGAGATCGGCGCCGGCTTCGGCGCGGCACTCCTTTCCGGCGAGGAGAATGCCGATGAAATGCGCATGCGGCACGGCAAACCCGAATTCAGCACCAATCATGCCGGCGGCATACTGGGCGGCATCTCGACCGGCCAGGAGATCGTTGTGCGCTTCGCGGTCAAGCCGACTTCTTCGATCCTGTCGCCGCGCAAGACCGTGACCGCGTCGGGCGAGAACGCCGACATCGTCACCACCGGACGTCATGACCCTTGCGTCGGCATCCGCGCCGTGCCGGTGGGCGAGGCCATGCTCGCCATCGTGCTCGCCGATCAGTTCCTCAGGCATCGCGGCCAGACCGGCACACAATAGGCTCAGAGGGAACAGATCATCCGCTGCGAGTGAACATGACGGTTCATCTCGTGTTTGCTCTTCACAACGGCGGAATAGCTGACCCGGCGGAATCGGTCGAAACCACGACAACCCGGCCAAACAGGTCTCTTTGCCCCCGCTCCCAGGAGAAAGGGGTGACGGCCCAGCCAGTATTTGGCATAGATGCTCCGGGTGCATGAACCATTCCAGGAGATATCAATGACCGTATCCGTCAAGCAGCTCATGGCTGCCGCCAACGCCGCCGTCCCCAAGATCAGCGTGGATGAGGCGCGCAAGCTTGCGGCCAAGGAAAATGCCCTCATCGTCGACGTCCGTGACGGGACCGAAGTCGCCAAAAGCGGCAAGCTGAAAGGCGCCGTGCATGTGTCGCGCGGCATGATCGAGTTCCGCGCCGATGCCGATACCCCCTATCACGACCCGCAATTCCTGAAGGACCGGCCCGTCATCCTCTACTGCGCTTCGGGCGGCCGCTCGGCGCTCGCCGGCAAGGTGCTGAAGGACATGGGCTACACCAAGGTGCACAATCTCGGTGGCTTCAAAGACGCCGCCGAGGCCGGCTTCGAGACCGAGCCGGCATAGTCGCGGGAGTGCTGGATCAAAACAGCTTCAGCTGATCGGATTCGGGCGCCGCCGACTTTGGCGGCGGTGCCTTCCTTTCCAATTGCACCGGCTCGATCACCAGTGTCGGATCGGGGTGCGAGCGCACCTGCGCCAGCGCCTCCGGCGCTTCGATCCGTTCATTGGCGAGCCAGTCGGCGTAAAGGCCCTCGGCGACGATCACCGGCATCCGGTGATGGACCGTCGCCATGCGCCCCAAGGCTTCGGTGGTGACGATGGCCGCTGTCTCGAGCTCACTGCCTTCGGTCCCCTGCCAATGTTCCCACAGGCCCGCAAAGGCGAAAGGCCGGCCGTCGGCGCGGCCAATATGATAGGCCTGCTTGCGGCCCAGCTCGCCCGACCATTCATAGAAACCGTCGGCCGGGATTAGGCAGCGCCGGCGGCGTATCGCGTTCTTGAACGATGCTTTCTCCAGAACTGTCTCGCTGCGGGCATTGGTGAGCGGCTTTCCCGGTGCTACTTCCCTGGCCCAGGCCGGAACGAAGCCCCAGCGCACGAGCGCGAGATGCCGCACGCCCTTCTCGGCGCGCACGATGGCGATGGGACTGCCCGGCGACACATAGGTGCGCGGCGGAAAATCATGCTCCTCGATATAGTGGAGGAGTTCGCGCAGATGATCCGGCCTGGCGCGCAGCTTGTAGAGATTGCACATGCCCTTTTGTGTCGCAAGCGGCAGAGTCTGTCAAAATCTCCCACTTTGACGAGAATCAATCCGTTCTGTTGAAAGACGCCCGCACTGAAGCTTGTGAAGCCGGCCCGGGACGCTACGATGCATCATGAGCCAATCCGGACCGATACCGCGAATCGGAGTCAGCGCCTGCGTGTGGCGGGACGGCAAGGTGTTGCTGGTCGAGCGCGGCAAGGAACCGTGGAAGGGCAAATGGAGCCTGCCCGGCGGCGGTCTCGAATTCGGCGAGACGGTGCGCCAGGCCGCGGCGCGCGAACTCGGCGAGGAAACCGGCGTCACGGCCGACCTCACGAAGCTGGTCGATATCGATGACGCGATCATGCGCGATGCGGAAGACCGGCCCGTCCTGCACTATTCGATCGTCTGCTTCACCGGCTATTGGCGCAAGGGCGAGCCCGAAGCCCGTGATGACGTGACGAAAGTCCGTTGGGCGGAACGCGAAGAGCTCGACGGCCTCGACATGACGCCCGGAACCGCTGCCTATATCCGCCAGGCTTGGCAATTGTTAACGACTTGAATCAAAAAGGGATGCCGGCGTTAACCCTTTCCTAAGGATGGAGTGGTCCGGCCCCATTGCTCTGTTAAATTTCAAATTGTGCTGATTCGGTTGGTGGGCCCCGCCCGCACCCGGGAACGGGTGTCGGGATCTAGGTGGATGGGAATGGACAAAGAAACTTCGAGATCACAGGCTGCCGCGCCTGGCACCGAGCCCAAATATGTGGCGCTGCGCTACATCATGGAGGCCTGGGAAGAGGCCGTCTATGACGGCATCGATCCCGACTGCATCGCCACGGCGGCGATTTTCGCGGCCATGTCGGACCTCATCGCCACTTATGGCGAGGAGCCGGTGGCGAGGCTCGCCGAAAGGCTGCCCGAGCGCATCCGGGCGGGCGAATTCACCGTCAACAAGACCAAGCAATAATCTCTTTCGCCTTTCGGCGGGGTCGAGGCATATAGCGCCCAATGCGCTATAAAATGACCATCGAATATGACGGCGATCCTTTCGCCGGCTGGCAGCTCCAGGCGACGGCGCTGACCGTGCAGGGCGTGATCGAAGAGGCCATCTTCGTGCTCTGCGGCAGCCGCCCGACCGTCCATGCGGCAGGCCGCACCGATGCCGGCGTCCATGCCCGGGGCCAGGTGGCGCATGTCGATCTCGAGCGGCGCTGGGACACGCGCGTCTTGCGCAACGCGATCAACGCCCATCTGCGCCCGCATCCGGTGAGCGTCCTCGCGGTCGAAACGGTGGACGACGATTTCCATGCCCGTTTCAGCGCCATCCGCCGCAGCTATCTCTACAGGATCGCCAATCGCCCCGCCCCCCTCGCGCTCGAGCGTGGCAAGGCCTGGTGGCATCCCGTCACCCTCGACCACAACTCCATGCATGAGGCGGCGCAGGCTCTCATCGGCAAGCATGATTTCACCACCTTCCGCGCCTCCGCCTGCCAGGCGCAGTCGCCGGTCAAGACGCTCGACCGCATGGATGTGACGAGGAACGGCGACATGATCGACGTCATCGTCGAAGCCCGCTCCTTCCTGCATCACCAGGTGCGCTCGATGGTGGGCTCGCTGAAGCTCGTCGGCGAAGGCAAATGGGGCATCGCGGACATGAAGGACGCCCTCCTCGCCCGCGACCGCAGCCGCTGCGGACCGGTGGCGCCACCGACCGGGCTCTATCTCATGCGCGTCGATTACGACTGACGTTTCGCCAGCCGGAGTACTGCTATTCGGCGAGGCCGATCTGCTTTTTGAAGGCGTCGTTGTCCCAGATCAGCCACTCATGGTCCATGACGCCCTCCCTGGTCCAATGGCCAACGGTCACCATCGTCAGCTTGAAGGGTTTGTTCGTCGGCGCGATGACCTGACCGCCCGGAAGCTTCATCGGCTGGGTGAACGTGCCCTCCATTTCGCCCACGACCGACGTCCATTCGCCCACACCCATCCTGATCGGGTGAACCTTGATGCGGGTGTCGGGTGCGAAGCTGAACTGGAAGGCCAGATCCTCGGTATGGCGCGCCAATCCCTTCGTCTCATGCCCATCGGGCCAGGTCACGACGATGTCCTCGGCGTGACTTTCCTTCAAGCGGTCCCATTTCTGGTTGCTGTAGACGTCGAAATCCAGCGTGTCGAAATTCGCGAGGTTCTTCGTGACGGCGGGCTCGCCTGTCCATGCCCCACCCGGCCCGGTCGTCACCGGAAATGCAGGGGCGTCGTCCGCCCGGGCGTCATCGGGTTCCAGTCTCAACAGAGCGACGCCGGTGAGCGCAGCGGCGACGGCCAGCGCCGAAACGATGAGAGGGAATTGTCGACCTGTCATGTCTTCTCTCCCGCGTGATGATGAGAAGACATGAGCCTAGCATCGCGCGCCCGTCGTCTCAATTCAGCGCTAGGGGCTGCTCTGCGCCCTGGTGGTCATCATCACGCCGATGACGATGACCCCGGCCCCGATCCAGGTCAGCAGCCGGTAATGCTCGCCGAGGAACAGGACGCCCGAGGCCAGGCCGATGGCGGCCGCGACATAGCCGATCTGGCTCAGATAGACCGGACCGCCGACCGCCTGCAGGCGGAAGAAGAAAACGAACATGGTCGAAGCCGAGGCGACCTGCGCCAGAGCCAGAAGCGGCAGCTGGCCGAGAAGCGCGAATGAGCCGCCCTGACCTGAACCGATCAGTCCGGCGAGCAGCATGGCGGCGGCGGCGAGATGGCTGCCCGCGGCGAGCTCGATCGGCCCGGTATCCTTGGGCCAGTCATAGGTGCGGTAGATATTGCCGGCAGCAAGGCTTACCGGAATCATGAGCCCGATCATCACCCAGAACAGCTCGGCCGGCCGGTCCGCCACGCCGCGCGTCAGCGCCACCAGCAGCGCGCCGGCGAAGCCGACCACTATGCCGGCGACACCCAGCAGGTTGGGCCGGCGCACGCCGAGCAGGATCGACAGCACCAGCGTGATCACCGGCGACAGGGTGAACATGATGCCGGCATAGCCGGCCCCCAGATGCGGGATGGCCGAGAACATCAGGAGATTGGGAATCGCATAGGAGATCGCCGCGGCGATGATGAAATAACGCAGGCGGTGGCGCGTCAGACCGAAGAGCCGCCGGCGCACTGCGAGCGCAAGGAGGAGAACGCCTCCCGCGCCGCACGAGATGACGAAGGCCCAGAGCATGGCCGGAACGCCGCCCGCCGTCGCCAGCTTGCCGAAAGGCAGGGTCAGGCCGAGCAGGCCGCCGGTCACGATCAGGAGGCCAGGGGCGGAATTCCAGAAAGGCTTCATTGGGTCAGCGCATTGAGCCCATAGCTAAGAGCATAGTCGGCGATGAGGAAGGCAAAGGCCACCTGAGGCGTCGTGCGCAGGCAGGTCTTGGCGACGTACCAGCCGACATAGAGCAGTCCCGCGAAGATCGGCAAGCCCGGCAGAGCCAAGGGCAGAATCGATCCCGTCATCAGGTGAATGAGATGAGGAATGACCGCGAGCGCCATGGTCGGAACCGTCATCCAGTTGTAGACGATCATATAAGGCACATAGTTCTGCGCGACACCGAGAAGCCGCGCCAAAAGTGCTGCGACAAGGGGCCAGACCACTATCCCGACAAGCAAATAAAGATAGTCGGCGCCTAGCCGCAGCTCGGGCGGCGTTTCGCCGTTCTCGACATGAGAAGCGACGGCGGCCGAGTGCCCAGACAGGAACATCGGATAGGCCAGGACCAGCACCGGCAGGATCATGGCGAAGGACTGCCAGAAGCCATCGATGGTCAGGTTGAAATCGTCAGCCGCGCCGGGATCGCGCCGGATCAGGCGCCAGCATCCCCGCATTGCCGCCAGTCCTTCAGCGAAAAGCGTCACGCCGCCGCCCGTCCGAGATAGGTCTCGATGATGGTGCGATAGATGGCGCCGAGATTGCGCAGATCGGCGATGGCTATCCTCTCATTCACCTGGTGGATGGTGGCGTTGAGCGGACCGAATTCGAGCACCGGGCAATAGTCCTTGATGAACCGGGCATCGGACGTGCCCCCCGATGTCGAGAGCCTGGCGACGATGCCGGTCTCCGCCGCGATCGCATCGAGCACCACGCCGACAAAGGCGCCGGGCTCGGTGATGAAGGCATCGGCGCCGGGGGCGACGTTGAGAACGAAGCTGCCGCCGAGTTCGGTTTCCACACTCTTGCAGATATCCCGCACGGCGGCGACGAGCTGTTCCTGTGTATGCTCGGTGTTGAAGCGGATATTGAAGCGCGCCCGGGCGCGCGCCGGGATGACATTGGCCGCCGGGTTGCCGACATCGAAGGTGGTGAAGGCGAGCGTTGTCGGATCGAACCGGTCATTGCCGTCATCGAATTTATGCGAGGCGAGGCGGTCGACGAGGCGGGCGAGCTTCGGGATCGGATTGTCGGCCTTGTGCGGATAGGCGACATGGCCCTGGACGCCGGCGATCGATATGTCGAAGCCGAGCGACCCGCGCCGTCCGATCTTGATCATGTCGCCGAGCTTCTCCGCCGAAGTAGGCTCGCCGACCAGACAGTGATCGGGAATGTGGCCCTTCTCCTTCATCCAGGCGAGGACCTTCCTGGTGCCGTTGATGGCAGGGCCTTCCTCATCGGCGGTGACCAGGAGCGAGAGCGAGCCCGCGAAGTCGCCGGCCGCCACCGCATCGACGGCGGCGGTGGCGAAGGCCGCCACCGACCCCTTCATGTCGGAGGCACCCCGGCCAAAGAGAAAGCCATCTTCCTGATGCGCCGCGAAGGGTGGCGCGGCCCAGTCCTCGAGCCGCCCCGGAGGCACGACATCGATGTGACCGGCGAAGCACAGATGCGGTGCTCCCTTGCCGAAGCGGGCAAAGAGATTGTCGACATCGGGCGTTCCCGCCTCGGAGAAGACGAGCCTCTCGCAGTGAAAGCCGGCTCGCGACAGATAGGCGGCGAGGCAATCGAGGGCGCCCGCCTGATCGGGCGTTACCGAGGGGCAGCGGATGAGATCTTCGAGAAGCGGAAGCGGGTCGGAATCCATCAGCACAGTCTATCTGAATGCAAAGCGCCCGGCCAATGGCCGGGCGCGAATGCCCCCTATGCGCGCAGGCAGTACAGGCAGATCAGACGCGCTTGCCGAAGACCGGGCGGCCATCCGTATAGGGTGAACGCGCCTGCACTCTTGCAGCAACCGAAAGCGGCTGGCTGGCGGCGCCTGCAACGGCGGCGGCCTTGTATCCGGCCTGGCGGCGCAAGGCATCGATGTCATCGGCGACATTGAAGGAATGGCAGGGATCGGGACCATAGTCGTTCGAGCCTTCGGTGCCTTTGAGCAAGCCGAGCTCGATGATCTGCCAGATGCCGCCGACGATCGGAATGAGGCCGATCAGAATCCACCAGGCCGACTTGTCGCGGTCATGATAACGCTTGGCCATGATGCAGATGCCGACCCAGAGGAGCGGCAGGAACAGGACAAGCGAGACGAGGAGCGCCAGGATGTTCTCGTTCTGCAGGCCATAGAGAAGACAGATATAGCCGAAGATAGTGACGGCAATCTGGATGCCGTAACCGAGCCAGAACTGCGACCGGCTGATGCGGCCACTGAAGCTGAACAGCAGTGAAACGAAATTCATGGATGGTCCCCGCTCCCGATTGAGAGCCTCTTCCCTAGCAGGGGGGCTTTAAATCCACGTAAAATGAAATCTGGAATTTGGCCCGATCGCGTAATATTTCGTTAATGCCTTCGCCGCGGCCGGCAGTTGACAACGCCCCCCAAGGGGCGAAAATGGCGGCCTTCGTTCTGCTCCTTTATCCAGCGTGTCAGCGAGGAGGCCGACGATGACCATTGCAAGCAAACTTCGGCAATTCCTGGATAGCGAGGGCGTCCACTATGACGTCGTCAGCCATCCGCGCACAGCGACCAGCAGCCAATCGGCGGAGGCGGCGCATATCCCCGGCAACCGGGTGGCCAAGTCCGTGGTGGTCCACCACGAGCTCGGCTATGCCCTTGCCGTCGTGCCGAGCACGCATCGGGTCGAACTGGGCACCCTGCAGGACCTCCTGGACAAGCGCCTGGGGCTTGCCACCGAGGACGAGGTGACGACGATCTTCGAGGATTGCGAGGCCGGCGCCGTTCCGCCGGTCGGCGCCGCCTATGGCGTGCCAGTGGTGCTCGACGAGAGCCTGGGCGATGTGTCCGACCTCTATTTCGAGGGCGGCGACCACAAGAGCCTTGTCCATGTGAGCGCCGATGCGTTCCGGGTCCTGACGAAGGATGCCCGCCGGGCCCGGTTCAGCCACCAGGCTTGAGAGGGCTCAGTCGCGCAGCAATTCGTTGATGGCGGTCTTCGAGCGGGTCTTCTCGTCGACCCGCTTGACGATCACGGCGCAATAGAGGCTGGGGCCCGGCTCGCCAGTGGGCAAGGGCTTGCCCGGCAGGCTTCCCGACACCACGACCGAATAGGGCGGCACCCGGCCCATGAAGACCTCGCCTGTGGCGCGGTCGACGATCTTGGTCGACTGGCCGATATAGACGCCCATGCCGAGCACCGCGCCCTCGCCGACGATGCAGCCCTCGACCACTTCCGAGCGGGCACCGATAAAGCAATTGTCCTCGATGATGGTGGGACCGGCCTGCATTGGCTCGAGCACGCCGCCGATGCCGACGCCGCCGGAGAGATGGACATTCTTGCCGATCTGGGCGCAGGAGCCGACGGTCGCCCAGGTATCCACCATCGTGCCCGTATCCACATGGGCGCCGAGATTGACGA
>CAZICN010000147.1:0-10042 GCA_964537655.1 uncultured Aestuariivirga sp.
GTATTCGGCGAGCAGCCGGCGCGCCTCATAGGCGACGTTCTCGACCCCCGACGACAGCAGCGCCCCGCCATGGGTGCGGGTGAGGAGCCGCTGCTCGCACAGGTCGTTGAGATCCTTGCGGATGGTCTGCGGCGTCACATCGAAGCGCTCGGCCAGCCCGTCGACCGTCACCTTGCCGCTCTGGCGGGCGATCAGGAGGATCTCGTGCTGGCGGAAGTTGAGCGATGTCATCGGGTATTTCCGGTGGACGACGAGGTGAAGCCCTAAAGTCCGGCTTGAGTTTAGAGCGCCCCTGCCCGTAAGAAAAGGTCAATACGAGGAGGCCTTCATGAGCAAAGCCGATCTGCCGGCGAACCTGGTCATCGTCGACCACCCGCTGGTGCTGCACAAGCTGACCCTGATGCGCGACAAGCACACCCCATCGGCGGTGTTCCGCCAGCTGCTGCGCGAGATCAGCCTGCTCCTTGCCTATGAGGTGGCGCGCGACCTGCCGATGACGACCCAAACCATCGAGACGCCCTTGGCCGAGATGGAAGCGCCGATCCTCAAGGGCAAGAAGCTCGTCGTCGTCTCGATCCTCAGGGCCGGCAACGGCCTTCTCGAAGGCATGCTCGACCTCATGCCTTCGGCCCGCGTCGGCCATATCGGCATCTACCGCAACCCCGAAACCCTGCAGCCGGTCGAGTATTACATGAAGGTGCCCGAGGACATCGCCGAGCGCCGCGTCATCGTCGTCGACCCCATGCTCGCCACCGGCAATTCGGTCTCGGCCGCCATCCAGAGGCTCAAGGACAAGGGTGCGAAGGACATCAAGCTCGTCTGCCTGCTTTCCGCACCCGAGGGTATCAAGCATGTGAATGCCGATCATCCCGATGTGCAGATATTCACCGCCGCGGTCGACCGCAAGCTCAACAGCCATGGCTATATCGTGCCGGGCCTGGGCGACGCCGGCGACCGCATGTTCGGCACCAAATAAGCCAGGACCGGAGCCAGCCGGCTTGAGCCGCACCCGATATCGCAGCGTCAGTTAGGTCTTCATTAGCCATCCGCGCCGCTTTTTGGTTTCGCCAATATTTAAGCAGGAATTGGCGGGCAGAATCCCGGGTCCAAGAAGACCCGCAGGAAATGGCGCCGACAATGCAGACCCAGCTCAAATGCCTCGACGGCTCACGGCCGCGCATTCTCTTTGCCGAGGATTCGGACACGGTGCGCCTGGTGACCGCGGCCCTGCTGCGGCGCATGGGCTGCGATGTCGACGCCGTCGAACATGGTGAGGACGCGCTGCATCTCGCCCGCTGCCAGCCTTATGATCTGGTGCTGCTCGATATCGAAATGCCGGTGATGGACGGCATGATCGCCGCGCGCGAGATCCGCGCCTTGGGCGGCGGGGCGGCGCGCACGCCGCTGATGGCGCTGTCGGCCTATCTCGCCGACTGGCACAAGGGCGGCAACTGGCATGAATGTTTCGACATGGCCTTGCCGAAGCCCGCCGGGCGCAGCGAACTGCAGCTGGCGATCCAGAAGATCCTGCGCTGAAAATGCAAAGAGCGCCGCAGATGGGCGCCCTCCCGGATTCGGTTACTGATCCTTAAGGATGATCTCGGAACGCGGCCACGACCGGCGCGTCCACGCGATGCTGCGGGCTCAATCCTCGCTGTTGGCCTTGGTGACCAGATGATTCTCGAGGGAATTGAGCATATGGAGGAACTCCGCGAGTTCGGGGCTGACCCGCACGGGCCTTGTCGCTTGCCCTTGATAGGGCTCTGTGCGGGGGGACGCCTCGAGGCTACGCATGACTTCTTCTCCTTCGGTACTTTTGGTCATAACACGCTGAATCTAAGAATTACCTAAGACACACACTACGAAGCACAGGCTGACTCTCATCCGAATGGGCGGTTCATTCCGCGTTCATGTCGTGGAAGATGGGAGACGAGACGGGCGGACGCGCGGCTGAAGCCGGGCCATTTCGTGGCGCGGTGAAAAAACAATGAATCGTGATGAAATTGCCACAGGTTCCTGTGCGTATACTCCCGGTGCGAGCCAACGCCATAATTCGGGAGATGTACATGGTGAAGCCAGCCTCCATTCTGAAATTTGTGCCTGCCCTTGCCATCATGGTGGGATTTGGAACCACTTTGGCCCTTGCGGGACCCATCGAAGACCGCCAGGCGGGCATGAAGCAGGTCGGCAAGGCCATGGGCGCATTCGCCGGCATCGCCAAGGGCGAGGCCGCCTATGACGCGGCGGTGGTCAAGAGCAACGCCGATTCGATGCTCGAAGGCTTCAAGAAGGCCTTTGCCAATTTCACGCCGGGCAGCGAGAGCGGGCCGCCCGAGACCTACGCCAAGGCTGAGATCTGGAGCGACGCGGAAGGCTTCAAGGCCGCTCAGGACGCGGCCCTCAAGGCGGTCGAAGCGATGGGGGCCACGACCGATGAAGCGGGCTTCAAGACGGCGCTTGGCGGATTGGGCGAAGCCTGCAAGGGTTGCCACACCAAGTTCCGCCGCCCGAAGGAATAAGCGCGCCTGAAGAACCGGATTCTCACGAAATCGCGACTGCTCGGCCTGGCGGGACTTGTCCTGTTGGGTGGGGCGGTCTTTTGGATATTGAGCGCGCCGCGCCCGCTCGGCCCCGAGGCCCTTCCGCAGTATCAGGCCGATGCCGGCAATGGCGCGCTTCTCTATACGATCGGCGGCTGCATCAATTGCCACAAGCCTGATCCCGCGAAGGCGGGCGCCGATACGGCTCTGCCCTCGGGCGGGGCGCCGCTCAAGACGCCGATCGGCATCTTCTACCCGCCCAATCTCACGCCCGATCCCGAGACGGGGCTCGGCCAGATGAGCGAACTCGCCTTCGTCAACGCGCTCCAGCGCGGCATATCGAGCGCCGGCACGCATGACATTCCGGCCTTCCCCTATACGTCCTATGCCGCGATGCGCACCGAGGACGTCCTCGACATCCGTGCCTATCTGATGACGCTGAAGCCGGTGAAGGCCGAAAACAGGCCGGCCGACATTCCGTTCCCCTTCCTGCTCCGCCGCGGCATCGGCCTGTGGAAATATCTGGGCCTTTCCGACGCCAAATGGCAGCCCGACGCCACGCAGACGGCAAGCTGGAACCGGGGCTCCTATCTGGTGAATGGTCCGGGCCATTGCGCCGAATGCCACACGCCGCGCACTCTCATCATGACCCGCGACGACAGCCGGGCCTTTGCCGGCGCTCCGAGCCTCGAAGGTAGCGGGAACGTGCCGTCGCTGCGCGGTCTCATCGAGCGCGGCCGCTACAAGGATGCCAGGGATCTCGTCTCCGCCATGCAGTTCGGCGAGACGCTGGGTTATGACAAGCTTTCCTCGGGCGGCATGGGCGCCGTGCAAACGAACTTGTCGAAGCTGCCCGAGGCCGATGTCCAGGCCATCGCCGATTATCTCGTCGGCCTGAAATGACGGCCCGCGGGCGGCGTCACCCGGCCTTCTTCTCTTCCTTGCCGTAATAGTAGTTCGCCTTCCTGCCATAGATCAGCCCGCGCAGCATGCGCCGCGCTCCTTCCGATTTGCGCAAGGGATCGATGACGGCGCGCATCGCGTCATGGGCCGCGACCTTGATGCCGTCCATGGCCGCCGACTGGCCGGGCGGCTTCTGCGCCATGCCGAAATGGCGCAACGTTCCGTTCATCAGCCTGATCTTGTTGAGCCGGCTCACCTCCGGCGTCTTCCAGGTCATCGCCATGGAGACCGAATAGCGCCCGCCGGTGCGCACCCAATGCGGCCACAGATAGGGCAGATGCACCGCATCGCCCTCCTTCATCGAAAAGACCTGCGCGCGCGCTTCATAGGACGGCTCATAATGCTGGTTACGATGCTTGGAGGGTGAAATCTCCATCGCCTCCTCGGAGACGAGCGTGCGATCGCCGTTCTCGAAGATATGGACGAACTTGTCGCCGCGTATCTGGATCAGGATGTTCTCTTCGGCATCGACATGGAACGGCGTCGTCGAATGGGCCGACGACACGAAGATGTAGCCCTGGAGATCGCTGTAATCCCGCGCCTTCTTGCCGGCGGCGGCCTGGGCCGCATCGACGAAGTCCTTCAGGATCGCCGCATAGTCCGGATCGATCTCGACGCCCTTGATCACCATCCAGGCATTGGCCTCCTCGATCCGTTTGATCACCTCGGCGGGCGCCATGTCGATGGTCGGGATGTCCTCCGGCTTCTGGCCCGGCAGCACCTTGCCCGAATTATATTCGATGCGGTCGCGCGGCATCGACTGGGCGAGCTTGATCAGGCGCTCGAGTGTGAACAGCGGATGGTCAGCCAGCCCATGCTTCAGCGCGAAGGGCGCCTTGAGGAATTTCTCGCGCGCCACATCGGCGTCGATGCTGACGATGCTCATGACTTCTGTCTCCTCGAAATTCGGTAATAGAGCGTCTTGGCCATGATGCGCGCCTTGCGCCGGGCCTTCTCGGCGGCGAGTGCTGCGGCGAACACAGGCGTTGAAAGCGACGGCCCCTTGATCAGCACGTCGCAGAAGGCGACGCGGTCGCGCCAGATATTGTTGATCATCGGATGGTCGGGAATGGCGCATGAATCGACCAGCGTGAGGCGATCCTTGTCGATCAGCGTCTCGGTCGCGGCGAGGATCACTTGCACGCCCGGCGAATATTTGGCGAAGTCCTCGTCATAGGCGACCTTGCCGAGCCAGCCCCGGGCACCCGACACCAGGCCCGACATCATGGCGATCGGCTTGCCGTTGAAGACGACCTTCCAGAACCGGAGATTGCCCTCGGCGGCGAGAAGGTGAAGCGCCTCACGATATGCGGTTGCCATGGCCTCATTGGTAGCAAGAGCCGTGCCGCGCCGGCCCTTCCAGCCCCTAACTTCGAGCGCCATGAGGTCATCGACCCAGGGATCGACCGGATCGCCTTTGTCCCACGACGTTATGTCGAGGGTCCCTTCCTCGCCGAGCCTCGTCCGAAGCCTGCGGTATTCCTTGCGCCGCTTGCGGTCGAAATTGCTCGTGAACCACTGTTCGAAGCTGCCTTTCGGCGCGAGCGCCGCGCGCTCCCAGCGGTCGAGCATCGCGATCGAGCCTCCGGCTTCGGCGACGGTCTCGCCGAGCATGTCCCAAAATGGGCCAGAAGCGGGGATGGCGCTCAACTGGATCGCGCGGCCGCGGCCGGCATCGAGCAAGGCCTTGAGGAGCGCCTTGGGGTCGTCGCGGGCAATCAGCGGCGTGCCCGAGAAGCTCAAAAGCGAGGTCCAAGACCGCCACAGAAGCCCGCGGCCGGGTTTCATGGCGATGACGCCACAGAGCCGGTCGAGGCGCCAGAGGGTCAGGAGTTCAGCCGGAAACCCGGGCGAAAGGTGACGCAGGGCCGGCTCGAGCCAGCCCTGCAGCGCGGCACCCGCCGGCACAAAAGCCTGCTCGCCCAAAGCCCGCCAGGCGCTCGAATGCTGCGCGATCGCCGCGACAGGAAGCATCCGGGCCTTGATCTCGCCGGTACCCGCCTGGTCCGGCCATGGGGCCATCATGTTCATGGGCGCCGCTCTGAGCTGGCCGGGAAATAACGGCGCGTCAGCAGGATGGTGGCGAGCGCCTCGAAGACGAAGGCGGCCGATATGGCGATGGCCGCGCCCTCGATCCCGAAGCGCGGGATGAAAGCGAGGCCGAGGCCGCCATTGAGGAGAAATGTCGTGAGCAAGATCATCGCCGCTTTGTCCTGATGTCCGGAGACGGCAAGCAAGTTCTGCGCCGGACCGGCCGCGGCGCGCGCCAGGAGTCCCGCGGCCAGGATGAACATCACCGGATAGGCCGCGGTGAAGGCGGGTCCGAAGAGCGACAGCAGCGGCTTGCCGGCGACGAGAAGGACGGCCGCGGCCACGGCCGATGGCCAGAAGCACCAGATCTGCATGCGGCCGAGGAACCGCCTGATCTCGGCGGCCTCGCCACGCGCGTGAAGGGCTGCGAATCGCGGCATCGCCACGGCGCTGATCGAGAAATGCACGAAGGCGATGAGCGAGATCGTCTTCAGCGCGGCGAAATAGATACCGATCTGATCGGGCGCAACATGCAGATACTGCAACAGCAGGACATCGAGATTGAGGATGAACAGCGTGAAGCCGTCGATCATGAAGAGCGGCAGCGAGGTGCGGACCCAGAGCCTTGGCGCATAGGCCGGCGTCGCCACCGGGACGTTTGCGCGCAGGCGCCGTCTCTGCGCCAGATACTGCACGGCCGCGGTGACCCAGCAGGCGGCCGCCAGCGCGAGCGCCGCGGTCGCGGCATCGGGCGGCTGCGCCACGGCATAGAAGATGCCGATGAAGATGAAGAGCAGGATCGGCCTCAGTATGTAGGGCGGGATGAGCGCGAGATCGATCCAACCTTGCGCGCGGCCGACACCGTCCTGGAAATCAGTGAGCCCGTAAGCGGGAAGGCCGATCAACGCAATGGCGAGCGGCAAGAGATAGACCGGCTCGACGAAGCCGGTTGAGTTCGTGATAATGGCGAGGGCGACCAGAGCCACCGCAAGGCCGAGACCCAGGGCGATCGCTCGTCCGGTTCTGAGGAAGCCGCGGAACAGACCCCATTTCTCCTGCACGCGATATTCGGGAAGGAAGCGCACCACGGAAGTGGCGAAGCCCGCCGAAACCAGCGAGCCCAGCACGATGATCCACACCCAGCCATAGGAGAAGACGCCGAATTCGAAGGCGCCCATCCAGCGCGCCAGCAGGATCTGGGTGAGGAAGGCGAGGAGCGCCGAGGCGATGCGGATGGTGAAGGCGGTGAGCGCGCCACGCCCGGAACGCGCGCCCTCACCGCCGCCGGTAAAGAGCGTCTCGGCCGGCTGCCGCAAGGCCGGCGGCAGGAGTTTCAACAATCGGTCCATTCCGCCTCATGAGGATCGAGGCGCAACATAGGGACCAATGTCTAAGCTTCCCTTTGGCGGTGTGGTTAATGAGTGCGCTTCGCTGGCCCTGAAAAGGCTAAGGCCGGCGCAAGCGCCGGCCCCCGCTTTGAACGAATTCCCCTCAGAACCCGCTCATGGTCTATCGAGTGAGCAGGATCTCAGAAATCGCTCTTGGGCTCGAGGATCTGGCGGCCCTTATACATGCCGGTCTTGAGATCGACATGGTGCGGGCGGCGCAGTTCGCCGGACTTCTTGTCCTCGACCCAGGTGACGGTCTGAAGCTTGTGACCCGAGCGGCGCATGCCGATGCGGCTGCGGGACATTTTCTTGCGTGGAACGGCCATCGAAACTCTCCATGAAACAAAAGGCGCCGCCCGGCCGGGCCGGGGCGCCGAAAGATGGGGGCTTATAGCGGGCCGCGCAGCCCAAGGCAAGTCACATAGGGGCCCATAATATTCATCCGGGCCATGATCCGGTCGGCGATCCGGCTGACCCGTTTTGACGGTTTTCCGGCCTTCCTTTTGATCGGATTCGGCAGCACGGCGGCCAGAAGCGCGGCCTCACGTTTGGTCAGCTTGGCCGCCGACTTCCTGAAGTGGTGGCGCGCCGCCGCCTCCGCCCCATAGACGCCCGGCGCCCATTCGACGATGTTGAGATAGACCTCGATCATGCGACGCTTGGTCCAGACGAGGTCCATCCAGTAGGCGAGCGGCAGTTCCAGTACCTTGCGGATCGGGGTGCGGCCATCCCACAGGAACAGGTTCTTCGCCGTCTGCATGGAAAGGGTGCTGGCGCCGCGGATCGGCCCTTCACCATCACCATCGGTCGCCTCGTCGAGGACGTCGCTGAATTCGATCCAGTCGACACCGTTATGCGAGCAGAATCGTGCATCCTCGGAGGAGACAACGGCTAGTGGCAGCTGCGGCGAGATATCGTTGAGGCTCACCCAGTCGTATGAAATGCCGTTGCCGTTGACGAGACGGGTGATCATCAGATTGGAGGCGGGCGGCGGCAAGACCGCATAGACGAAGGTCATGACGATGGGCCACAACGCCACGAAGACGGCAATAGTGGCGAGACGGCGCGGCCACGGCCCGGAGCGCTTGAGAAGGTCGGATCTGAACCAGGTCTTGCGCGCCACAGGCAGCGTCTCATCATTCCCGTCGGAGGAATTGTCTTGCCGGGCACCACGCCCGACCGGAGACGTCCGCCGCCTGATCCCGATATCAGTCATGGCCGGGCATGCACAATGGGCCTAATCCCATAGGTTGAGTTTCCTTGCGTCTCTCAGTAGAGCTTCGCCGAACCTAACACAGGACCCGCGCCGTGGAGTCAACCCAGCAAACGTCGTTCGAACGGCGGCTCAGCGACTTCGCCGGGACGATCGAAGGCCATCTCGATCGCCTCCTGCCGCTCGCCGGGGCCAGCGCCCCGCGTCTCGTCGAGGCGATGCGTTACGCGCTGCTGGCGCCGGGCAAGAGGCTGAGGCCGTTCTTCGTCGTCGAAAGCGCCCGCCTATTCGGCATCGAGGGTGGGGAAGCGCTGCAGGCCGGGGCCGCGCTCGAATGCGTGCATTGCTATTCGCTCATCCATGACGACCTGCCGGCCATGGACGATGACGATCTGCGCCGCGGCCGGCCGACCGTGCACAAGGCCTTCGATGAGGCGACGGCGATACTGGCGGGCGATGCGCTCCTCACTTTCGCCTTCGAGGTCCTGAGCGATGACGCGACCCATGCCGATCCGGCCGTCAGGGGCGAACTCGTGGCCGAACTCGCGAAAGCCGCCGGCAAGCAGGGCATGGCCGGCGGCCAGATGCTCGATCTCGCCGCCGAGAGCGAGAAGGTCGCCGATCTCGGCCGCATCGTGACCTTGCAGGCGATGAAGACCGGCGCCCTTTTCCGCTTTGCCTGTCTTGCGGGCGCGATCCTCGGCCGGGCCGGCGCGGCAGAGCGCGCCGCACTGACGCTCTATGCCGACCGGATCGGCCTCGCTTTCCAGATCGCCGACGATATCCTCGATGTCGAAGCCTCGAGCATCGCCATGGGCAAGGCGACCGGCAAGGACAAGGCCGCGGGCAAGGCGACCTTTGTCGATTTGCTGGGCCTCGAAGGCGCCAGGGCCGAAGCCCGCAAGCTCGTGCATGAAGCGACGGAGGCGATGCGTCTCTTCGGCGATAGGGCCTCGGTCTTTATTGCCGCCGCCGGCTATGTGGTGGGACGGCGGAAATAGCGCGTCACAGCATCGGCAGGCCGCGCGGCTTGACGCCCAGGGGGAAGGCCTCCTGCAGGCGCTCCACATCCTCGGCGCTGAGCTCGATATCGAGCGCCCCGGCATTGTCCTGCACATGGAGGAGGCGCGCCGCCTTGGGAATGGCGAACAGCGAGGGATGGCGGGTGAGGAAAGCCAGCGCCACCTGATGCAGGCTGGCGCCATGCGCCGCGGCGATATCGGCCAGCACATAGCCGCCCTTGCTGTTGCGCGCCGGAATCCCCGAATGGCCGAACGGGCTGTAGGCGACGACGGCGACGTCGTGCTGCCGGCACCAGGAGACGATGTCATGCTCGATGGCGCGCTCGGACAGGTGATAGAGCACCTGGTTGCAGGCGATCTTGCCGCGCCCGGCGACCGCCAGCGCCTCGGCGAGATCCTCCTCATCGAAATTGCTCACCCCCCAGGACAGGATCTTGCCCTCGCGCTTCAGGTCCTCGAAAGCCGCGATCGTCTCGGCCAGGGGATACTGGCCGCGCCAGTGCAGCAGATAGCAGTCGAGCCTGTCGGTCCTGAGCCGCTTGAGCGAGGCCTCGCAGGCGCGCCGCGTTCCCGCCTTCGAGGCGTTGCTGGGCAGGACCTTGGAGACGAGGAACACCTCATCGCGCCGGCCCTCGATCGCCTCGCCGACGATCTTCTCCGCCGCGCCCGACCCATACATTTCCGCCGTGTCGATGTGGGTCAGCCCGGCATCGAGCCCGCCTCTGAGGGCCGCGACCGCCGTCGCCCGCTCGGCATGCTCGATATACCAGGTGCCCTGGCCGATGACGGCCACATCGCGTCCGCTGGCGCCGAAATGTCTCGTCCGCATGCGCTAGTGTCCCGAATCCGAAGTTCGCATCATATCGCCGCGCCTTCCGAGCGAAC
>CAZICN010000148.1:0-9983 GCA_964537655.1 uncultured Aestuariivirga sp.
GACAGCTCCGAAGAGCCGAGCAGGAAGGCGATTTCCGAGAAGGGCAGCTCGCGCTGGCGCACATAGACAAGGGCGAGCTCGCGGCGTGTATCCTCGACCAGGTCCTTGTAGGTGAGATTGTCGCGCGACAGCTCGCGCTGGATGGCGGCGGGCGAGGTCCTGATCGCTTCCGCCACATGCTCGAGGGCGGGGTAACCCTCGGCGAGGCGGGCGCGGATCGCCGACCTGATCTGGTCCTTGAGGGTCTGGCGCGGCAGCGGCTTGGTGCCGACGCTCATCAGGCACATGCGGGTGATCGACAGGAGTTTCAGATCGGGCGCCGGCATCGGGCGCTTGAACAACTCGCGCCGAAAAACCAGCGCATTGGTCGATTGCGAGAAGAAAACCGGCGCGTCGAAGGCGCTTTCATGCTCGCGCCAGGCTTCGGGTTTCGGATGCTCGAAGTGGACTTCTTCCGGCGCCCATGAGGACCCGCAGCATTCGCGGATGATGTTGAGGAACATGCCGAGCGACAGTTCGGCGTCCTGGCGGCGGGCGAGGATGTCGGGCATGCGGATCTGATATTCGAGCCGGACAAGGCCGTTGCCGGCTTCGGCGATCGCCATGTGGGTCGACTGCTGATGCAGGCTGAACAGGCCGACGAAGTTTTCGAGCGCCGCACCCAGCGTCGGGGAGGAGATGGCGGTGTAGCCAATGAGGCCAAGGTCGCGCGGCTTGAAGCTGTTGCCGAACCACAGGCCGAAATTGGGATTACGGGTGTTGCGCGCTGCTTCCTCGAACAGCGAGCAGAAGGCGGCCAGTTCGAGGCTGAGGGTGGGCTGGCCCACCGAGGCCGGGTCGACGCCAGCTTCGCCACAGACCCGGTCGATATCGCCGCCCCCGCGCGCGACATGGTCGGACAGACCCGTTGCGGCCGAAGCCAGGATCCCGGGATTGCTGCTGTCTTCCCCAGGCTGCATGTGAGGGCCCCAGTTGCGTAGACGGAAGCCTCGCATGGAAAGAGCGACAAAGCAACTTTATCCCGAGTGATATAGTAAAATAAGGGACACTATAATAATCTGTTGGATGGTTTGGCTGGCTGCTTTGCTCTCTGCGAGAATTTTTTATAATGTCCCTATTTTTGAAAGGATAAGTGATGTCAAGCCGGCCAATTGTGGTGTCAAGCGCCGGGTAGGGGTGTGACCTAGTCTGGGTCCATGGCCATTCATCCCCTTCTCGAAGACAGAGGCTTCACCAGCTTTCATGCCAGGCAAATGGTCGAGAAGGCGCGCTGGGCGGCTGAGGCTTACGCCGGCTACAGCCGGCCCGAGGTGCTGAAGATCGCCAAAGCGGTCGCCGAAGCGGGCCATGCCGAAGCGCAGCGCTACGCGCAATGGGCGGTGGAGGAAACCGGCTTCGGCGTCGTCGAGCACAAGGTGATCAAGAACCAGGCGTGTTCGCGGGGCCTTTTCGAGCTCTACCAGGACCAGGATTTCACCGGCATCAAGCTCGACCAGGAACGCAAGATCCTGGAGATCGCGCGCCCGGCGGGTGTCGTCTTCGCGCTCACCCCCTCGACCAACCCGGTCGCCACGGTGTTCTACAAGATCATGCTGTGTCTCCTGACGCGCAACGCCATCATCATCTCGCCGCATCCGATGGCCAAGGCCTGCTGCGCCGATGCGGCGCGCCTCCTGGCAAAGGCGGCCGAGGGTGCGGGCGCTCCCGACGGCGTCATCCAGGTCATCGATGAGCCCTCGCTGCCGATCGTCGAGACGGTGATGAAGTCCGATCGCATCGACGTCATCCTGGCCACCGGCGGCACGCCGGTGGTGCGCGCCGCCTACAGTTCGGGCAATCCGGCGATCGGCGTGGGACCCGGCAATGTGCCCGCCTATGTCGATGAAAGTGCCGATGTGGCGCAAGCGGCCAAGGCGATCGCCGACTCCAAGTCCTTCGACAACGGCATTCTGTGCACCAATGAGAGCGCCATCATCGCCCATGGCGCGATCGCGCCGGCGCTTGCCCAGGATCTCAAGCGCAATGGCTGCCATATCTGCAGCGCGGAGGAACGCGCCCAACTCGAGCAGAGGCTGTTTCCGGGCGGCAAGTTCGACGTCGCGCTGATCGGCAAGGGCGCCGAAGTCATCGCGCAGAAGGCGGGGTTTCGCGTGCCGGCGCGCACCAGGGTGCTGGTGGCGCCGCTGGAGCGGATCGGCGACGACTATCCGCTGAGCCGTGAGAAGCTGTGCCCGGTGATCGGCCTCTATGTGGCGGCGACGCGCGAGGCGGCGATGATCGCCTGCCGGGCGATGACGCGGCGCTCGGGCGGTGGACACTCGGCCTCGATCCATGCGCGCGACCCCGACATCATCCTGCGCTATGGCGAAGAGATGAATGTGCTGCGCATCAGCGTCAATGTCGGCAACAGCCTCGGCGCTTCCGGCTTCGAGACGCATCTGGCGCCGACCATGACCATCGGAACGGGCTATTTCGGCCGCAGCTCCGTCGCCGAGAATGTCGGTCCCAAACATCTGGTGCAGTGGGTGAAGATGGCGTGGAACCGAGAGTCCCATGTCCAGATGCCGTCCTTCGCCTCGGCGCGGCAGGTCGAGAAGCCGCGCATCGGGGCGCCGCCCCGCGGCGAGATCGACTATGATTTCGGCAATCACCCGGATGGGACCGCGGCGGCGACCGCCTCCCGGCCAACACAGAGCGGCGATGACATCCGCGCCGAGATCCGCCGCATCATCCTCGAAGAGCTCAAGGAGTTGACGAGGCGCTAATGTCGTGGTTCAGAAATTCTCTCCAGCATCGCGGTCGGAATTCGAGAGAATTCCTGAACCGAGACCACTTTGGAATTGTTGATTTGCCAATGTCCTTTCGACTCCGAAGTTTGCTCGGAGGACAATTCAAGACGATGCGAACTTCGGATTCGGAACATTAGCTTGGCCAAGCTCCGCTCCTATATCTTCATCGATCAATTGCAGCCGGGCACCATGTGTTATCTCGGCACCTTCTGCCGGGGCTTCCTGCCGCGCGCCAACATGGCGGCGATCGTCATCGAAGTGGCGCCAGGCCTCGATATCGAGCCCCTGACCGACATCGCGGTGAAGACCGTCGATGTGAAGCCCGGCATCCTGGTGGTCGAAAGGCAGTTCGGCTACCTCGAGTTCCACTCGCATTCGACCGCTTCGGTGAGGGCCGCCGGCGAGGCGATCCTGGCCGAGCTCGGCGCCAGCGAGAGGGATGCCCTGAAGCCCGAGGTGCTGGCTTCGAAGATCGTCAAGCGCGTCGACAACTATCACGCGCTGCTCATCAACCGGAACAAGTCGGGCTCGATGATCCTGCCCAGCGAATCGCTGTTCGTTCTCGAAATGCAGCCGGCGGCCTATGCCATCCTTGCCGCGAACGAGGCGGAGAAGGCGGCCAATGTCAAAGTGGTCGACTACCGGATGATGGGCGCCACCGGGCGCGTCTATCTCTCGGGCGAGGAAAGCAACATCAGGGCTGCGGCCCGCGCCGCCGAGCAGGCGCTCGAAATGAGGATGGCCGCATGAGCGCTGTTTCCTCCGACGAGATCCGGCAGCTGGTGCGCGACGCCTTGCGCGACCTGCTGCCGGCGAAGGCGAAGCCCGAGACGGGCGGCGGCACGCTCCTGGCGCGGCTCAGGACGGCGCTCCTCGACCAGAAGGCGGCGCGCGTCGAGGTCAGGATGGAGACCGGCGCCGATCTCAAAGCCTTGGCGCGCGACCTGCTGCAGGCGCCGGAAGATGTCAGGCTCGGCATCCTGTCGGGCAAGATCGAACTCGGCCTCGCGCCCCGCGGCGGCGGCATCGGCGCCGCGCCGGCCCTGGCGGCGCGCCAGCGCCAGCATCAGATTTCGAAGGGAGTGGTGACGGAGATCATGGTGGCCGAAATCGGCAGGACCAATGACCGTCTCGTCATCGGCAAGGGCGTCGTCGTGACGCCGCTCGCGCGCGACAAGGCGCGCGAGGTCAAGCTTGAGATCGTGAGGGACCGCTCATGAAGACAGGTATCGTCGTCGGAAAAGTATGGGCAACGAAGCGGCTGGCCGAATTGCCGGCCGGCGCCTTGCTCGAGATCGCCATCGAGGAAGAAGACGAGATGGACGAGCGCATGGTCGCGTTCGATCCCCTGGGGGCGGGCGTGGGCGAGCGCGTGCTGATCACGCAAGGATCGGTCGCCAAGGCCTGGTTCAAGGACGGTAACAATGTCGTCGACGCCCTGGTCATCGGCATTCTCGATGAACAGGCCGCGGCCAAGCCGGCGAAGAAGGGTTGATTGGTTCAGTCAGGTTGCGAAAAGGAGGACATCATGTCTAACGCAATTGGTTTTGTCGAAACGCGTGGCTTCGTGGCGGCTTTCGCCGCGGGCGATGCGATGGTGAAGGCGGCGAATGTCACCATCATCGGGCGCGAGCAGGTCGGCGCCGGCCTCGTCTCGGTGCTGGTGCAGGGCGATGTCGGCGCCGTCAAGGCGGCGACGGAAGCGGGTGCTGAAGCCGCGCGCAATGTCGGCGAAGTGGTCTCGGTGCATGTCATCCCGCGTCCGCATCCGGATGTGCTCAAGCATTTTGGCACGGCGAAGTAACCTCGAACCGTGGCCGAGCTTCGCGTCTATCTCAAGCTTGTCACCCTCAGGCGGCAGTTCGCCGCCTATATGGGCTCGCCGACCCGCGCGCGAGGCTACGTGCCGCTGGAAGGCATGCATTCGCTGATCATCGAGATCGCACCGGCTCTGGCGATCCATCATGTGAGCGATGTGGCGCTGAAGACCGTGCCCGAGGCCGAGCCCGGAATCCTCTACACCGAAAGGCAGTTCGGCATTCTCGAGCTGCATTCCTTCGACATGGATCATGTCGACCGGGCGGGGGCGGCGGTGCTCAAGGCGATCGGCCAGAAGGCCGACGACCAGCTCAAGCCGCAATTGCTCTTCGCCGAGATCGTACCCGAGGTGACGGACAGCCATGCCGTCATCCTCAACCGCAATCGCGAAGCGTCGATGATCCTGCCCGGCGAATCACTGCTGCTGGTCGAGATGATGCCGGCCCTGTTCGCCGCCTATGCGGCGAACGAGGCGGAGAAGATCGCGCCCGGCGCCACCCTGGTCGATTGCCAGATGATCGGCGCATCGGGCCGGCTGTTCATGTCGGGCGACAGGCGCGAGCTCGAGAAGGCGCGCGATCATATCGTCGGCATGCTGGCAACGGTCAAGGGAAGAGGATGATCCTCCTCACATTCTATGCACCGAGTGCTTTCTTCAACCCTACAATCAAGCGCTGGCGGGGTTCGGCATCGACGAATGGCTCGGCGTCGGCGCCCCTGAGCAAGTCCCATTGACGGTCGCGAGAGCGCTCGATCAACGAACGCGCCTGTGCGAGTTCACCGAGATGAGCCAGGCAAGCGAGCGCATACATGCAGTCCCAGGCGCCATCGGGGATCGCCAGGAAAGCCGGCAGGGCCTTCTCATATGATCCTTCGACAAAATGGAGGACAGCCGCGAATTCCGCGTACCAGAGCGGGGGTAGCGGGTTCAGCCTGAAAGCGTGCGCGAGGGAGTCCCTGCCGATCGACAATTGCCCCAGATAGACATTTAACAAGGCCCCTTCTACATGAATATGGGGGTCTCCCGGATTGAGGGACTCGGCCTTGCGGTAGGATTCGATCGCAGCGGCAAGATCGCCCAGATAGATCTGACAGAACCCGCGTACGCAGTGGCACATCGCATTCGTGGGATCGATCTCAATGCCGCGTTCGGCGAATTTTACGCCATTTGCCAAGGCATCGCGGTCAAAGTCCGAAAACCACTTGTTGTTTTCGCACATTGCGAGGCCGCGGTAGGCGTCAGCATTCTCGGGGAATTCGCCGGCGGCCCTGGTGAAGTGCTCGGCGGCAGTCGCAGCGCCCTCCGGCGTAAGCTTTTTGAAATGCCAAATCCCCTTCAATACATGCTCATAGCTCGTCAGTCTGCGAGGCTCTGATGGAGGCTTTTGTGCGACTTCGAGTTCCACGCGGCCGAGCAAAGTGCTTGCGATGATGCTCGTGACCTCGTCCTGGAGAACGAAGACATCTGCAAGGGGGCGATCGTAGTGATCGGCCCAGATCACGTTCTGGGTTTCGACATCGGTGAGGCGCGCGGCGATACGGATGCGGCCTTCCGATTTTCGTATGTTGCCCGTCAGCACATAGTCCGCCGCAAGCTTGTCGCGAAGATCGCGGTATTTCTCCTCGCTGTCGCGCAAGGCGAATGACGAGTGATGCCCAATGACAGACAGGATGCGGTATTTCGACAGACGATCGATGATATCTTCGGTCACCCCGTCACTGAAATACTGCTGATCAGGATCGCCGCTCAGATTCGCGAAAGGCAGCACCGCAATGACCGGCTTGCGATCGGGTGGGAAAGCCCTAGGCGGAAGAGGTGGAGCCCTTGGCGCCGCCACGTCATCTCCAATCGCCGCGGGTTGCGGGCCGGCATATTTGTATCCCCGGCCGTGGACGGTAACGATGATCGAGGAGCCCAATATCTTGCGCAATGCCGAGACATGCGCCTGCAATGTGTTCTCTTCGACCACCAGCCCCGGCCACGCGGCATCGAACAATGCGGCTTTGGAAACGGGCTCATTCGGGTGTCGCAGCAGAACGTCCAGCAGGTCGAAGGAGCGTCCGCTGATATCCAGCCGGCCGCCGGGGCCGTCCAGACATCTTTCGCGCCGCCTCAGCCGATATGACCCGAACCGTACGTCCATGCAGCCATCTCTGCCCCCGCGAAAGTGTAGCGCAGGCCTGTGCTGAATGCACGGCCAGCATTCTTCAGGAGTTTTCAGGTTTGCCATTGGGACATTCGCCTCGCCGCGCGCCAGTCTGGGGGAAAGTGGAGACACCCCATGACCGACATGCTCATCAGATTGCCCGCCCGGAACCGTCTTTCAATATCCTCGTGGGCGAGGCCGTTGAAAGCCAGTATCGCCGGCTTCGGCAGGCTGCTCGCCGGCGTCCTGGACCTGTATAGCCGCGCCATACGGATGGCCTATATCGATCCCTATACGTTGCCGTTCGATGAAGGGAGTCCGGTCCGGTCTGAGGGAGACCTCGAAGGCAGGCAGCCGCATTGGTAGCCGGCGGCCCAACCGGTCGCCCAGGCAACGGCCGTCGGCAATAGGAGGAGTCGCGGGAGATATGCTATCACGCTTCCTCGTTCAGATGAGGAGCGAGGTGGCAGATGTGGTCAAGGGCGAGGGCCGGCAGGGGCTTCAGACTTCTTGCCGTTGCGGTGTGCTCGTTCGTCGCGGCCAGGATCGCCGCAGCCGAAGTCCCGCTCGATGGGTCCTTCATCGCCGGGGCCAAATGCAGCGCGTTCCAGTCGCTGCGCAAGAAATCGAAGCCGGTGCCGCTCAAGGCCGGTCAGGCTTATAAGATCGTCGCGGCGAACAAGGTCTCCGCGAGCCACTATCTGATCGTCGTTCCGGGCGCATCGCCGCAACGCCGCTGGGCGCCGGTCGGCTGCGGCACGCGCAGCGGCGGCACGGCTTCCGAGGGCAAGTCCGCGCCGAAGGCCAAGGACGGGAAAGCGCCGGCCGAGCCGCGCACGCAATATGTGCTGGCGGCAAGCTGGCAGCCGGGCTTCTGCGAAACCAAGCCCGACAAGGTCGAGTGCCGAAGCCAGACGGCGGCGCGGTTCGACGCCAGCCATTTCTCCCTGCACGGGCTCTGGCCGCAGCCGCGCAGCCTCGCCTACTGCAATATCGCCGTGACCCTTGTGGATGACGATGAGGCCGGGCGCTGGCATCATCTGCCGGAGATCACGCTGCAGCCGGCCACAGGCGAGGAACTGAGGCAAGTGATGCCGGGGACGCAGTCGCAGCTCGACCGGCATGAATGGATCAAACACGGAACCTGCTACGGGACGTCGGCGGAGGAGTATTTCGCGGACGCGCTCACCGTAATGCGGGCGCTCAACGGCTCCGCCGTGCAGCGGCTGTTCGCCAGCCGCGTCGGCCAGTTCCTGTCTTTCGACGACATCGGCAAGGCCTTCGACGAGAGCTTCGGCAAGGGGGCCGGCGAGCGCGTGCGCATGCAATGCGTGCGCGACAATGGCCGGCTCATCATCTCGGAACTGACCATCGGCCTCAGCGGCGATATCACGCCGCAATCATCGCTCGCGGATCTGCTGGCTGCCGCGGCGCCGACCAAGACGGAATGTCCGGGCGGCATTGTCGATGCGGCGGGTCTGCAGTAGCTGCGGTGGTTTTTGAGCTCCAGCTGTCACGCCTGATTGATCGCCTCCAGTGACTCAGGGAGGATCTGGCCGCCGTCGACGATGATCATCTGGCCGGTCACGTAGCCCGCTTCCCTGGTGGCGAAATAGAGCGCGGCATAGCCGATGTCCTCCACCTTGCCGAGGCGCTTCAACGGGATCGAGGCGGCCATGGTCTTCTCGTAGTCGGGGCCCAGATCGGCGAGGCCTTCGGTGGCGATGTTACCGGGCAGCACGGCATTGACGGTGATGCCGAACTTGGCGAGTTCCAGGCAGGCGGTGCGCATGAAGCCGAGCTGGCCGGCCTTGGTCGCCCCGTAATGCGTCCAGCCGGGGAAGCCGGTAATGGGGCCGGTGATCGAGGAAGTGATGATAATGCGACCCTCGCCGCTCTTCTTGAGAGCCAGCAGGCAGGCCTTCACCGACAGGAACGTGCCCTTGAGATTGGTGTCGATCGTCAAGTCCCAGGTCTCGTCCGACATGTCCTCGATCTTCACTTGCGGGAAGATGCCGGCATTGGCGCACAGCACGTCGAGGCCGCCATGCGTCCTGACCGCGAACTCGGCCGCCTTCTGCATGCTCTTGAAGTCGGTGACGTCGGCGGCGAATGCCGCTGCCGTGCCGCCCGCCTTCTTCAGCTCCTCGGCGCAGGCTTTGGCCTGGTCCTCGTGACGGGCCGTGATCAGCACCTTGCAGCCCGCCTTGGCGAAGACCCGGGCGATGCCCTTGCCGATGCCCTTGCTGCCGCCGGTGACCAGTACCGACTTGTCCTTCAGTGACGAAAACATGTTGAGCCCTCACTCATTCCAAAGTCTTCAGGATTGCGTGCGGCGGCGCAGCGAGATGAGCCAGTAGCCGCCGAGAAGAATGAAGGCCGCGCCAAAGGTCGATACGGTGCCGAGCACCGGGACGCCTGGCGTATAGCCCGCCACCATCTTGGCATAGAGATATTCCGGGATGGTCGTGTCGGCGCCGGTGGTGAAGAGCGACAACGGAAAATTTCCCCAGGACAGGAGGAAGGCAAAGAGCGCGCCCGACACGATGCCGGGAAGCAGCACGGGCAGCGTCACTTCGCGGAAGACCTGCAGGCGCGAGGCGCCGAGATCGAAGGCCGCCTCTTCGAGCGCCGGATCGAAACTATAGACCTGGATCGAGATCACGAGAGTGACCACCGGAATGATCCAGACCAGATGCGCGAAGACGGCTGTCATCCACGACATCTGGAATCCGACGGCATTGAACCACAGCAGCAAAGCGAGACCCAGCACCGATTGCGGAAAGAAGATGGGCAGAAGCACGATCTTCTGGAAAAGGGTGCGGCCCTTCCAGTTGTAGCGGGCAAAGGCAAGGGCGCCGAAGAAGGCGATGACGACAGCGATCACCGTGACGCACAGCGCGATCGAGATCGAGGTCTTGAACAGCTGGTGAATCTCGAGCGAGGCGAAGGTCTTGCGCCACCAGTCGAGCCCCCATTTCTGGATCGGGAACAGGAAGTAGCGGCTCTGGGTCATGGAAGCGAGCAGGATGCACAGTGCCGGCAAATAGACGAAGACCAGCACCGCCAGCGTCCAGGCCCAGATCAAAGCATGTCGGGAACGGCCGCTCATCCTCACCTCCGCCCGAGTATGGCGTCGAGATCGAAGCGTTTGAGCACCAAGAGGACGAGGGTGCCGACGACGACCATCAGGAGCACGGCAAGGGCGGCACCCAGGGGCCAGTTCTGC
>CAZICN010000149.1:0-1079 GCA_964537655.1 uncultured Aestuariivirga sp.
TTTGGATAATGGAGCGGGCGAAGGGAATCGAACCCTCGACATACAGCTTGGGAAGCTGTCGTTCTACCACTGAACTACGCCCGCTCAGCCGGGCGCGACATTAGATCAGGCGCTGGAAATCTTCAACGCCCCTTGAGCGCCGTCTCGCAGGACGGTTCGCCCCGACCACACTCCGGCCAACAGCACGGCAAGGATGGCAAGCCTGAAGGCCAGGCTGATCCAAGCTCTACATGTCACGTCACTCACTCACCCGGCATTCTCGATGCCGCATGACCTAGCGCTGATCAAGGCTCCTGGCATCGGCACAGAGCTGTTGTGGCGATGAACTCCCCATTGTCACTGTTCAACCAGTTCACTCAGCTTGGACACGGCTGCGGCATCGTCGGTATCGCTGGACAATATGCCAAAGAAGTTGCCCGAAGCATCAAACAGGTAGACGCCTGCCGAATGGTTCATCGTATATCCGCCCGTTGCGTCGGGAACCTTCTTGTAGAATGCCCGATATGACTTGGCAAATTTGGAAAGCTGTTTCGCTGTACCTGTCAGTCCGATGAACCGCTCGTCAAATGCGCTGAGATAGGCCTTCAAGGCCTCAGGCGTATCTCGTTCGGGATCGACGCTGACCAGAATGACCTGTATCGTGTTGGCGGTGTCCGGCGGGAGTTTGCCAAGGAGCGCCGACAGTCGGGCAAGCGTTGTTGGGCAGATGTCTGGACAGTAAGTGAACCCGAAGAACAGCGCCATCGGTCTGCCCAGATAGGTTTTCTCGGAAACGGGCTGGCCATTCTGATCGATCATGTCGAATGGTCCGCCGACGCTGGACGACTTGGTTGAGCCAAGTGGAAAAGGCATCTGGATGACAAGATAACCTAGGCCTGTGAAAGCTATCAGCACACAGGCCCAGAGCGCTATCCGAAAGTTTCGCAAATGATTTGATGCCATGTCTAATCTGGGACTGGTTCCGCTTTCCGTTGGCCGACACTCCATTGGAATTTGAAGCCTCTAGTTGCTCCAGGCTCAAGCTTCGGCGCAAAAATACAGTAGGTGGGCGGGCTCACGAAGCCGTGATCGCGATTTCG
>CAZICN010000149.1:1179-9975 GCA_964537655.1 uncultured Aestuariivirga sp.
TCGGCGCAAAAATACAGTAGGTGGGCGGGCTCACGAAGCCGTGATCGCGATTTCGGGGATAAAATTCCTAGAAACAGTGCGCCGTGTGGAGGGCCGGCATGTTCAGGCCGCCCGGAACGGGTTGACTCGAGAGCATCCTTGTTCACCCAGTCGACCTCACGGCCGAGCAGATCATAGAGCTGGATGGAGTACCGATAAGGTTCGAGCTCCGGAGCAGGCCCAAGGCCGCTTCCGTCTGGTATCCGTGATTCATGAGCAGCCATTCGCTGTCGTGATCGGGGCGGGCCGCCGCATCATCCCATGGCACCATGAATCGCTTCCTGAAGCGCCGCGCAGCCCCATATGCCCGCTTTCTATTTCTGACGGATGAGGCGTGATGAATTGGCGAGGATGCCGATGTCGGGTATGGACTGCATGGCGGCGGCGAAAATTGGCGGAATTATCCCGAAAGCGGCGAGCGACAGGCCGATGAGGTTGTAGAGCGCGGTGAATGCGATGTTCATTCGAACCACACTCATCGTCCGGCGTGCGATCTGAAACGAGTCCGCCACCAGCCGCCAGTCCTCGCGCATCAGCACGATATGGGCCGCCTCCATGGCGATATCGGTGCCGCCGCCCATGGCGATCCCCACATCGGCCTGTGCGAGGGCCGGGGCGTCATTGACGCCATCACCAACCATCACGACCCGATGGCCCTTTGCCTGCGCCTCCCGCACCACGCGGATCTTGTCTTCAGGCAGCAGGTTCGCCTTGAAGCTGATGCCGAGCGGTCCGGCAATGGCCGCCGCGGTACGTTCGTTGTCGCCGGTCAGCAGTTCTATCCGCTGGATGCCGAGCTTGCGCATCTCGGCGATTGCCGTGGAAACTTCCGGACGTATCGTGTCCATGGCCGCGAGAATTCCACTGGGGCGACCGTCAATTGCTACGATGAGCAGCGTCTTGCCTTCAGACTCCAGCCGGGAGACGGTGGAAAAGTAGTCATCGACGGCGACGAGGCGGCGATTGCCGATCTCGATCGTTCGGCCGCCGATGGAAGCTCGGATTCCCTTGCCGGGAATAGCTTCGAACCGTTCCGGCTCGCGGGGTTTGATGCCGCGCTCCTGCGCCGCGTTGCGCACCGCTTCCGCAAGCGGGTGCTCCGAGTGACGCTCGGCCGTGGCGGCGAGTTCGAGGAGCGTTATGTCCTCGGTTCCATCGAGCGAGACGATATCGGTGATGCGAGGCTTGCCGGTCGTGAGCGTGCCGGTCTTGTCCACAAGCACGAGATCGGCCCGCTTGATCGCCTCGACATATTTGCCGCCCTTGATAAGCAGGCCACGTTTTGCTGCGGCGCCAATGGACGCCATCATGGCGATGGGGGTGGCGAGAGCGAAGGAGCAGGAACAGGCGACGACGAGGACCGCGACAACCGCCAGCACATTGCCGCTGATCAGATAGGTGAGAAGCGCGATGGTGGCGACGACCGGAAGGTAGTAACCGCTGAACTTGTCAGCGACCCGCTGCACTTCGCCGCGATTGGCTTCCGCTTCCTCGACGAGCTTGACTGTCCGTCCGAACGTCGTATCGCGTCCGACGCGCTCGGCCACCAGCTTCACATGCCCGAGTTTTGCGATCGTTGCCGCGAAGACCTTGTCACCGGCCTCGGCCTCGACCGGCATGCTTTCGCCGGTAATGGCGGCCTGGTCAAAAGTCGCGTGGCCTTCGATAACGGTGCCGTCCACCGGAACGCGCTCACCGGGACGCACCAGTACGGTGTCTCCCTGCTTCACCTCCGTGATGGAAATTTCGACTTCCTCCCCGTCTCGGAGCACGCGTGCGCGCTGTGGCGCGAGGGAAGTGAGTTCCTTCAGCAGCTGGCGGGCCTTCTCGCTGGTGAAACGCTCCGCGAAAACCCCGATGCGCATGAAGAAGACGACGATTGCCGCCGTCGCCCACTGTCCGGTGACGAGCGCCGCGACAGCCCCGACCGACATGAGAGTATGGCTCGTTACCTCCAGCCGGATGGTGGACCTGATGACGTCGAAGAAGATCGTGGCGCCAAAGGCAAGGACCACGAGGGTGCCGAGCCAAAGCGGAACCCGTTCCGTGATCGCCTCAAAAAGCCCCAGCCCCTCGCCGATGACCACCAGGAACAAGATGACGCCGAACAGGATGCCAAGGAGGGTGAAGAGTTTCTTCTGCAGGTCGGCGCCCTGCTTCACATAGGACGGCTCGCCGCGTTGCGGCGCCGGTTTCGGCACCGTGAAGCCCACCCTTTCGACCGTCGCCTGCAGGATGTCGCGGGTGACGAGTTTCGGATCGAGATTGATCACGGCTTTCTCGGCGCTCAAGAGAACCTCGACATTCTCCACGCCGGGAAGCTTCTTGAGCGCCCTCTGAACCTTCTTGGCGCAGGCAGCGCAATCCATACCGCCGATCGGCAGTTCGAGGGTGCTCATCGCGGCACGTCGAATCCCGCATCTTCGACCGCCTCGACAATGGATTCCTGCGACACTTTTGCCGGGTCCATCATGACAACTGCATTGTTGTCGCTCAGGGATACCTTGATGTCCTCGATGCCTGGAAGCGCGCGGACCGCCTTCTCGATATCGCGAACGCAGGATCCGCAATCCATGCCTTCGATCTTGAATTCGATCGTCTTGATTGTCGCTGTCATAGCCAGCTCCTTTGCGGGTTGGTTGCCGAATGTGGTGCCTGTAGCCACTACAAGGTCAATAGCCCGGCGTCAGAATCGAGGTGCCGGAAATCCCGATAATGTGATGTCGCCCGGGCTTGCGGGCCGCTGGAATGACGGCCCGGCGTGGACTATACCCTGCAGGAACTACAGGGATGAAAAAATGACCGCCAAAGCCATGCCGATCGGTATCCTCGCCCAGTTGACGGGCACGAAAGTGGAGACGATCCGGTTCTACGAGAAGATCGGCCTGCTGCCGGCGCCGGCGCGCACCGAGGGTAATTATCGTTCCTACGAAAGCGCGCATCTCAACCGCCTCAGCTTCATCCGCCGCGCGCGTGATCTGGGCTTCTCACTCGATCAGATCCGCGCGCTGCTTGACCTCTCCGACGACAAGGCGCGATCCTGTGAGGCGGTGGACGCAATCGCCAAGGAACATCTGGCCGAGATCCGCCAGAAGATCGCCGATCTCAGGGCGCTGCAACGGGAGCTGGATCAGCTTATCACCCGGTGCCATGCCGGAACGGTTGCGGAATGCCGCATAATCGAGACGTTGTCGCCACGGCGCTCGGGCGCCGCTGTGCCCGGCGCTCATGCCTGATCGGGGGCGCGATAGGCGAGCAGGCGCAGGGCATTGAAGACGACGAGCAATGTCGATCCCTCATGTACCGCCACCGCCGGCCCGATGCCCAGTCCAAGAATTGTCGCCGGAACGAGAACCGCGACAATGCCGAGGCTTACGACCAGGTTTTGGCGAATAATCGAGCGGGTCTGCCGGCTGAGCCCCACCGCGAAGGGCAGGTGCGACAGGTCGTCGGCCATCAGGGCGACGTCGGCGGTCTCGAGGGCAACATCGGAGCCTGCGGCGCCCATCGCGATTCCAACGGTGGCATTGGCCATCGCCGGGGCATCGTTCACCCCGTCACCGACCATCGCCACCTTGCCTTCGGACCGCAGTCTTTTGATCGACTCCACCTTGTCCTCAGGCATCAGGTCGCCCCAGGCTTCATCCAGTCCGACGTCTTTGGCGACGGCATCGGCAACCTTCTGGTTGTCGCCTGAGATCATGATCATGCGGGTGATGCCGATCTCATGCAGCTTTCTCAGCGTGTCACGCGCCGCGGCGCGCGGCGTATCCATCAAACCGATTACGCCCAGATCACGCTCGCCCCGCCGCACCACCATCGTGGTGCGGCCGCCAGCGCGCAGGCGCGCAACCGCCTCGGTCATGGCCGGCCCCAGCGCAGGGATGCCGTCGACGCCGAACATCTCGGCCTTGCCGATCCACACGGTGTCGCCTGCAAGCGTGGCTGTCACGCCACGGCCTGTCAGGCTTCGGAGGTCGGATGCCGCGGGAATGCCACGCTGGCCGAGTCGCTCCTTGCCGTCACGCACGATGGCCTCGGCGAGTGGATGATCGCTCAGGCTCTCCACCGCCACCGTCACGGCCAGAAGCTCCTGTTCCTCCACCTTCTCCGCAACCACTATGTCGGTGATCCTTGGCCGACCCACCGTCAGGGTTCCGGTCTTGTCGAAGGCAATTGCCGTCAGCGAGCCGAGATTCTCGAGCGGACCGCCGCCCTTGACCAGCACGCCGCCGCGCGCCGCTCGGGCGACACCCGAAAGCACGGCGCTCGGCGTGGCGATCGCCAGCGCGCAAGGACTTGCGGCGACCAGAACGGCCATGGCGCGATAGAAGCTGTCCCGGAAGGGTTCATCGACGACGACCCAGGCAAACAGCAGTACAAAGGCGAGCAGGAGCACGGCGGGCACGAAGATTCGCTCGAATCTATCGGTGAAGCGCTGGGTCGGAGATTTCTGCGCTTCCGCCTCGCTCACCATCTTGACCACTTTGGCCAGCGCGGTCTCGCTGGATCGGCGCGTAACCTCGATCTCGATGGCGCCCGAACCGTTTATGGTGCCCGCGAAGGCGCGCGAGGCGTTTTCCACCGAATCCGGTCGCGCGCGGGCCCGGGCGACATCCGGAACGGCGCGTTTGTCGACCGGGATGCTCTCGCCGGTGACCGGGGCCTGATTGATGCTCGACGTGCCCTTGACGAGGAAGCCGTCGGCGGGCAGGCGCTCATTGGGGCGAACGATCACGATATCGCCCACCACGAGCTCCTCGACCGGAATTTCGCGAGGCTCGCCGTCACGAACCACGGTGGCGACCGGCGGAGCGAGCTCGGCCAAGGCTTCGATCGCGCGTTTGGCCCGGCCCATGGCATAGTGTTCGAGGGCATGGCCGAGGCTGAACAGGAAGAGCAGCAGCGCGCCTTCCGCGAATGCTCCAAGCGCCGCTGCGCCGGCCGCCGCAACCAGCATCAGCGTATCGATCTCGAACCGCCTGAGTCGAAGATTGTCGATGGCCTCACGCAGGGTGAAGAAGCCGCCGAAGAAGTAGGCCGCGACATAGAAACCCGTGGGCAGCCAGCCGGGCGCCCCGGTCAACAGCTTTTCAACGGCGACGCCGACTCCAAGCATCGCGCCGCTCGACAGGGCGAAGATCAGCTCGGTGTTCGGTCCAAGGAACTCACCGTGCGAGTGTTCCCCAGCATCGCCATGCTTGTCTTGTCCGGGGCCGTGATCATGACCGGCATGGGCATCTTCGCCTGCCGACGTCACCGCCTGGGCCGTCGGGCCGGTGCGGTTGACGCCGAGACGCCCCAGAGCCTCGGCAAGCGCCTCATCAGACGTGGCCTCACGGTCGAATTCGACCCGGACGATCCCGGCGGAGCTGGCTTCGGCCTCGATCACTCCATTCAATGACCGGAGCTGTTCCGCAACGGTGCGGGCACGCCGCTCGTGCCCAATTCCCGCGACCTGCCAGCTGATATGTCCGAAACGAGCTGCGATCCTGGCTCCCGCCGCCTGAACGATCTCCCGGATGCGGGCGAGCGGCAACGTTTCCGGATCGAAATGGACGCACAGTTTGGCTGGTTCGCCACCCGTTGCCCTGACGACATGGACCTTCTCGATCCCGTCGCGTGCTGCCAGATCGGATGTAAGCCGCTTCACGCAGGCGTCGGCAACGTCCACGACGTCTGGCAACAGCACAGGAATATCCAGGCGTAGTTTGCTTGTCATCGTTGCTCCTTCCGCCCGTCTGCCGGTTTGCTATTTGGCAGCCTCGACTTCAGTTTTGACGAGAGCCGCAAGCTGTTTCGGACCGAAGGACGTCAGCGGCTTGCCATTCACGAAGAAAGTCGGCGTGCCGGTGATCTTGACGGCCTTGACATCGGCGACATCCTGCTTGAGCACGCCATCGACATCCGCGGAAGCGGCGTATTCTCGCGCCTTCCCTAGATCCAGGCCTGCTTCGCCCGCAATCTCCCAGGCACGTTCCGGCTTCGGTGCTCCATCCGCGCCCCACTCTTCCTGCTTTTCAAGCAGGCTTTCGAGCACGACGGTGAATTTGTCCTGCTTGCGGGCCGCCTCGAGGATGCGAATGGCCTCCTCCGAAGCGGGATGGAAGGGCGTGTAGCGCAGAACGAGACGGACGTCCTGCGGATAGGCCGCCATGATCTGCTTTACCAATGGATAGAAGGCGCGACATGCCTCGCAGGAAGGGTCGAAGAACTCCACGATCGTCACCGGCGCGGAGAGGGGGCCCAGGATAGGCGAGTGCGGCCTGACGAGTTGGCTGTCTTCGGTCATCGGCGCGACGACGGAGGGGTCGTTGATTGACCGGCGAAAGAGGAAAGCTCCCCCGCCAAAGAGGGCGATTGCGGCGAGCCCCGAAGAGATGACTAGTGCGCGTCTGTTCATGAGGGTTTTGTCCGTGAAGCTGAGAGCAGAAGGATGGCGATGGTCAGGAAGGAGGCAAATGAAAGCGCGGGCAGGGGAATTCCACCGAGGATGGTCATCGCGGTGTCGGTACAGGACGGACCTTGGCCGCAGGGTTCCAGCGCCTCGGTCAAAATGCCCGCATACAGCAGAAAATGATAAGCGGCTATGATCGTGCCGATGATGGCGAGCGGTAGTCCATAACTCCACGCGCCATCATCGGAACGAAACGCTCCCACTGCCAGAATGACGGCGAGCGGAAACATGAAGGCACGCTGGTACCAGCAAAGTACGCATGGCGCCTGTCCCATGATCTCGCCGATGAAGAGAGCTCCAAGTGAAGCTATGAGCGAGACGATCCAGGCCATGAACAACAGCGACCATGCCGGGTTGGTCGCTGGATTCTTCTTTTCTCTCATATTCGCTTGAACACGCTTGCTCATCCGATCCTGCCAAAGATTGGGAATTGTTCCAGAAGCCAGAATGCGAAGGAAGACAACTGGCCGGTAATCATGGCGATCCCCATCGCGATCATCGCCATGCCGGCTCCGACATGCAAGAGACTGCCAAATCTCCGGGCGCGCTTGAGCTTCGCCGCGACTGAATCCGTAAAGAACGCAGTTGCCAGAAAGGGCGCGCCGAGGCCAAGCGAATATAAAGAAAGAAGCGCGATGCCGCTCATCGCGCTGTCGGAGGTCGCACTGATGGTGAGGATGGCCCCGAGGATCGGGCCGATGCAAGGCGTCCAGCCAAAGCCGAAGGCGAGGCCCAGGACATACGCGCTCAAGGGGCGCCCGCCCTTCATCGCGCCATGATAGCGCAGATCCTGCGCAAGCCATGGTATTTTGACGAAACCCGTGGTGAAGACTCCGAAAAGAACGACGACCGCGCCACCGATGAGGTTGGCTTCATAGCGATATGACAGCAGGAGATTGCTCAAAGCCGTCGCGCTGGCGCCCAGCAGAATGAAAACCGTCGAAAATCCAAGGACGAAGCAACCGCTGAGGAGCAGGGAGGTCGATCTGGCGCGAATGTCGGTTCGCTCCTGGCTGCCCGCGATGTAGGATACATAGCCAGGCACGAGCGGCAACACGCACGGCGAAAGGAAGGAGATCATTCCTGCCGATAGCGCCGCCAGAATGCCTATATTGGCAATCTCAAAGGACATCTTGTTTGCGTTACTCCCCTCAGAACTCGCCTGTCCGACATGGTCGGCTTGCCTGATCGTCCTGCGTGAAAGTGATCATGGGATGAGGTTGCTTTCCAGTGGCCGAAGACTACCGGGTCGAAGGCTTGCTTCCTCGTAAAACCTATAGCCGCTATAGGGTCAAGGGTGGTCTTGGAGGACAAAGTCAGCTTCGGGTCGTTCCGGGAAAGAACTTGACTCTGTAGCGACCTCAGGCGCGAAACCTGCCATCCCGATCCAAACGAGGGCTCGCCATGAAAGCCAGACGGACGATCCCGGGAAGTTGTTTGAGGCACCCCGTCGCACGGGAGCGGTAAATTGCTCTCAATTGGAGAAATCTCACGCGACACCGGCGTCAAAGTGCCGACTATTCGATATTATGAGCAAGCAGGGCTATTGCGCGTCGCGGAGCGCTCGGACGGGAACCAGCGTCGGTTCCATCCGTCGGATCGTGAGCGCATTTCATTCATCAAACATGCCCGTGAGCTTGGTTTCTCGATCGAAGACATCCGTGATCTGCTTGCGCTGAGTGTCGTTCCCGACAGCTCATGTTCGAGTGCTCATGGCATTGCCCGTCGGCAACTGACAAGTGTGCGGGAAAAGATCAGGCGTCTTCGCATGCTGGCGCGGGAGCTGAGCGCGATCTTGAGCGATGTTCATGACGGCAATCAGATCAAGGATTGCTCGCTGATAAAAGCGTTGGCTGATCCCGGCTGCGCAAATCGGCCGCGGCGGAATCCGGCCTGTGCCCATCCGACAACTCCGGATGGGCGCGCCGATGTTCAGGAGGCGCTGCGTGGTCTCAAGGCGGTGGCGCGCTGAAGAGGCCCCTTACCGACTCAAGCCGGCGTCACTTTTGTCATCGCTGCCGCCCGCCTGCGGGCATCATGGGTATCGATTTCGCAGGGCCTCGTCCGGAGGCGTCACGCTTGGTCCCGTATCGACCCGGCCTCTGCGTTGATTCTCACGGCACGAAAGGCTTGAAGTGCTTGGAGAGCTTGAGGCCCTGGCGCTGGTAGTTGGAGCCGATGCCCTGGCCATAGACCTGGCTCGGCACTTCGGTCAAAGGCTCATAGATGAGCCGGCCGATGATCTGGCCGTCCTCCAGGATGAAGGGCACCTCATGCGAGCGCACTTCGAGCACCGCGCG
>CAZICN010000150.1:0-9965 GCA_964537655.1 uncultured Aestuariivirga sp.
CCAAGCTCGCTGCCATCCGGCTGTGGCTTAGGTTTTATGAGTCTGCAGCCTAGCTCGTAAACGCATGGAACGAATCGCATCTGGAGTTGGACAGGCGCGTCAACTGCTTGCAAAGACGACAGAGGCGGCAGTTGGTCCAATTGCCGAGTATATCCAAGCAACGGCAGAGTTGGAATTGGTTGAGGAAGAGAAAGTCCGTCTAACAACGCGAGAAAAAGCTTGTGTCGAGCTGTTTGAGAGTTTCGGGTTGGATTTTCGTTTCGTGAAGGATCCTGATGGGCTGGAACGGCATTTAGCCGCCGAGCGCAATCGGCTTATTGAGCTTGAGCGCGCTATCCTAATGCTCGAGAGTTCGAGAATCGTCTCACGGGTTGCAATGCTTGAGGAGCGCGTTGTTCACTCTAGAGGAGAAGCCGAGATAATAGCCAATCTGCTCGAGAGATCTCAGGCTGCCGTCGAGGGCGCGCGTTCTATCGAACGTGCCGTGCTTCGCGTTAGTGGTGAGATCATCGATGAAAGGCTTGCTCAAATCAGCCCGTTACTTAACGAACTGTATCAGCGTCTGAGGCCGCATGCTGATTGGCGCACGATTGAATACAGCATCCGCGGGAACGTGCGCCGCTTCCTAAGCCTCAAGGTCGGAGATGGTTTGAACCCTCAGTTTGTATTCAGTAGCGGCCAGAGGCGTGCAGCTGGCCTGGCATTCTTGTTGTCAGTTCATCTTGCGCGTGCTTGGACGAAGTGGCGTACGCTACTGCTTGACGATCCTGTACAGCATATCGACGATTTTCGGGCGTTGCATTTAGTGGAAGTACTAGCGGCACTGCGGTTCGACGGAAGGCAAATCGTTTGTGCAGTTGAAGATGCTGCCCTAGCAGATCTCTTATGCAGGAGGCTGCTGAGCGATTCTAATCAACTAGGGTTGAGGTATGATGTGGATTTTGGTCCGGATGGCAACGCTGCCGTTGTAAAACGGATGGAAATACCCCCCATGCCTAAGGGGGTGCTATCATATGGGGCTGAAGCGCGGGTAATTTGAACTCCGAACCGTGACGCGGTAGGTCAATTGGGTTACTATGTTGCCAGCAACGCAGGCTCGGCAAGCCGGTCCTCTTCGGGATTGTTGCCGGGACCTAACGGTCATGATCAGGAAGTCGCTGTCGGCATCGGGAACCAAGAGTGGATAGTGCCAGACATTGCGCGCATAGTTGATGCCCTACCGTCCACTGGCGCGGAAGGCCCGTGGGTCCTGGCGGCCGGCGGCTGCGCCGCACCGGCGACGCCGATTTCTATGCGCGGATCGAATATGAGGTCGGCCGCGCGCTCAAGCCCCGCAAGCGCGGGCGCAAGCCGCGCTGGTGAGGCGCCGCGTTGCGCGGCCGGGGTAATTGCTCCAATTTGATACGCTTTTGCGCGAGAGGGTTGCTGGCTTGAAACCCGCGCGCATTGCGAGCGGATAAGTCAGATGGTAGATTTTCAATCCTGAGCCATCGGCAAAATCCGCATGATGACGATCTTGAATGCAGTCGTCTGTTGCCGGACACGCACCTTCCTTGCTGGAGGGCTTGTCGCCGCCGGACTCATCCTCTTCCCGGGCACTTCGCGGGCCGAGCCGCGCTGCATGACGATGGGCTGCGAGAACGGAACGGCACCCTTCGCGGCGGACGCGAACAATGTCTGCGGCCCGGGCGTCAGTGTCGCCTATTTCTGTCCGACGAGAACGGGTGGCCGCAAGCTCTGTCATTGCCCGCCGGCCGATACGACGGAGGACCCGGATACGACGGAAGACAAGCCCAGCAACGACCGGACGGGAGCGCGGCCCAATGCTGACCCTCAATAAGCTGCGCGAAAAGCTGAGCCTGCAGAACCGGCTCGCTTCCTACCTGAAGCGGACGGCGCTTCTCGGCCTTGCGCTCTTCCTGTTCTTCGGCCTCGTCACCTGGTGGCCGACAGTGTCCGAATGGCTGAAGCCCGAAACGACGGGGACGATCTTCGTCGACAGCCCCGAGGTCTATACGCGCGAGCGTCTCGTCAACGATCGCTATGTCCAGGATGCGTGGCTGCGCGACAAGCTCAAGTCGCTCGACAAGATGTCGCCGACGACGCAGCTCGCCAAGATCGAGGCGACGATCGCCGGCCTGACCGACAAGGGCATCAACACCACCGAGATCCAGAAGGCGCTGGACGGCGCCATGACCCAGGGCACGGCCATCGGTCCGGGCGCCGAATTCAAGCTCCACAACGCGGTTCGCGAGCTCATCCGCCAGGAGATCGTCGAGAACCAGCTCGATGACCGGCATGATCTCCTGGGCAACACGATGTTCCTGCTCAAATTCGATGCCGCGGTCATGCCGGGCTCGAAGACCTCGAAGAACGCCCTGATCAAGGTGCAGATCACCTCGCCCAGCCAGGCCGATCCGTATCCGGTCTCCGGCGAGCTCGGCGTCATCGAGGATTTCTACGAAAGCGACGGCCTGCAGCCGCCGGCGGCGAAGAAATACAAATGGGCATGGCGGCTGTTCGAGGACTGGAGCACCAATCTTCAGCAGAGAGTGACGGCCCGCAGCAACGCGATCTATGGCGAGATCGTCAATCCCGATGCGGCGCGGCCGCGCATCCTGGAGAGTTTCCTCTACTTCGTCATTTCGTTCCAGGATCAGCTGGTGTTCTCGGACGTGCCGGGCTGCGGCAGCCTGCCCTTCGGGAGGCCCGGAGCGCCCGAAGACGTCAGCCGCGGCGGCGGCCGCCAGGGCCTCGATGCGCTGACATGCCTGCTCAAGGATCCGGACGGACAGCGCTCCATCCGGCCCTATCTCAGCATATTCGCGGCCAAGGCCGCCATCGAGAGCGAGGTCGGCGTCAGGATCACCTCGCGCGTCTTCAGCAGCATGCAGCCCTCGGTCCTGCGGCGCCGCAGCGCCGAGCTCCAGGGCCGACAGATTTTTGATTTCGACGGGCCGTTCGCCTTCAAGACGCAGATTTCGCAGGACGAAAACCCGAAATCCCCGCCCAGGATCGTCATCAACACCAGCAACCCGACCTATCTGGCCGTCGAGCAGCAATGCTACACCGACATCATTTCGCCGGCCGCGGCGCAGCTCCCGGACCATTCAGATTCCGACATCTTCAATCTCGTCCAGTTCGTGAAGGGCAGGGACAATCGAACCTATGTCGTCGGCCTGACGCCGCAGCCGCGCGTGCTGCTGAACGGCGAGCTCGACGATTCGGCCGATCTCAGCTTCGCCGCCAGCCAGGCCGAGACGCTGGGCAAGATCACCCAGATCAATCTCGCCTCCGTCGACCTGACGAAGAAATCCTTCGTCGAGACGCTGGCGCAGTATCTGCGCGGCAGGCTGAGCTATCTCTATTTCACGCGCGGAGCCTCCACCGATGAGGACGAGTTCAAGAAGTTCGAGAAGTTCTACCTGCCGATCCAGAAGCAGGTGGATGAGGAGAAATGCGGGTTGCGCTATTTCTTCGTGCCGGTGACCTATTTCGACTTCGTCAACCGCCTGCTCAACCCGGCTCCCTTCAGCTATGCGGTGCTGCCCAAATACGAGGCCGACATCGAGCAGATCGAATCCGGCTCCTACCGCGAATTCGTTCTCGCGAACGTGCTGCAGGCGGTCGCCGGCAAGGCGGGCGTCGATGCCGACCTCAAGGCCCAGCTGGCGCGCTTCCAGGCTTCGCAGCAGACGCGTCCGCGCACCACCCTGATCGGCTTCGGCTATCAGGACTGGGCGTCCGAGCTGCCGGGCGAAGGCGAGACGAAACGCGGCGCCGTTCCGGCCTTCGGCTGGCTGATCGCGCCAGACCGCGGCGCCGACAATGACAGCTTCCGCTTCCAGCCGCTGCAGAAGTCCCTGTCGGCACTTGTTTCGATCCCGGCATGGTGGACGGAAATCAATGTCGACGTGGAGACGAGCTGGGTCGGCCTGGACGGGTCGTCGGAGCCCACCAACTGCGCCGAGCGCAAGAAGGACGCGCCGGTCGTGGTGCCGAGCTGCTACCGCTACACGATCGGCCTTCCGACCGACATGCAGCTGCTCGACGACCTCATCGTCAAGACATCGAACCGCGTGCCGACGATCGATGCCCTCGACGTGCCGGATGAGGTGAATGTCGGGCTGTGCAACTATGCCAGCATCGCCATTCCCGGCAGCCGGCTCTGGCGAAGCGCCACGGTGACGCTCGGCGGCCAGGAGGCGACGCGGATCGTCGTCCTGCCGAACATGCGCGGCATCCTGGCGGAATTCGATAAAATTCGAACGACTGAATCACGGCCTGACCTGATCGTCTGGACGAGCGTCGGATCGGTGAAGTATCCGGGCAAAATCGTGGTTCATCCCAGCGATACGAGCTGCCTGAAGGACAAGCCCTGACTACTGGAAGGTTATGACGCCCTGTATCGGCCCGAACTGAGTGGCGCACCAGCAGGGCGCACCCACCGGCCCCGGCGGATTGATGAAACACATGAGGCCGTTCCAGGTGCGGCAGATGCCGCTGAAGGCCTGGGCCGTCTGCAGTTTCTCGGTCCACGGGGTCATATTGGGCACGGGCTGCGAACGTCGTTGCGCCTCCCGGCTCTGGGCCGGGTAGACCGACAGGCTCAACAGCAACACCAGAGCGAGCGCCTTCATGGAAAGCTCACAATCTACCGCTCGATTATAGCACGCGCGACGCTGCGTGAACAGCCGGAGGTGACCGTCAGCGCGGGTTCAGCACTGCCGGCTCGGCAAGCCGGACTTCCTCGAGATTGCTGCCGGGACCCTTGCGGTCGATGATCAGGAAGTCGCTGTCGGCATCGAGAACCAGGAGCGGATAGTGCCAGACATTGCGCGCATAGTTGATGCCTTGCCGGCCGCTGGCGCGGAAAGCCCGCAAGGTTGTGGCGGTCGGCGGCAGCGCCGCGCCGGCGACGACGATGAGCCAGTCGCGCGCCTGCAGCGGATAGAAGGCCTGGCTGCCGAGCGGATGGCGCTCGACAAAGGCGATCTCGATCGGCAGTGCCCGCGGTCTGCCGCGGAACAGGCTGACGATCGTCTCGCCGTCCTGCGTGCCGGTGTCGATGCGCGCCAGATCGTGGAAGCGCTCAGCGAAGCCCTGATTGATCGGGTAGTGATGCGCGCCCTCGATCTCGATGACATCGCCGAAGGGGGCGAAGGCGGTGCGGGTGAGGGGTTCGATCGCGAGCCTGGTCGTCATTCATTGAGTCTCGAATTGGGATGACGGTGGACGCTTAGCCGGTAACGCAGGGAAAGGCCATAAGGGAACTTTCACCGCCATGTCGCGCCTGTGTGGCCGACATGCCACGAACATCCGCACATCGCCGACAAAATCACATTGCGCAAATTTGCGTCACATTGATCAGTTAGTCAGCAAACTGTTGGAATTGCTGACTGTGACTCTCGATGTGTCTCAAAAAACAGCAAGCTGACGTAACGCGCGAGTTGAAAATGAAGGTAGTTCTCGCACGGCTGTGATGTTATCAGGTTAGTGGGTTGGGGAACCGATGGGCGCTGGGACGGGCGCTGCGTTGTCATCGTTCACCAATCGAGGGGAAAGTTACGTAATGCGTTCAAAAGCGTCCGTGGTCGTGCCGGCCATACTCACTCTTGCGTTGGCCGGTTGTGAAGCCTTGCCGAGCGAAGGCCCGCAGAGCAAGCAGATCGAAAAGGCCTATCTCGAAAAGAACACCGCAGGTTTCGCGCTCGTCAATGTCGACCGGGGTGTCGCCGACTATCTGTCGCGCAACGACGAGCAGAGTTTCGGCGACCGCTTCGGCAAGGGCAAGCCGACGCGCGCCGAGCAGATCGGCCCGGGCGATGTGCTCACCATCACCATCTGGGAGGCCGACCCGACCGGCGTGTTCGCCAGCACGAACACCGCCGATCGCGGCACGATTCCCGATGTCGAGGTGAGCGGCAAGGGAACGATCTCCGTTCCCTATGCCGGAACCATCAAGGCGGCCGGCCGCACGCCGCAGTCGCTGGCGCAGGCCATCACCAAGGCGCTCGAGAACAAGGCGGTCGAGCCGCAGGTGCATGTCGCGCGCAAGGAGAGAGTGGCCTCCGTCGTCACCGTGTCGGGCGGCGTCGGCAAGGCCGGTCTCTATCCGTTGAGCCTGCGCGGCGATTCACTTCTCGATGTCATCGCCGGTTCCGGCGGCTCGTCCTATCCGGCCTACGAAACCGTGGTGAACATCACGCGGCGCGGCGAGATCGCCTCGTCCTATCTCGATCACGTGCTGGAGACGCCGGCGGACAACATCTATCTGCGCCCGGGCGACCAGATCAGCATCGAGAAGCGGCCCCGCACCTATTCGGCCTTCGGCGCCGTCGAGCGCAAGGGCAACATCGCCTTCGGCGCCAGCGACGTCAATCTGCTCGAGGCGGTCGGCAAGGCGTCGGGCCTCTCGGATATGCGCGCCGATGCCTCGGGCGTCTTCATGTTCCGCTTCGAGAAACGCGCCGTGGCCGAGCGCTTCGCGCGCCAGCCGGTGAATGTCGAGGGCGATATCGTGCCGGTGATCTACCGGCTCAATCTCAAGGACCCGAACCAGTATTTCTTTGCCCAGGCGATCGCGATGCGCGACCGCGACGTCATCTATGTGGCCGATGCGTCGACCGTCTCGCTGCAGAAGTTCCTGGGCCTCCTGGGCTCGGCCCTGTCGCCGCCCGGTGCGGCGATCCGCACGGTGAATTCGGCGAACACTCTCTGATCGCCTCGATCAGAATCTGACGTCGAGCAGGCTGCCGAGCCGCGCATGGAGGTGGGAGTTGCTGACGAGGACGGCATTGCCCTTGTGCAGGCCGTCATCACGGAGAAAGGCGTTTGCCTGTCCGCCCGCCTCCTTCACGATGCAGAGGCCGGCGGCGACGTCCCAGCTGTTGATATGGGCTTCGAAGTAGCCGTCGAGGCGGCCATCCGCCGTGAAAGCGAGGCCGAGGGCTCCCGATCCGAGCCGGCTGTATTCACAATGGGCATCGAGGAGCTTCCTGATCGCCTCGGCATGGGGCGCGACAGGGCGGCGATAGCTGAAGCCGATGCCGAGCCGCGCGTCTTCCAGCGATCTGGTCTGGCTGACCTGGATCGGCTTGCCGTTGAGGGTGGCGCCCTTGCCCCGGCGCGCCGCATAGAGTTCCTCCGTGATCGGATTATAGATCACGCCGATGACGAAATCGCCGCCCGACAGAAGGCCGAGCGACACGCACCACAAGGGAATGCCGCGCAGGAAATTCGCCGTCCCGTCGATCGGATCGATGATCCAGGTCGCGGGCGCCCCGGCATTGCGGATGCCGCGCTCCTCGCCGAGGAAGCCGTCGCCGGGAAAAAGCTTGCCGAGCCCGGCGACGATCATGTCCTCGCAGGCACGGTCGGCCTCGCTGACGAGGTCCTGGGTTCCCTTGCGCTCGACATCGAGCTCAAGGCGCCGGTGATAAAACTCGGCCGCGAGCCGGCCCGCCTCGCGCACGATGCCCTGCGCCGCCCAATATCGCGTCTCGACTTCGCCCGGATTCACGAAACCCCCTAAAATTTTGACTAGCCAAGGCTTTTCCCGTGGTCCAATCTGTCACACAACTGTCATAAATCGTCAAAGGCAGCTTCTCCAGCACCATAACAACCGGGCGGGGATGGCAACAGGGAGGAACTCCATGAAACGATCGCCCAGGATCCTTATCGCCATGCTTGCGGCTGTGGCCGCTCTTGCCGCCTCGAGCGCGGCGCGCGCCGCCGGCAATCTCACCGTCTATTGCTCGGTGCAGGAGGAATGGTGCCAGCTGATGGTCAACGAGTTCCAGAAAGCGACCGGCATCACCGTGGCGATGACGCGCAAGAGCTCGGGCGAGACCTATGCCCAGGTGAAGGCGGAGAGCGCCAATCCCAAGGGCGATATCTGGTGGGGCGGCACCGGCGACCCGCATCTTCAGGCGGCCGAGGAGGGGCTCACCGAAGCCTATGACTCGCCCATGCTGGCGAAGCTCCATCCCTGGGCGGTCAAGCAGCATGAGACGGCGCAGAAGCGCACCGTCGGCATCTATCTGGGCGCGCTCGGCTTCGGCTACAACACCGAGTTACTCGAGCAGAAGAAGCTCGCCGCGCCCGCCTGCTGGGCCGATCTCATCAAGCCGGACTATAAGGGCGAGGTGCAGGTCGCCAATCCGAATTCCTCGGGCACCGCCTATACGTTCATCGCCACGCTGGTGCAGATCATGGGCGAGGACGAGGCCTTCAAATATCTGAAGGCGCTGGCCGAGAACATCAACCAGTATACCAAGTCGGGAGCGGCGCCGGCGCAAGCGACGGCGCGCGGCGAGACGCTGATCGGCATCGCCTTCCAGCACGATCTCGTCACACCCAGCATCACGTCGAATGCGCCGATCAAGAATGTGTCGCCCTGCGAAGGCACCGGCTTCGAGATCGGCTCGATGAGCATCATCAAGGGCGCGCCCAACATGGACAGCGCCAAGAAATGGTATGATTGGGCGCTGACGCCGGAAGCGCAGAAGCTGGCGGCGCAGGCCAACTCCTATCAGAACCCGTCCAACATGGAAGCGCCGGTCCCGGAACAGGCGCCCAAGATGGCCGACATCAAGCTGATCCAGTATGACTTCGCGAAGTTCGGCTCGTCCGCCGAGCGCAAGCGCCTGCTGAGCCGCTGGGACAAGGAAATCGGCGCGAAATAGCCGAGGCACGGGGTCGGCGGTGATCGCATCGCCGGCCGCTGCCAAGCTGCCATGCCCGCATTGTCCCGGCAATCGCGCCATATCCTGCTCGTCCTGATCGCCGGCTGCGTCGGCTTCGTGGCGTTGCCCTGGTATGGCGTGGCGGCGGGCTTCTGGTCCCTGGCCTGGCTTGCCGCACCTCTGGAGAGTCCCAATGCCTCGGGCATCATCCAGGCGCTGCTGCAGGGGAGATCCGGCCTCTGGCCGCTGGCGGTCCCGCTGGTCATCGCCCTGATCGAGACCTTTCGCCGCCCGGGCCCCAGAGCCCGTGTCATCGCCTGGTGCGGCGGCCTCGGCCTCGCCTATCTGCTGCTGCAGGGCTTTGCCATCGGCCTCAGGGGCTGGAACTTCACCGTGCTGGAAAACCTGTTCGGCCCGGCGAATCCGCAAACCGGCATGGGCGGCGGCGCCTTCATCGTCGCGACCGCCTTCCTGCTCCTCCTCGCCGCGGGGCTGGCGCTCAAGGGTTATATGCGGGGCGATGTCTTTCTTGTCTCCTCCATCGCCGTCGTCGTCGCTTCGATCGGCCTCTTCGTTTTCTTTCCGGTGATGCTGATCCTTATCGAGGCGGCCTTGTCGCCGGAAGGGTATTATTCGATCGGCGCGCTCGCCGGGCGGCTGTTCTCGGCCGATGTGTGGGGCGTCACCTGGAACAGCCTGATCCTGGCGATCGCCGTCGGCCTCGCCACCACCTTGCTCGGACTGGGCTTCGCGCTGCTGCACAAACGCACCGCGTTCCGCGCCAAGGGCCTGCTGCGCCTTCTCGCCATCCTGCCGATCATCACGCCGCCCTTCGTCATCGGTCTCGGCATCATTCTGCTGTTCGGCCGCAACGGCATGGCGACCTGGCTGATGAACGAACTCCTCGGCATCCCGCCCAGCCGCTGGATCTATGGCTTCTTCGGCCTGCTGCTGGTGCAGACGCTGGCCTTCACGCCCATTGCCTATCTGGTGCTGATCGGCGTCGTCGACGGCATCAGCCCGTCGATGGAGGAGGCGGCCCGGACCCTGCGCGCCGACCGCTGGCGCACCTTCAAGACCGTGACCTGGCCTTTGATGCGGCCGGGCCTCGCCAACGCCTTCCTGATCGGCTTCGTCGAAAGCCTGGCCGATTTCGGCAATCCTCTGGTGCTCGGCGGCAATTACGACGTGCTGTCGACCGACATCTTCTTCGCCATCGTCGGCTCGCAGAACGACCCCGGCCGTGCCACGGCCCTCGCCATAGCGCTCCTGTACCTC
>CAZICN010000151.1:0-9944 GCA_964537655.1 uncultured Aestuariivirga sp.
ACGACCTCATCATCAAGCTCGACGGCGCCGAAGTGCAGGGCCTCTCGCTCAACGAGGCGGTCGACAAGATGCGCGGCAAGGTGAACACGCCGATCTCCCTCACCGTCCTGCGCCAGGGCGCCAAGGAACCGCTCGAATTCAAGCTGGTGCGCGACGTCATCCGGGTGAAGTCGGTGAAGTCCGAGATCGAGGGGCCGCAGAAGGATGTCGGCTATATCCGCATCGCCTCCTTCACCGAGCAGACGCAGGAGGGCCTGGAAGCCGCGATCAACCAGATCCGCAAGGATACCGGCGACAAGCTCAAGGGCTACATCATCGACATGCGCAACAATCCGGGCGGCCTGCTCGACCAGGCGATCTCGGTGTCGGATTCGTTCCTCGACCGCGGCGAAGTCGTCTCGACGCGCGGCCGCAACGCCGATGAGACCCAGCGCTTCAACGCCCAGAAGGGCGATCTCGCCGATGGCAAGCCGGTCGTCGTGCTGATCAATGGCGGCTCGGCCTCGGCGTCGGAAATCGTCGCCGGCGCGCTGCAGGACCACAAGCGCGCCACCGTGATCGGCACGCGCTCCTTCGGCAAGGGTTCGGTGCAGACCATCATCCCGCTCGGCAGCCAGGGCGCGCTCAGGCTGACGACGGCGCGCTACTACACCCCGGCCGGCCGTTCCATCCAGGCCAAGGGCATCGATCCCGACACCATCATCGAGCAGGATCTGCCGCCCGAGCTTCTCGGCAAGGACACTTCGACCAAGGGCGAAGCGAGCCTCAAGGGCCATCTGACCAACGAGGCCGGTGGCGATGAGGGTGGCGGCTCCTCGGCCTATGTGCCCGATGACAAGACCAAGGACCTGCAGCTCAAGGCGGCAATCGATGTCCTGCATGGCGTCAAGGTGGCGAGCAACGCCAAGCCCAAGGAGGCCAGCAAGCCGAACCAGCCCGCCGGCGGATCGGACAGCGAAACCAACGCCAACTGATCTTCGCTGCAAGCGGAATTTCAGGCGCGCGATCGGGCAACCGGTCGCGCGTTTCCATTCAGAGGACTGTTGTCGCAGAGCTGCAACTCGTCTAAGAAGATGCCCTTAGAACCTTTCCCGTTTTGATCGAATCATTCCGGTTCGATCAAAACGGGTAAAAAGGCTCGTAAACATATACCTTGGAGCGCTTCCTTATCGCCAAAGTCGAGCAACCCCGGATCGAGTCCGGGGCAGGCCTTTGGCGGGAAGCGCTCTCGGGAATCGTTTCGGGGGCAAAAATGTCGATCAGAGCAGCCTTTTCCTCGGCCAAAGCAGGTTTTCGCCGAGCAAGAATCTCACGGTCTATGGTCGTTGTGGGCTGCGTATTGGCTTTGGCTGCGCCCTCTTTCAATCCTGCGCTCGCCGGTTACAAGAAGGTCGGGCCCGACAAGCGGTCGAAGGCCCAGATCGCCGAGGACGAATGCGAAGCGCAATCCAATGGTTCGCGCCAGGTCATTGTAGGTACCTTGCTGGGCGGTCTGATCGGCCAGGCCATTGGCCGCAGCAACTATGTCAAGGACTGCATGAAAACTCGTGGCTACGAACGAATGCCCTCCCAGAAGAAAGTGAAAAAGGTGCAGAAGAAGCGGATCATCAACAATTTCAACAGCAAAAATGACTAGCCGCCGCGACCAGATCGGCGGCGGGCGGGCAATCGTCAAGCGTCCAGTTCCCGGATTTGGCCTCAACGGACCCGCATTGGGCTGCGCGATCGTCTTCACCCTCGTTTCTGCCACGCCCGCTTACGCGGGCAGCAAGAAAACCGATGCTGAGATCGCCAAGGCTGAATGCGCCAGCGAGGCCATGGGCTCGAAAGAGGTGGTCATCACCACGCTCGCGGGGGGACTTGTCGGCATGGCGCTCGCCCGTGACAGATACATCAAGGACTGCATGGCCGGCAGAGGCTACAAGACGGTTCCGCGCCGGAAGAAGCAGACGGAATTCGGCCACAACCGCTGAGGTATCGTGACGCTGGGCAAGGCTTTCGCCAAGCGTCTGATTCCCGTTGTAATTCAAATAGTAAACGGGACATTAACCCTTCCTCGCGCAGCATGCGCGCGGGAGACGATTCGGTATGCGGCGAAATGAACTCAGGCAACCTTTGCGCCGGCGCGGGGCTTTCGAGAAGCTCTGGGCCAAGCGGCCATCCGCCTTGCTGGCGGCTTCCCTTGCAACCGCCCTGCTCTTGAGCCTTGGCGCCTTGTGGCTGATCCGCACCCCCTACCCTTATGCCGGCGAACCAGTAGTGATGGTCAAGATCCCGCCGGTCGAGATCATGACCGCCTCGACGACGCCGGCGCCCGAGCCTGAAGCCGAGACGGAGCCCGCGGAAAAGCCCGATGACAGCGACCGGCAAAAGGTCGAGATTCTCGAATCGACGCCCCAGGAAACCGTGGAGACGGAAGCGGCGATCATCGTGTCGCCGCGCCGCTCGCTGAAACCTGCCCCCTTTGCCGAAGTCAGCGAGGCTGGCCCCTATGGCGCCCTGCCGCGCATCGGCTCCGGCAACAAGAAGCCGCAGAATGTTTATGCCCGCACGGTGTCGGCCGGCATCGTCCATTCCAATATGCCGAAAGTTGCGATCCTTTTGGGCGGCATGGGCCTCAACACCGAACTGACCAAAAAGGCCACCGGCGAGCTTCCCGGCGAAGTGACATTCGCCTTCGCTCCCTATGGCGAGGATCTGCAGGCGCAAGTGAACCGGGCCCGCGCCCAGGGCCATGAGGTCATGCTGCAATTGCCGCTCGAGCCTTTTGGCTATCCGGCCGCCAATCCAGGCCCCAAGACGCTGATGACCTCGGCCGACGTCAATGCCAATCTCGACGCGCTCGCCTGGCATATGGGCCGCTTCGCCGGCTATACCGGCATCACCAACTATATGGGCGCGAAATTCCTCGGCGACACCCGGGCGCTCCGCCCCGTCCTCGCCGAAATGAAGAAGCGCGGCCTCGTCTTCCTCGATGACGGCGCGGCGAATCTGAGCATGTCGGGCGAGGTCGGCCAGGTCGTCGGCCTGCCGGTGAGGAACGGCGCCCGGGTGATCGACGCCGATCCGACGGAGCAGGGCATCGCGCAGGCGCTGGCCGAACTGGAGAGCGAGGCCAGGGCGAACGGCCTCGCCATCGGCACCGGAACCGGACTCGGGATCACCATCGATGCCGTCGACGAGTGGTCGCGCTCGCTTGCCGAAAAGGGCATATTGCTCGTTCCCGTCAGTGCGGCCTATCGTGGAAGAGCAGGTTAGTGGTCAAGAAGAAGCCGGAACTCGTCTATCGCCCGTGCGTGGGCGTCATGCTGATCAATGCCGAGGGCCTCGTCTGGGTCGGCCGCCGCGCCGACAAGCCCAATGACGAAGGCGGGGGCCAATGGTGGCAGATGCCGCAAGGCGGCATCGACAAGTGCGAGGCTCCTGAGCAGGCGGCGCTGCGCGAGCTTCAGGAAGAGACCGCCGTCACCTCGGCGAAGGTGATCGCCGAGGCGCCCGACTGGTACAAATACGATCTTCCCGATCATTTGATCGGCAAGTCCTGGGGCGGCAAATATCGCGGCCAGACGCAGAAATGGTTCGCCCTGCGCTTCACCGGGCCCGACAGCGAAGTGAACCTGAAACCACCCGGGCACAAGCAGGAATTCGACCAGTGGCGCTGGGCCGGGATGGACGAGGTGCTCGGCCTCATTGTGCCGTTCAAACGCGAGGTCTATGAGAAGGTGATCGCCGACTTCCGCCATCTCGGAGCCTGATGAGTTGAGCCGTTTGCAGACTTTTCGGGCCCACCTGTTCTCCCCGACAGCGAGTCCGGCCATCTGATGTTCAAGCATGTCATTTTCGATTGCGACGGGGTCCTGGTCGACAGCGAGCCTCTATCGATGGAAGTCGACCGCGACATCCTGGCCGAGAACGGCATCGCCATGAGCATCGAAGACGTCGGCCGTCAGTTCATCGGCCTCACCTTCGAGGCCTTCATCGACAGGATCGAAACCGACTATCGCATCAAGCTGCCGAGAGGCGTGACCGAAGACAAGAATCGCCGCCTGCTCGCCCTTTATGAGCGCAAGCTGAAGGCCGCGCCGGGCATTCGCGACACGCTGCAGGCGATGGCGCTGCCCATGAGCGTCGCCTCCAACAGCCCGCGCCACCGCGTCGAGGCGGCCTTCCGCATCGCCGGCCTGTCGCAGTTCTTTGGCGGCCGGATCACCACCTTCGAGGATGTCGCGCGCGGCAAACCCGCACCCGATGTCTATGTCGAGGCGGCGCGGCGCGCCGATGTTCCGCCCGGGGCCTGCCTCGTGATCGAGGACAGTACCGCCGGGGTCACCTCGGCGGTCGCCGCCGGATGCCATGTCATCGGCTTCACCGGCCTTGCCCATGACGGCGTTGCCTTGGGTCGGGCCCTGGCGCAAATCGGCGCCCGAAAAGTGGTTAACCGGCATGCCGATCTGCCTGCGGCAATTGCTGCCGCTTTAAGCCTTTGACTTTCCGGGGCTCCGGGCCCATATAGCGCTTGCTCGCGAGCACCCCAATGGATGCGTGAAGTGGCGCTTGAGCGCCCCGTCCGGCTCACGCGAGCATCTCCGAACATTCCTGTCACGCGGAAGGTTTCAGCGCCGCCCAGGGCCTGCGCCGCATGGCGTATGCCCGTTTCGGACGGACGGCGCTGCTCATCCGTTCCGAACGAAAGTGATTATTTTGACTCAATTCAACGAACTCGGCCTCAGCGCGTCCATCCTCAAGGCGCTGGACAGCGAAGGCTACAAGACCCCGACACCGATCCAGTCGGCATCCATTCCCGAACTGCTCAAGGGCAGCGACCTTTTGGGCATCGCCCAGACCGGCACCGGCAAGACCGCCGCCTTCGCGCTTCCGATCCTCGATCGGCTGTCGAAGCTCAAGGGCCGTCCCGAGCGTGGCACTTGCCGCGCCCTCATTCTGTCGCCGACGCGCGAACTCGCCGCGCAGATCGGCGAGAGCTTCCGCACTTACGGAAAATTCCTCCGTCTGTCGCAGACGACCGTCTTCGGCGGGGTATCCATCAACAACCAGATCCGCACCGTGGGCAATGGCGTCGACATCCTGATCGCCACGCCGGGACGGCTTGTCGATCTCATCGACCGGCGCGTGCTGAGCCTTGCGAAAGTCGAGATTCTCGTTCTCGACGAGGTCGACCAGATGCTCGATCTGGGCTTCATCCATGCCATTCGCAAGATCACCGGCCTGCTGCCGGCCAAGCGCCAGAACCTGTTCTTCTCGGCCACCATGCCGAAGGAGATCGCCGGCCTTGCCGCGGCACTTCTGCGTGATCCGGTTCGCGTCGAGATCACGCCGGTCGCCACGACCGCCGAGCGTGTCAATCAGAGCATCATCCATGTCGAGACCCGCAACAAGCTCAACCTGCTGATCAATCTGCTCGAGCAGAACGCCATGCCGCGCACCCTGGTCTTCACCCGCACCAAGCACGGCGCCGACAAGGTGGTGAAGGGTCTGATCCAGAAGCGCATCGAGGCGGCGGCGATCCACGGCAACAAGTCGCAGGGCCAGCGCGAGCGCGCCCTTGCCGGCTTCAAGAGCAGCAAACTGCGCGTGCTGGTCGCGACCGATATCGCCGCACGTGGCATCGACATCGACGGCGTGTCGCATGTGGTGAACTACGATCTGCCCTTCGTGCCCGATTCCTATGTCCATCGCATCGGCCGCACCGCGCGCGCCGGCGCATCCGGCGAGGCGGTGGCCTTCTGTGATCCGGAAGAACGTCCGCTGCTGCGCGACATCGAGCGCACCATTCGCCAGAAGATTCCCGTTGCCGAGCATGCGATGAGCCTTCAGGCGCCGGATGCGAACGAGCGTCAGGGCGGGCCTCAGGGCCATCATCACCCCAAGCAGAACCAGCCCTCCTGGCGCAAGAAGCCCGGCCAGAAGCCGCAAGGCGGCAACCGCGGCAAGTGGCGGCCGAAGCAGCAGCAGCGACAGGGTGGCGGCCAGTCGCGCTGATCAGGCTTTCGACGATCCCGTCAAGAGCCATAGCGATTCAAGGCTTTAGAGGTTCTGACCTGTCGTCTTGCCTTTTGTCCGGATTTGGACTATATCTAAATCCGGACAAAGGTGAGAAATGGGAAAAGCTCTGTCCAAGTCTCCTGCAGGGTTTGGCGAAGCGCCGCAGCGCTTCGATCATTCGCGCTTTGCGCCGGCATCGCGCCGGCGTCTCAGCGCCGCGGCTCTGCGCACTTTCCTGACCATCGCCGATCTCTGGGGTTTGAATGAGGAAGACCGCCGGCTCGTTCTCGGCTACCCCTCCCGCTCCACCTATCACCACTGGGCCAAGACGGCGCGCGAGCATCGCGACCTCACCCTCGATGTCGATGTGCTCATGCGCCTTTCGGCCGTTCTCGGCATCCATCAGGCTTTGGGCATTCTCTATCCTGCGGAAGCCGAGGCGGTCGCCTGGCTGCGCGGCCCGCATGATGGCATCGTCTTTGGCGGCAAGCCGCCGCTGGCGCTCATGACCAGCGGGTCGCAGGACGGGCTTCTGCTGGTGCGCCGCTTCCTCGATGCGGCGCGCGGCGGCCGGTATATGGAACCGAACCGGATCGACATGGGCTTCACCCCCTATGATGAATCGGATATCCGCTTCACGTGACCTCTGAGCTGTCGCCGGCGCCACAGCCGGCCTATCGCCTGATACCCTCGCGATTTCCGCCCATCGGATTGTTCGACACGGTGGCGACCGCCGCTGACTTGGCCGCGGTGATGGAGCTTTCCGACTGGACCAATGATCGCCTCGTCGCCGGGCGCATCGATCGCCTGCCCCGCAGCGAATGGGTCTATGGCCGCGCCAATGCCAGTATCGTCATGGCGGCCTTTCTTCATGCCGCCCCCACCGGCATGCGCTTCAACGGCCCCGACCTCGGCGCCTGGTATGCTTGCGCCACCGTCACCGCATCGATTGCCGAGGTCGGTCATCATTTGCGCCGCGAGGCCGCCGCGCGGCGCATCGCAGGACTGTCGAGAACCTATCGGGCCTATTCGGCGCGCCTGACGGGCGATCATGTCGATATCAGAGGGCTTCAATCGGCACTGCCCGATCTTTATTCGCCGTCGAGCTACGCCGCTTCGCAGGCTTTCGGGGAAGATGTCCGCGCCTCAAACGACGCCGGCATCCTCTATGACAGCGTCAGGCTGAGAGGCGGCATCAATGTCGTTTCGTTCCGTCCGACCTGTGTGCTCGATGTCACCCAGGCCGATCATTTCGAGATTTCCGTGTCGGCCGACACGAAGAGGATGGATATCAAGAGACTCACCGCAGCGTTGTGACGGAATGCGTCACTCCGGATAGCCTTGCAGCCGGTCATCGATCCTGATTCCCAACGAGTTCCAGAAGATGAGACTGACGCGCCCCAACAGATTCTCGTATGGAACATAACCTACGCCGTTCGACCCATAGCGGCTGTCGAGCGAATTGTCGCGATTGTCGCCCATCATGAAATAATGCCCAGGCGGCACGATGAATTCATCGGTATTGTCGGCAGATCCGTTTGGCGCGATGTCATTGATGACATGGGAGCGACCGCCCGGCAGGGTTTCACGAAAGAAATTGCACCTCTCTCCTTCCCAACAGGGAATGCCCTGAACCGGTGTAAGCTTGAGTGCCTCGCCATTGAGATAGACGACACCCTCGCGCAGCTGGATGCGATCCCCCGGCAAGCCAATGAGACGTTTGACATAGTCGGTCTCATTGTCACGCGGCAGCTTGAACACCACGATGTCGCCGCGTTGCGGTTCGGCGCTCCAGATCCGCCCGGAGAAATTGGCAAGACCTAGAGGGAAGGAGAAGCGGCTATAGCCATAGGCTGCTTTGGATACAAAAAAGTAATCGCCAACCATCAAGCTCGGAATCATGCTGCCCGACGGCATGTTGAACGGCTGATAGAAGAACTCACGTATCGCAAAGGGAGAAAGCCAGATTGCGGCAAGCGGGAGAATGATCACGGCGTACCAGCGCGAGAACCACGGCCGCCGCGGCGATATCTCCCGAATCTTCAGCCCGTGAATGAGGCCAACGACATAAAAGGGGAGGCTGAGAAGAAATGCCATGATTCCGAAATCGACCATCGCCGGGGGCGCGATCATGCCGGCTCCGACGACCGTGAAAAGAAGACCGAAAAAGACGAATTGGACGAGCAGATAAAGAAATGCGAGCCGGCCCCGGCCCAGCCAAAGCATGAGAAAGAACGGCCCCAGGATCAATCCGATCAGCCATATCGACAGCTTGCCGCGCGGCTGGACATTTTCCATGGCACTCCCCCCAAAAACAAAGGCCCGCACGCGGCGGGCCTTTCATCATTCCATGCCGTGATTTCTCACTACAGCGCGCTTTGCAGCGCCTGGAGATGGTCGAGATTCTCCTGGGCGCGGCGGCGCGTCTCGTCATCCTGCGCGTCCGAAACATCTTCCTGCGCATCCTTGACTTCCTGCGCCAGCCGCTCGGCATTGAGCTCGGCGATCGGTACCGCCACTTCGGCGAGGACCGTGAGCCCTTGCGGATTGACCTCGGCAAAGCCGCCGCGCACGAAGATGCGCTCCTTGGCGCCACCTTCCTTGGTCACCGTGACGACGCCCGGACGCAAGGTCGACAGCACCGGCGCATGACCGGGGAGGATGCCCATGTCGCCCTCGGCGCCCGGAATATCGACTTCCGCGACATCGCCCGAGAAGAGCAGCCGTTCCGGCGAGACCAGTTCGAAATGGAGCGCCATGACGGTCAGGCCGCCTCAGCCAGGCGCTTGCCCTTTTCGACCGCCTCTTCGATCGTGCCGACCATGTAGAAGGCGGGCTCGGGCAGATAGTCGTATTTGCCTTCGCACAGGCCCTGGAAGCCCTTGATCGTGTCTTCGAGCTTGACCTGGACGCCGGGCGAGCCGGTGAACACGGCGGCGACGTCGAAGGGCTGCGACAGGAAGCGCTCGATCTTGCGGGCGCGCGCGACCGTGAGCTTGTCCTCTTCCGAGAGTTCGTCCATGCCGAGAATGGCGATGATGTCCTGCAGCGCCTTGTAGCGCTGGAGGATGACCTGCACGCGGCGCGCCGTCTGATAGTGCTCCTCGCCGATGACGCGCGGGTCGAGCATGCGCGACGTCGAGTCGAGCGGGTCGACCGCCGGATAGATGCCCTTTTCGGCGATGGCGCGCGACAGCACGGTCGTCGCGTCCAAGTGGGCGAAGGACGTGGCTGGCGCCGGGTCGGTCAGGTCGTCGGCCGGCACGTAGATGGCCTGCACCGAGGTGATCGAGCCGTTGCGCGTCGACGTGATGCGCTCCTGCAAGTCACCCATCTCCGACGCGAGCGTCGGCTGGTATCCGACGGCGCTGGGCATGCGACCCAGGAGCGCCGACACTTCCGAACCGGCCTGCGTGAAGCGGAAGATGTTGTCGACGAACACGAGCACGTCGGCATTCTCCATGTCACGGAAGTACTCCGCGACCGTGAGGCCCGACAGCGCCACGCGCAACCGCGCCCCCGGCGGCTCGTTCATCTGCCCGTAAATCAGCGCGACCTTGTCGAGAATGCCCGCTTCCTGGAATTCCAGATACAGGTCGTTGCCTTCACGCGTGCGCTCGCCCACGCCGCAGAACACGGACTTTCCGCCGTGGCCCTTCGCGACGTTGTTGATGAGCTCCTGAATGATGACCGTCTTGCCGACACCGGCGCCGCCGAACAACCCGATCTTGCCACCCTTCACAAACGGCGCGACGAGGTCGACGACCTTGATGCCCGTTTCGAAGACTTCCGTCTTCGGCTCGAGGTTCACGAAGTCGGGGCGCTTGCGGTGAATCGGCCACCGCAGCGCGTCCTTCGGAATCGGCGCGCCGTCATCGACGGGCTCACCGAGCACGTTCAGGATGCGGCCCAGCGCCGGCGCACCGACCGGCACCGAAATC
>CAZICN010000152.1:0-8621 GCA_964537655.1 uncultured Aestuariivirga sp.
GTCGGAGAGCTTCACCTTCGAATTCAGCGACGCATACATCGTCGAGCCGCCGGATGGCGCCCCGCCGCGCCGCCAGGCGTCCTCGCTGACCAGGAACTCCTGATCCATGGTGAGCTTGCCTTCCTTCAGCGCGTCGAAGATCAGGATCGCCGTCATCAGCTTGGTCATGCTGGACGGGGGAATCTGCTGGTCGGCGTTCTTTTCGTAGAAGACGATGCCGGTGCGCGCATCCATCAGGATGACATTGGGTATGCTGGTCTCGAGCGCCGGCGGCAACGGAGCCGTCTGTGCGGCGGCCCCCGCGATGAAGAGAATGCCGGCGCAAATGAGGGCAATGAAACGATGGATGACCATGAGGGGCGAAGCTAGAAGCCTCCCCCGCTGAAATCAACCATTACGGAAGTTCAATTTTGGGTGTGGCCTAAAGCGCCGCATTCGCCATGATGAGGCGGGCGTCGGGATGCCCGAGATCGACGGCTTGCTGAAGCGCCACTTGCGCCTGGTCCTCGTTGCGCAGCGGCCCGATGCGCACGCGATAGAGCGCGCCAGCCGATCCCATCAGCTCCTGCACCTGGACCGGCCCCGAATTGGCAAGCTCCTCGCGTGCCCGTTCGGCATTGTAGGGGTCGGCGAACGAGCCCACCTGGACGAAATATTCCGGCGACTGGTAGTCGGATGTGGCGGATGCGATGGTGGGTTCCGGCAACGAGCCATCGAGGCGCGGTTCATACCGGGCGATCTGCGTGCCGGCGCCCATGGCATTGCCATCCGCCGCCGCCAGCATCTGGTCGACCGGCGTGCCGTTGCGCAGTTCGCGGTTCATCGCAGCGAGATGCTGACCCTGGTCGTTGAGCGGTGCCGCTCCGATATACTGGACGCGCACTTTCGCCATCCCCTTGGGCTTGAAGCCGAGCACTTCCGCCGAGCGGCGCGACATGTCGATGATTCGGGTTCCGACGAATGGTCCGCGGTCGTTGATTCGCACCACCACGCTGCGACCGTTCTCGATATTGGTCACCTTGGCATAGCTCGGCAGCGGCAAGGTCGCATGCGCGGCGGTGAGCTCGTTCATGTCGAACCACTCGCCATTCGACGTCATGCGACGGTGGAACTGCGGACCATACCAGGACGCTATGCCGGTCTTGTCGTAATTCGGCTGTTCCTTGGGGGTGAACCAGTTGCCGGCGACTTCATAGGGGTTGCCGACATGATAGCGCCCGCCCCCCTTGGGCAATGGTCCCGCCTTGGAATAATACGGGCTGCCGACGCCGGCGAAGGGATCCTTCTTGCTCGAAGAGCATCCCGCCACGACCAGGCCGAGTGCGATGAAAACAGCTGAGTACTTCAGCAGCTGACGCATGAACTATTCCCCAATACGGGCCCCCCGGCCCGGTTGCGCGTTCGCGCGGGGAAGAGTTTTGGCGGCACGCCCGTAAAGGCGGCGTTCACAGACGTGGTTAACGGGTTGTTGAAGTGCGCTTATTCGCCCGACGAGTCAGACTTTACCGACTTTTCCGGGACGGGTGGCGGCACCTGCTTGCCCTCGAGCGGATTGGCGGCGCTGAGCGGCGGCGGCTTGCCGCTGCTGTCGGTGGTGGTCGCGGGCGGCGGCGTGGTGACAGGCTTGTCGGGTGCGGCCCCAGCGGGCTCGACGGCCGGATTGGCCTCCGACTGGATGACCAGTGGCGCGATGCGCTTCTCGCTCTTGGCGGCGGCTTCATTTCCCTTGGCGGCCGCCTGACGGTAGAGGAACAGCGCCTTGGCCATGTCGGGCTCGATGCCCCAGCCCTTCTCATAGAGTCCGCCGAGATTGTTCATGCCCCAGTCATAGCCCTGGTTGGACGAACGCTCGAAAAGCTCGAACGCCTTGCTGTAGCTCTGCTCGACGCCCTTGCCGGACAGATACATGAGACCGAGATTGTTCTCGGCCATGGCGAGCTTGGCGTCGGCGGCCTTCTGGTACCATTCGACCGCCTTCTTGTCGTCCTGCGCGACGCCGAGACCATGCTGATAGCAATAGCCGACCCAGTTCTGCGCCTCGGCATGCCCCTGCTGGGCGGCGGCCAAATAGAGCTTGAAGGCGCGATCGGCATTTTTCTTCAGGCCGGGAGCGCCTTCATGAAAGAGCGTGGCGAGCTTGAACTGTGCGTCGGCGTTGCCCTGGTCCGCCGCCCGTCCATACCATTTGGAGGCTTCGGCCTTGTTGAGCTTGGCGCCCTTGCCGCTCTCATAGGCATCGGCGACCGCGACCTGCGCCTCCTCATCGCCGGCCTTGGCGAGCGCCAGCTTCTTGTTGAACGGCAGCGTGTCCAGCGTCTGGGCGGCGGCGCTCAGGGACGTCATCACGGCGATGCTTATGCCCGCGAGGGCAAGACCGAACTTGCGCATCATGTAACTCCCGGTCTCCTCATCGTTCGAAGCCGAAGTCTGGGCACGAAATGTGTCAGCACTCTGACTTCAGGCGATGGGAATGCCCGCTCAGTTCACCTTGTTGAAGGTCTGCACCTTGCAGAAGATGCCGGCGACGCAGCCCTTGAGCTTCATCACATTGCCATCGAGGCTCATCGTGGCGCTGTAGGTCTTGCCGTCGTCGGCATTGTAGATCGAGCCCTTCCAGGAATTCTCGCCGTTGGGCTTCATGCCGCTCAGCACGCTCAGGCCCATAAGCGGGCGGCTGCGCAAGGCGGGATTCTGGTTGTGGCGGTCGATCTTGGCCTTGCCGTCCTTGTAGGTCGGTTCCTTGAGACCGACGATATTGGCACACAGCTCGCCGCCGCACTGACGGACCTTTACCGTCACTTTGCCCGAGCTCAACCGCCAGGTGCCCGATGGATCACCCGCAAGAGCGACATTCGTGGCGGCCAACAGGCCAAAGGCCGCGAGGCCGGCAAGGGTGATTGCTTTCATCTTTGCTCTCCGCATCTGGTTCGCCGATTGGGGAGACTATGCCGATCCCCTTGATTTGTCACAAGTCCATGACCGCGAGTTTAGCCGGTTGCGTGGCAATATCATGTCGAGTTTGCGGCAGGGCCGAGGGCAAGCCCAGGCTCTTGCGCCCGCAAGCAGCAATGCTATGTGAAGGCGGCGACGGAGGGGTGGCAGAGTGGTCGATCGCGGCGGTCTTGAAAACCGTTGAGGGTTCACGCCCTCCGGGGGTTCGAATCCCTCCCCCTCCGCCACCTTGGCGATCCAAGCCGACTGCTGCGGCTTCCAGTGCTCAAAGCATCGGGTAGTAGTAATAGAAGTCCGGCGTATTGGCGCCCGCGGGACTCAAAAGCTTCTCCAGCTTTTCCAGCGCCTTGCTGATTGCCCCGGGACGTTTGCCGGTCTCCAGCTCCCGCTTGATTTCAACGATGACTTCATTGGCGGTGTCGAGGCGCTGAGCCAGCATCGCCGAGACATAAAGCAATGCCGCCACATTCTCGGTGAGCAGCGAGGACGCATTGGCTACGTGGAATTCCGACCGCTCTATGGCGCGCACGTCGGCGGTGTGCGGCTTGTTCAGAATGACGGCAAGTTCGCCGAATACCGAGCCAGGCTCGGATACCGTGGCGATCTGCAAACCGTCTCTGACGACCTCGACCAGGCCCTGGCGGAGAATGAACAGTTGCCCGGTCGTCGACCCGGCTGCCAGCACGGTTTGTCCAGGCTCAAAAGTCGCTACCGGAAGGGAGGCGAGACTCTTCTTGAACGCGGCAAGATCCGGAATGAACGCCATGTCGTTGGTCCTCTCATCCTCATGAAGGTTCGACGTACAATTGGGCAGGCTTGTTTGCGGTCACGGCTGGATCAGATCATTCTTGCCAGCTTGTCACAGCTGGTTGAGCGGAAAGGGAGTGCCAAGGTTTGGCGGAGCGGGCGTCGGGCTCCACTTGAGCAAGATCGCGTAGGGGTAGCCCAACTTCGTTTTACAGTAAAGGCAAGTCTGTTCTCGCACATCAAAGCCGTCATCACGTGGAAACGATCGCGACAGACGATGATCAGACGGATCGCCGACTTTCGGCCTCCGGCACGAGCCAGCCGCGATAACGCACGATGAGACCGGTGAGCGGATGTCCGATCTCGACATGGAAATGGAAGCGCCCGTCTTCTTCCGTCTCATGAGCCGTCGAGCGCGGGCATAGGGCCATGGGCAAGGGCACGCCGAACGCCTTCCAGTGGCGCAGCACGAGCGCCAGACGACGGCCGTCGAAAACCAGTTCGGCGGCAAAGGTCAAGGCACCGAAGCGCTCGCAGAGCAGACCTTCCCATCGTCCGGCGCCGGCGTATTGCCGGCTGCGGAAGACCGCTTCGCCGAAGCTTCTGGTCCAGGTCTCGACTTGGTGGCGGACACTGAAATGAACGCGGACCGGCGTGTCCGCCGCAGCGGGTGGGAAGCCGAACAGCAGCGCCGCCAGGCGCGCCAGTGGCTTGCCGCCGCGCTCGACGCTGGCCCGTCCGTGAGCGGCAGCGGCGTCCCGCACGTCATGCATCTCGCGGATCGCGCCGGGCAGGTCATGCCAGCGGACACCGAGGAGCCGTGCATAGAGCGCCTGCCCTGGCATCAGGTCAGCCCCTGCTCACCGCGAGAACGGTGAGCTCATGACGCTGGCCATCGCGCGCCGTCCACCGGATCGACTGGCCGGCCGAAAGGCCGATGAGCGCCGTCCCGACCGGGGTCAATATCGACAGCTTGCCCTCGGCGATGTCGGCTTCGTTCGGGAATACCAGGGTCACGCTGCGTTCGGCGCCCTTGTCGTCCCTGAAGTTGATGCGCGATCCCATCCGGGCGACGCCGTCCGAGATGACATCGTCGGCCACGACATGCGCGCGCTCGAGTTCGCCGAACAGAACATCGGCGAGCGCGGCCTCGCGCTCGGGGATGGCCTCGGCAAGCATCGTCAGACGGGCATGATCGCTCGTCGAAATGCTGATCTCGGGCTTGTGGCGAATTGCTTCGACGTCGTTCATTGGTGATCTCCATGCCGCTTTGCCCGCGGGCAATGCGCTGCTTCGAATCTGAGTGTGTTTGAAAGTGGCGCCGATAAGATCAGCTTCGGAAAATAGCCGGCATCGCCCCGCGACTCGGAGGCGCCAGTAAGCCGAGCCGGGGGTCAGGTTCCCGCGATGGGAAACGTCCCATGATATGAATGGGCAATGAGCCAATATGATTCAGACATGAACTCATAGTTGGGATCACGGCGCCCAATGTCAAGCCGGTGCGGCCGTCCTCGGCAACCCGGCACCAGGTTAACATAGGCGCAGGCCCCCGATTGACAGCGTCAGCCCGGCATCGGAAAAGATACTTGCGAGGTAGGCAAATCAGCCCATGGAGGAAGGTATCCGATGATCAAGATGATGATGGCGGCGGCAGGCCTGTCGCTCGGACTGATGGTGATGCCCGTCGCGACGGCTCCGGCCCAGGCCGGCGTCAGTATCGACATCAATATCGGCGGGAAGAACCGGATCAGCTGCCGGCGCGGCGAGCGGATCGTCGAGAGCTATGGCTTCCGTCGTGTCCGGGCGCGCGACTGCAGTGGCGGTACCTATAGCTACTTTGGCCGTCGTCGTGGCGAGACCTACATAATCAGGGTCGACTCGCGGCGTGGGCGAGTTTTGAGCATCCGTCCCTATTACTAGTAGCGACCGAGGCCGACAGCCTCGGATTCGCACGATCATGACGCAGCGGGCAGGAAACTGCCCGCTGCAGTCATTTTGAATTGTCTCGTGCCATGGCCGACGCCGACCTCGCACAATTATTCCGGAACCGGCACCGTCGCTCCTCTCGCCCGGCAGAAAAAAGCATCTTATGTCTGCCATCTGGTCACCGGTACGCCGCATTGCTGAATCAGAGATGACCCGGTAAGTGTCTCCCTTTCATCATGGAGTCTGACGGTGAAGCTCTCCGCCCTCTGCCTTGCTGCATCGCTCGTTCTGGCCTCATCCGCGGCGGCCTCCGCCGCCACGAACTGCCAGGAACCCTCGAAATTCACGGGCTGGCTGTCGGGCGTCAAGAAGGAAGCCGCCGGCATGGGCATCTCGCGCCGCGCGATTTCCGTTCTGGACGGCATGACCTACGATCCGGCGGTCATCAAACGCGATCGGGCGCAAAGCGTCTTCTCATTGACCTTTCTCGATTTCCAGGCCCGGCTGATTTCCGGCGGCCGCATGAACAAGGGCGCTTCACTCCTCAAGCAGCATGCGGCGATCTTCAAGCAGGTGGAGCAGCGCTATGGTGTGCCGCCCTCGGTCATCACCGCCTTCTGGGGACTCGAGACCGATTTCGGGGGCTATATGGGAGATTTCCACACCATTCGCTCCCTCGCCACCCTGGCCTTCGACTGCCGGCGGCCGGAGAAATTCCGCCCGCAGATTTTCGCCGCCCTCCAGATCCTTGACCGCGGGGACATGACCGTCGATGACATGGTCGGCGCCTGGGCCGGCGAGATCGGCCAGGTCCAGTTCCTTCCGGCGGATTTCCTGGAGAGCGGTGTCGACGCCGATGGTGACGGCCGTGTCGATCTCAAGCGCAGCATTCCCGATATCTTGATGTCGACCGGCAGCCTTCTGGTCAACCATGGCTGGCAGGCCAACCAGCCCTGGCTGCAGGAAGTGAACGTCCCCGACGACATGCCCTGGGAGGAGGCCGACATCGCCATTCAGCACCCGCGTTCGCAATGGACGAAATGGGGCGTGAAGCTCGCCTCCGGCAAAGCACTGAAAGCGGACAAGACGAATGCCTCGTTGCTCCTGCCCATGGGCCGCAACGGTCCCGCCTTTCTCGCCTACCCGAATTTCACCAAGGTCTATCTCAAATGGAATGAATCGCTGATCTATTCGACAACAGCGGCGTATTTCGCTACCCGCCTCGCCGGCGCGCCGCCCGTCGGCAAGGGCAATGGGCCGGCCGACGCCCTCGACTACAACCAGATCATGGAACTGCAGAAGATCCTGACCCGCATGGGTTATGACGTCGGCAAGATCGACGGCAAGCTCGGCGCCATGAGCCGGGCGGCGGTGAAGAGCGTGCAGATCAAATTCGGGCTGCCGGCCGATTCCTGGCCGACGCCGTCGCTCCTCAATCGCCTGCGCAACAGCTGAGACGGCTTCATGACCGCGACCGTGCGGCGGGTCTCCGCCGAGAAGCTGGCCGCTTTGTCCTACGCCGTTCTGACCTCGGCCGGCACCGATCAGGATTCGGCCGAGGCGACGACCGGCGCCATGCTTCATGCCTCGCTGCTTGGCGTCGACAGCCACGGCATCAGGCTCCTGCCCTTCTATGCCGATTGCCTGCGCGACGGCATCTGCAAGCCGAGACCCGAGATCAAGGTCTCGCATCCGCGCCGCAGCGCCGTTCTCGTCGATGCCGATGACGGCCTCGGCCACCTGCCCACATACCGCGCGATGGATGAAGCCTGCGCCATTGCCCGCGACACCGGCATCGGCATGGGCGTCGTGGTCAACTCGACCCATTTCGGCGCCGCCGGCGCCTATGCGCTCGCCGCCGCCAATGCCGGCTTCATCGGCTTCGCGACCTGCAATTCCGGCGCCTTCGTCGTTCCCTTTGGCGGCAAGACGCCCATTCATGGCACGAGCCCGATATCGCTGGCGGCTCCATTGGCCGGCCGTGATCCCTATTTCCTCGACATGGCGACGAGTTCCATCCCCTGGAACAAGGTCATGCGCTACCGCACCGAGGGCCTCGATCTGCCGCCCGATGCCGCACTCGATGCGAATGGCGACTACACGACCGATCCCCATGAAGCGGTCTGCCTGGGACCGGTCGGCGGCTCGGGCTTCGGCTACAAGGGTGCCGCCCTTGCCGGGCTGACCGAGGTCCTCGGCGGCATGCTGAGCGGCATGCGCCTGTCGATCGAGCAGAGCGGCATCGTGCTCGCCGATACGAAAGTCGGCCATTTCGTCATGGCCATCGATCCTTCGACCTTCGTGCCGGGCGCGGTCTTCGCCGAACGCCACGCGGCCTATCTCGACGGTTTCAGGGCGCAGCCCGGCACCATGCCGGCGGGCGGCCCCGAATGGGCCCGGCGCATCGACCGCGACGCGCATGGCATCCCCTTGCCCGAAGGCCTCTATCAGGAACTGGAAGCCGCCGCCGGGAAGGCGCGGGTGGATTTCGCCTTGTGAGCTGCGCCATGCGCGGTGCGCATCCATGATCGCCCGGATTGGCAATTGGCTTCGCCCGGCGCGTTGCCTATAGCTCAGCCAATGAGCGTTGCCGGAGAGACGGTCGGGCATTCCGACAATCATGTGGCGGGCATCCTGTGGATGCTGGCCACCGTCTTGTGCTTCATCTCTCTCGACACGCTGATGAAGGAACTGCTGCAAACCTATTCGCTGGTGCAGGTGACCTGGGCACGGTTCTTCTTCGCCACCATCATTGCCGCCCTCGCCGCGGGCTCCAGCCTGCCCCAGGTGGTGAAAAGCGGCGCGCCGGGCTTGCAAATGTCGCGGTCCCTGCTGCTTGCGCTCACCACGGGCATGTTCAATGCCGGCGTGCGCCTGGTGCCGCTGGCGACGGCCACCACCATCATGTTCCTCGCGCCGATCCTGGTCACCGTCCTCTCGGTGCCGCTGCTCAAGGAACATGTCGGACCGCGCCGCTGGATCGGCGTCCTCATCGG
>CAZICN010000152.1:8721-9810 GCA_964537655.1 uncultured Aestuariivirga sp.
CCGGCCTCGGTCGTTGCTCCCTTTTCCTATTCGTCGCTGGTCTGGGCCGCCCTGTTCGGCTGGCTGTTCTTCTCCGAATGGCCCGACGGCTGGACATGGCTTGGCGCTACTCTCATCATCGGCAGCGGCCTTTACATTTTTCATCGCGAAAGACAGCATAGGCAGAGCGAACACGTCCGGAGGACAACATGACGTCGGTGACCAGACTCAAGACCAGAAAATCCGAGGAAAACCAGCTCCGCGTCGATCTCGCCGCAGCCTTCCGCCTGGCCGAACATTTCAACTGGCACGAAGCCGTCGCCAATCACTTCAGCCTCGCCGTGTCTCCGGACGGCAAGCAGTTCCTGATGAACCCCAAATGGAAGCATTTTTCCGGCATCAGGGCGTCCGATCTTCTGCTGCTGGATGCCGACGACAGGGAGGCGATGAAGCGTCCCGATGCGCCCGACGAGACGGCCTGGTGCATCCATGGCCGCATGCACGCGCTGGTTCCCTCGGCGCGCTGCGTTCTTCATGCGCACCCAACCTATGCGACCGCCCTCGCCGGCCTCGCCGATCCCGAGATCAAGCCGATCGACCAGAACACCGCGCGTTTCTACAAACGGGTCGCCTATGACCTGGGCTATGAAGGCATGGCCAATTCAGATGCCGAAGGCAACCGCCTTGCCGGCCTTCTCGGCAATCACAAGACGATGATGATGGGCAATCACGGCGTGCTGATCGCGGCTGCGAGCGTCGCCGAGGCATTCGATGAGCTTTATTATCTCGAACGCGCCTGCCAGACCCTGATGCTCGCTTATTCGTCCGGCCAGAAGCTCAATGTCATGAGCGACAAGGTGGCCGAGCAGACCGCGCGAGACTGGGATCTCTACAGCGACTCGGCCTTCGCGCATTTCGCCGAAATGAAGAAGGTGCTCGACCGCAAGGATCCCTCTTACGCCGACTAGATCTGGCGTATCTTATTATTTTCATTAACGAAAAACGCTGAACGGCAGACAACATCGCCGTTCATCGCAGGCTCAGTCGTGGCCGCCTACCGTGTCCAGCATGGATAGGCCGATGGCGCGGGATGCGAAAAAGTGGATACCG
>CAZICN010000153.1:0-9803 GCA_964537655.1 uncultured Aestuariivirga sp.
CCTTGATGATGACCATTTGCGGGACGCCGCGCTGCCGCGCCGGATCGATCGGTTTCGACGGGTCCGACATCACCCAGAGCCCGACGCATGAGATCGTGCGCCGCGGCATCGCCCAGTCGCCCGAGGGACGGCGCATCTTCCCGCGCATGACGGTGCTCGAGAACCTGCAGATGGGCGCGGCGGTCAGCGATCCCAAGCATTTCGATGAGGACCTCGCCCTCGCCTTCAAGACCTTCCCCATCCTCGAGAAGCGCCAGAGCCAGCGCGGCGGCACGCTGTCGGGCGGCGAGCAGCAGATGCTGGCTATTGCCCGCGCGCTGATGGCTCGCCCGCGCCTCCTGCTGCTCGATGAACCTTCGCTGGGCCTCGCTCCGCTCATCGTGAAGCAGATCTTCCAGGTCATCCGCGACCTCAACGCCAGCCAGGGCCTGACCGTATTCCTGGTCGAGCAGAATGCCTTCCACGCCCTCCGGCTCGCCCATCGCGCCGATTTGATGGTAAATGGCCGCATCACCATGTCGGGCACCGGCAGCCAGCTGCTGGCAAGCCCCGAAATCCGCGCCGCCTATCTCGAAGGCGGAGCCCATTAAGGAACTGAAAGATGTCTCTCTTCGTCGAGGACAGCCCCTGGATCTTTCTCATCATGACGGTGGTGATCGGCGGCGGCGCGGCGTTTCTCGCCGGCCGGGCGCTGGCGTCCAAGTGGCGCCCCTGGCTCTATGCCGCTTTGTACATGATCCCGCTCGGCCTCGCCTTGCGCTTCTTTCACTATGCCCTGTTCGACGGCGACCTGCTGAGCCTGCATTATTTCATAACCGACACGCTGGTGCTGATTGCCGGGGCGGGCCTCGGCTACCGGCTGACCCGCGTGAACCAGATGGTGCGCCAGTATCCCTGGCTGTACGAGCGTTCGAGCCCCTTCGGCTGGCGGGCCAAGGGAGCTTCATGAGTTTGGACCAAGGGAAAAATGCCAAATAGCATGGCCCTTTCCAATCGCACCCTTTTGAGCAAAGATAGGCTCAAGGGGTGTGCAACCCCCGAAAGACCGATCAAGGTCATTACCCCAAGGGAGAACCAGATGAAGAAGTTTGTACTATCGGGCATAGCCGTAGGCTTCGCGACGGCCCTCGCCGCCACGACGGCCTGGGCCGACATCACGATCGCCACGGTCGGCCCGATCACCGGACAGTATGCGGCCTTCGGTGAGCAGATGAAACGGGGCGCCGAGATGGCCGTCGCCGACATCAATGCGGCGGGCGGCGTCAACGGCGAGAAGCTTGTCCTGGAAGTGGGCGACGACGCCTGCGACCCGAAGCAGGCCGTTGCGGTCGCCAACCAGATGGCCTCCAAGGGCGTCAAGTTCGTCGCCGGGCATTTCTGCTCGAGTTCCTCGATCCCCGCTTCCAAGGTCTACGAGGAAGAAGGCATCCTGCAGATCACGCCGGCCTCGACGAACCCGAAGTTCACCGATGAGGGCGGCTGGAACGTGGCGCGCGTTTGCGGCCGTGACGACGCCCAGGGCCTCGTTGCCGGCAACTTCATGGCCAAGAACTACAAGGACAAGAAGATCGCCATCATCGACGACAAGACCGCCTATGGCAAAGGCCTCGCGGACGAGACCCGCAAGGCTCTGAACGCCGCCGGCGTCACGGAAGCGATGAATGAAGCCTATACGGCCGGTGAGAAGGACTACACCGCGCTCGTTTCCAAGCTCAAGGAAGCGGCCATCGATATCGTCTATGTCGGCGGCTATCACACGGAAGGCGGTCTCATCCTGCGCCAGCTGCGTGAACAGGGCTCGCAGGCGCTCATGATCTCGGGCGACGCGTTCGTGACCGACGAGTTCTGGACCATCACCGGCCCGGCCGGCGAAGGCACGATCATGACCTTCGCTCCCGATCCGCAGAAATTCGACACGGCCAAGGAAGTCGTCGAGAAGTTCAAGGCGGCGGGCTACAATCCGGAAGGCTACACGCTCTACACCTATGCGGCGGTCCAGGCCTATGCCCAGGCCGTCACGGCCGCGGGTAGCGCGGACGACAACAAGAAGCTCGCCGAATGGCTGCGCGCCGGCAACACGCTGAAGACAGTCCTCGGTGACCTCTCGCTCAACGAGAAGGGCGACATCAAGGACGCCAAGTATGTCTGGTACAAGTGGAGTAACGGCAAGTACACCGAAGATGCCGAGCTGAACAAGTAATCAGCCGACGATCCAAATAAAGAACCCGCATGGCGCGCCATGCGGGTTTTTTCTTGTCTGCCCGTGAAATCGGCCGCGTCAATCGATGCGGAAATACAGGCCGATACCGGGCCGGTAGAAGCCCGGCCCGTAATAGCCGCCATAATAGGGATAGCCGCCGTAGCCATAACCATAATAGGGCTCATCCCAATAGCGGTAGAAACGTGCGTGACGGCGGCGGTAGCACCCATCCCACGGGTCGCAATAGCGCGCCCAGCGGCGATTATGGCGCCACCTGCGGCTTTCACGCCATTTGTTCTTGCGCCACTTCTTCTTGTGCACCTTGACGATGTTGCCGTCCTTGACGGCCTGCATCTTCACCGGTGTGGACGCGGGCATGGCCTGGCTTGCCACCGGCATGGCGAAGGCGACGCCGGTCGAAACGGCGGCAGCGATGAGCAATGTCTTGATCTTGGTCACGATAAGGTCCTCCTCACTCGACAAGACCTCAGTTTGAGGGCTCCATAGATAGGAACGTCTTGTGGCCAATCAAAGGCGCTTTCGAGCAAGAAACATCTCGTAACACGAATAATCCGTGTCCAGACCTTATCGGGCCTGCACGGCATGGCTGCCATGCAGACCCTTCAGTTCTCTAGTGTCCCGAATCCGAAGTTCGCATCTTATCGCCGCACCTTCCGAGCGAACTTCGGATTCGAAAGGACGCTAGAAAATCCAAGATTCCCGTGTGGTTTTGGTTCAGAAATTCCCTCAAATCCTGACCGCAATACTGGAGGGAATTTCTGAACCACCACACTGGCGTCAATCAATCCGGAATTGGAACCCTATACCAGGCTCGCGATAGCGTGGCCGGTAATAGTCATAACCGTAATAGGGCTCGTAATACCGGTCGTCATAGTAGCGATAGCGGTACTTGGCGTGACGGTGCCGCTTGTAGCAGCGCTCATCGTCGGAATAGCGGCAATAGCGCGCCCATTTCTGTCCGCGTGTCCTGTGCCGTGCATCGACGATATTGCCGTCCCGGGCGGTGTCGATCTTCATGAGCGGTGATGCGGGCATGGCCTGGCTGGCCGCCGACATGGCGAAAACGACACCGGCCGAAACGGTCGTGGCCATGGCCAAGGTTCTGATGCTGAACACGGTCGGTTCTCCTTTCTTGTCTCGAATAGGGCCTCTCTCGGCCGTTGCCGATAAAAGGCATCTTGACCACGGCAACGTTCGGCAGGAAGGATCGTTCCGGAATCAAAGGGAGCCGCCAATGAAGGCCTATTTCGTCCAGATTAAGTGTGAGCTGGGCAAAGCTTACCAAGTAGCAACGGCAATCGCCGATGCCGAAATCGCCTCCGAAATCTATTCAACTTCAGGCAATTACGACCTTCTTGCCAAATTCTACCTGGAACCCGAGGCCGACATCGGCCATTTCGTGAACGAAAAGCTTCACAAGATCAAAGGCATCAAGGATACCTATACGATCATCACGTTCCGCGCTTTCTGAAGGTCCGTCATGCGTCTTTGCTTCGGCCTGCTGGTCGTCCTCCTTCTTGCCGCAATTCCCGCCCGCGCGGCCGACAATGCCGAGCGTGCCATCATCGGCTTCTCGCCTGACGGCCGCTATTTCGCCTTCGAGCAGTATGGCATCCAGGATGGCTCGGGCTTCCCCTATTCCGAAATCTTCGTGGTCGATCTCGATGCCAACAGCTGGGTGAAGGGCTCGCCGTTCCGCGAAAAATCGGAAGATGACGGGGCGTTGGTCAGCGCCGCCCGCGCCAAGGCCCACAAGGCGGCGGCCGCCCTCATCGCCGAGCTCAAGATCGCCGAGCCCGGCGAGGTTCTTGCCTCGAGCCCGCCGACCGAGACCTCGCCCGACCGTCGCCGGCTGAGCTTCGATTCCTTTTATATGAGCCAGGTGAAGCAGCCGGGCGACGGCTACGCGCTGTCGCTCGATCTCATCCCCTTCGCGGCGCCGGAAAGTTGCTATGCCGAGGACGGCAAGCAGATGGGCTTCAAGCTCGCCATCGCCGACAGGTCCAAGAACATATCAAGGGAAGTCCACAAGGACGCCGCCATCCCCTCCTCGCGCTATTGCCCGCGCGATTATGACATCGCCGATGTCATCGCCTATGGCTCTTATTCATCGGCGGGCCCGCGGTTTGTCGCGCTGATCGGCGTCTACATGCCGGGTTTCGAAGGCGTCAACCGCCGCTTCATCGCCGTGCCCTTCAGCCTGCCTTAGCGTGCATCCCGGCGAAGTGGGATCACTTCGCCGAAAGGATTCGCGCCAAATCAATATCCTGGAGTAAATCCTTGTCGCCAAAAGTCCTCAACTTTGGCGGGATTTGCTCAAGGTATTTCGCAAGAATCGATTCGATCCAACTCATCGTGATCCGGCCGGCTCGTCGGCGATCGCCTGGAGATAGCGTTCGACGGAACGTGCCACGGCCCCTTTGCCATCTTCGAGGATACGCATGTTCCAGAAGGCACTGTAGATCTGCCCATAGTCGAACGGCGCGAGCGAACCGGCAATGCGTTTGACGGCACGGGCATTGAGCGGCCAGATATTGGGATAGGAGTACATGAAGCTCACATGCTTGCGGTCCATCACGACCTGCAGAGTATCACCGGCCAGCACGACGTTGGGTCTGCCCCGGCGCTTCCAGTGACAGACCGAACTCCCATCGAAGTGCCCGCCACAGTGGACCAATGTCACATCCGGCAGGACCGCCTTGGCCTCCCCCTGCCAGAAAATGATAGCGGGGTCGGGCCGCATGACCCACTGCCGGTTGTCCTCATGGATATAGATCGGGATTTCTCCCAAGGCCCGGCTCCATTCGACGATCGCCGAATGGAAATGCGGGTGCGAGATGGCGATGGCCTTCACCTTTCCGCGCGCCCCCAAGGCTTTGACCGCCTCGCTGGTAACGAGTGGGACGCAATCCCAAAGCACATTGCCGTCCGGCGTCTCGGCCAGCAGCGCACGCTGCCCTATGGCGAAGCTCGGTTCGACGCCGATGCTCAAGATACCGTCTTCGTCCCTAATCACCACCTTGTGGCCCCGGCCGAGTTCCTCCATCGTCGTCCAACTCTGCCCTCCCCAGCGCACATACTGGCGCGGGTCCGAGCAGATGGGACATGACGAAGGCGGCGCATCGCTTGCCGCGTACTGGACGCCGCATTGCATGCAAATGAAGTGAGCCATGAAGGTCTCCGATTCTGGTTCGGCAAGATAGCCAGGATCGGAGAAAATGAAACACCCCTGTTGAGCGCTTCCCACCTAAGCCAGCACCGGATACGACCCGGGAGTGCACGTCTTTGGCGACACGAAGCGCTCAAGAAGGTTCTTGCCGGAGGCAGCTATTGCTTGAGCGGCTCGAGTCCCTGCGCCGTCCTGGCGAGGCGAACCAGATTGATGAACTCGGCCCGATAGCCGAAGGCATCCGCACCCTTGGCACCCTGCGCCAGGGCGATCACGTCGTCATAGGAATAGGCCTTGGTGTACTGCCCGCCGCGCAGCAGCTGCCCGAAGGCGGCGACCGCGGCCGAGAAGCGCGCTTCCTGCGACGCCGCCTCGACAGTGGCCGAGGCGCTGCTCACCTTCACTGGCTCGCTGATCAGTTTCGACTCCTTCTCGCCGGGGAGCTTGTAGCGGATCTTGACGAAGCCGTATTCGTCCGCCCCCGACTTGGCCGGCGTATCAGCGGCGCCATAGCGCAGATCGTCATTGAGCTTCGCCCTGGAATCCCTGGGCGTGATCTCATAGATCGCCGTCACCGTATGGCCGGAGCCGATATCGCCGGCATCGACCTTGTCATTGTTGAAATCCTCGCGCTTAAGCATGCGCGTCTCATAGCCAATGAGCCGGTATTCGGAGACGGTATCGGGATTGAACTCGACTTGGATCTTGACATCCTGCGCGATGGTGAACAGCGTCGCATTCGCCTCGTCGACCAGCACCTTGCGCGCTTCGTTGATCGTATCGACATAGGCGGCATTGCCGTTGCCGTTCTGGGCCAGCGTCTGCATCATCTCGTCATTATAGTTGCCGCGCCCGAATCCCAGGACCGAGAGGGTGACGCCGGTATCGCGCTTGCGCTCGACGAAGCTCTTGAGCTCTTCCGGATCGGTGATGCCTACATTGAAATCGCCATCGGTGGCCAGGATCACGCGGTTGATGCCGGTCTTGTCAAAGCTCTGCTCGGCGAGTTGATAGGCTTGGCGGATGCCCTCGGCACCGGCGGTCGATCCACCGGCCATCAGCCGGTCGAGCGAGCCGATGATCTTCGCCTTGTCCGTCGCCCTGGTCGGCTCGAGCACCGTGCCGGCATTGCCGGCATAGGTAACGATGGAGACCGTATCTTCGGGGCCCAGGGTCTCGACCAGCATCTTCAGGGCATTCTGCAGCAGGGGCAACTTGTCGGGAGAATCCATCGAGCCCGATGTGTCGATCAGGAAGACGAGATTGGACCTCGGCTTCTCCTGGCCGTTGAGCGAAAAGCCCTTGATGCCGATATGCATGAGCCTCGTGTCGAGGTTCCAGGGCGTCGGGAAGACCGAGACATTCGCCTTGAAGGGAACGGCCTTGTCGGCAGGCCCGGCATAGTCATAGGGGAAATAGTTGATCATCTCCTCGACGCGCACCGCATCCTTCTGCGGCAGGACATTCTGGTTGAGCGATCCGCGCACGAAACTGTAGGAGGCCGTATCGACGTCGATCGAGAAGGTGGAGACCGGCTCGTCCTTGGCGATCCTTACCGGATTGGTCTCGATAGCGCTGAACTTGTCGCGGCCCTGGTCCTGGTAATAGGTCTGCGGCTGATCGGCCGGCAGGGCAAGGCCGGTGGCCGGCGCCTTCTGGAGATAGCCGCTGATCGCGCCCGCATCGAACTCGGCAGCATCCTGCCGGGCCATGACTTGCAAATCGACACTCGGCAGCGGCGCCGCCACCTCCTTCTTCGCCGGTTCTGCCGCGAGAATCCTCTCATCTGATTTCTCCTCGGCCTCGACCGTCTTTGGCGCGGCCGTCATCGCACTATCCTGGTCGAGGCCAAAGGTGAGCGGCAAGTTCTGCGCCTCGCGCAACAGGCCGCTATTGACCGCGACCAGCGCGATGACGGCAAGGCTCGCCCCCGCCATCAGGCCATGGCTCAGTTTCAATCCATGCATTTTTGTGCTCCCGAGAATGAGCCCCTTCACCCGCTCGGTGAGACGCGGGTCACGTGCCCTTCCTTGGGAGGCTTTGGAAAAAATCTCGTCATAGCGGGCAAGCGCCGCCGCGATGCCGACGGCCCTCGCTCCGGTGTGCGGCGCGATCTCGCTTTCGGCGCGGAACCGCGCCCTGAGGTGATCCAACTCGTCAGTCATTGTCCATCCTCGCCATCGCCGTGAGGTGCTTGCGCACTTCATGCATGCGCCAGGAAACGGTCGCTTCCCTGATGCCGAGCACCTCGCCCGCCTCGGCGTGGCTCATATCCTCGGCCAGGACCAGAAGCGCCGTCTCCTTGAGATCGGGCTTCAGCCGATCGACCGCCTGATAAAGCCAGCGCGTCCGCCGGTCGCTGTCGGCCCAGTCGGCGCTGCGTCCGGCCTCGACCTCGACGAATGCCGCCTCCATCCGTCCCAGGCTCTTCCGCCGGCGCACGTGGTCGCGGCAGTGATTGAGGGCGATCTGGTAGATCCAAGTCGAGAACCGGCTCCTGCCGGCAAAGCTCCCGATCTTCTGCGCCAGCGCCATCGCCATCTCCTGGGCGGCGTCCTCGGCCTCGGCCCGGTTGCCCAGGAACCGGTACGCGACCCGGTACAGCAGGCCGTAATGCCGCTCCAGCAACAGCCGGAACGCGGCGCGGTCGCCGTCCTGCGCAAGCCGGACGAGATCGAGGTCGCTCGCACTCATGTGTCGGAACGTTTGACGCAGGCCGATGGCAAAAGCTTGGGCAGCCGGCGGATTTTTTGTGCGCACGGGCGGCGTTGCCCTCTCCGGCCATACCTGTTAGACCGCGCCGGACCGATAAACAGAGCAAAATCCCCATGATTCCGCGCTACACCCGCCCCGAAATGGCCGCCCTCTGGGAGCCCCAGACCCGCTTTCGCATCTGGTTCGAGATCGAGGCCCACGCGGCGGACGCCATGGCCGATCTCGGCATCATCCCCCAAAAGGCGGCGGAAATCATCTGGGCCAAGGGCAAGGACGCCGTATTCGACGTCGCCCGGATCGATGCGATCGAGCGCGAGACCAAGCACGACGTCATCGCCTTCCTCACCCACCTCGCCGAGATCGTCGGCCCCGAAGCCCGTTTTGTTCACCAGGGCATGACCTCCTCGGACGTCCTCGACACCTGTCTCAATGTCCAGCTCTGCCGCGCCGCCGACATTCTGCTCGCCGATCTCGATGACCTTCTTTCGGCACTCGAGCGCCGGGCCCATGAACACAAGGACACCGTCACCATCGGCCGCAGCCATGGTATCCATGCCGAGCCCACGACCTTCGGCGTCAAGCTGGCTTATGCCTATGCCGAGTTCATGCGCGCCAAGGAGCGCCTGGCCTTCGCGCGCATGGAGGTGGCGACCTGCGCCATTTCCGGCGCCGTCGGCACCTTTGCCAATATCGATCCCCGCATCGAGGAGCATGTCGCCCGGCAGATGGGCCTGACGCCCGAGCCGGTCTCGACCCAGGTCATTCCACGCGACCGCCATGCCATGTTCTTTTCCGTCCTTGCCGTCATCGCAAGCTCGGTCGAACGTCTGGCGACGGAAGTCCGCCATCTGCAGCGCACCGAGGTGCTGGAAGCGGAAGAATTCTTCGCGCCCGGCCAGAAAGGCTCTTCAGCCATGCCGCACAAGCGCAATCCGGTGCTGTCGGAGAACCTCACCGGCCTCGCCCGTCTGGTGCGTTCGGCCGTCGTGCCGGCGCTCGAGAATGTGGCGCTCTGGCATGAGCGCGACATCTCGCATTCATCCGTAGAGCGCGGCATCGCCCCGGACGCCACCGTTCATCTCGATTTCGCCTTGCGCCGGCTCACCGGCCTCATCGACAAGCTCGTCGTTTACCCCGAGAACATGAAGAAGAATCTCGACAGGCTCGGCGGCCTAATCCACTCGCAACGTGTGATGCTGGCGCTGACGCAAAAAGGCATGGCGCGCGAGGAGGCCTATGCGGCGGTGCAGCGCAGCGCCATGCCGGTTTGGCGCGGCCAAGGCGATTTTCTCACCCTCCTCCAGGCCGACAAGGAGGTTGCCGCAAGGCTCTCCAGGGCTGAACTCGCCGAACTGTTCGACCTCGCCTATCACACCAAGCATGTCGACACGATATTCAAGCGGGTGTTCGGATAGCGCGTGACCATGCGGGGCCGACCGATATCTTACTGAGCAGCGCCCCCGCGAGATCCACGAGACAGCCTGGCGTTCAGAATAACGGCGGCAAACGAGACGACGATCAGCAGTGTGGCCACGGCATTGATCTCCGGCGTCACTCCCTCTTTCATCATCGACCAGATATGCATCGGCAGGGTATTCTTCGAGCCGGTCAGGAAGAAGGTGATCGCAATCTCGTCGAAGGACAGCGTAAAGACCAGCAGAGCGCTCCCGATGATTGCCGTGCGGATGTTGGGCAGGG
>CAZICN010000154.1:0-9764 GCA_964537655.1 uncultured Aestuariivirga sp.
CGCCCTATCGGGCACCCTCTCCCGCAGGCGGGAGAGGGTGAAAATTGGCAGGGGATGCGGGACTGGGACCTATTCCTTCTTGTCGCTCGCATCGGCCTGCAGCTGGCCGTAATTCTCCAGCCCGATCTTCTCGAGCAGGCTGAGCTCGCTTTCGATGAAATCGATATGGCCTTCTTCATCGGCGAGAAGCTCCTTGAAGAGCTCCATGGAAACGAAATCCCCGACCTCGTGACAGGCCGTATAGGCTTCGCGATAGAGGTCACGGGCGCCGTATTCGGCTTTCAGGTCGCATTCCAGAACTTCCTTGATGGTCTGTCCGATCATCAGCGGATCGAGCGTCTGCAGATTGGGATGGCCCTCGAGGAAGATGATGCGGGCGATGAACTTGTCCGCGTGATGCATCTCCTCGATCGATTCCTCCCGCTCCTTCTTGGCGAGCTTCGAGAAGCCCCAGTCCTCGAGCAGGCGGAAGTGAACCCAGTACTGGCTCACCGCGGTGAGCTCGCTCCTCAAGCCTTTGTTCAGATATTCGATGACCTTCTTGTGACCCTTCATCCGCCTTCTCCTCGGGGCTTGAGAGTTGTTCGACCGGAACAACCTCCAGGGCGGAGAATGGTGCAGATTGGTGGGCTTGGCAAGCCGAGCCGCGCATCTCGAGGACGGCCGCTTCCATATGCTTGACCAGATGCGGCATGCAGCCGCCGCATTGCGGACGCTGGCCGCAGCAGCGGAAGACCTCACCCGGCGTCACCACGCGGAACTCGTCCAGCTCCATCAGGCGCCCGACGGCCTCCTTGATGTTGCGCGAGGTGATGACATTGCACTGGCAGACGATCATGGGTCCTAGCTCTGAGCGGCTCCGGCGAGGCCGGCGAGCGACTTCACCGCCCGCTTCAACTGGGCATTCTCGCGGCGCAGGCGCCGCAATTCCGCATCGCCGGAACGCAGCGGCTGCTCGGCCCGCTTCAGCCAGTTATAATACGTCGTGTCGGTGACGCCCAGAACACGGGCGATCTCATAGACGCGCTTGCCTTCGCTGCGCAGCGTTTCGGCCACTTTCAGCTTCTCGGCGATCTCGGCCTCGGTGAAGGACTGGACATGTCGCTTGTATCTGAGCATGCGCGCCTCACTGGACCGCGGAGGGATTGTCGAGGCTGTCCGAGCCCTCGACGGTGATCTTGAGATCGAGGGCGGCGACGACGGCCTCGAGACCGCGCGTCTGCGCCACCAGCGCATCGATCGCCGACTGCACCAGCGCGTTGCCCTCTTCATTGCCTTGGCCGATCATCTGATCGTAGGACTCCTCGCCGCTCTCCGCCCGGTCGCGGATCGCAGCCAGTTTCTTCTCGGCATCGGCCATCAGCGAGGCGAGCTTCTTCGCCGGCTCCGGCGCCCGGGCCTCGGCCAGGGCGGCGAGGCCAGGCCCTTCGAGCGTCGATCCGTCACGGCGCCTGAGCTTGCCGCCATAGATCGAGATCATGCCGGCTTCGTCGTAGTAATGCGAATTATGCGTGTTGTCGGAGAAACAGTCGTGCTCCTCCTCGGGGTCATGCAGGATGAGGCCGAGCTTCATGCGCTCGCCCGCCAGCTCGCCATAGGACAGGCTGCCGAGGCCGGTGAGGATGGTGGAAAGCCCGCCGTCCTCGCCTTTGCCGGCAAGCTCCTGGCGCGCCGCGCCGTCGGCCTTCCAGTTGCCGGCCATCTCTGCGAGATCGGCTTGCAGGAGATCGCTCGCCGCCTTGAGATAGGCGACGCGGCGGTCGCAATTGCCGTTCGAGCAGTTCCCGGGATCGAAGTCGGTGAACGGGCGGTTGCCGGCGCCGGCCTTGCTGCCGTTCAGATCCTGGCCCCAGAGCAGGAACTCGATGGCGTGATAGCCGATCGCCACATTGGCCTCGCTGCCGCCGGCCTCCTGCAGCTTCTTCAGGAGGTCGGCATCGATCTTTGTCGCATCCACCATATCGTTGCCGATGCGGATCGACTTGTTGGCGATCACATTGGCGGTGTAGAGCGGATTTTCGTCCGAGGTCTCGCCATAGCTCTTGTCGGTATAGTCGATCAGCCCCTCATCGAGCGGCCAGGCATTCACCCGGCCCTCCCAGTCGTCGACGATGGCGTTGCCGAAGCGATAGCCCTCGGTCTGCTGATACCAGGGGCGCGCTTCCTTCCATGCGGCGCGCGCCGCCGCCAGCGTCGCCTCGCTCGGATTGGCGACCAGGGCGTCGATGACCTTGCCGAGATCGAGCGACGCGGCATGCGCGTCGCCATACATGGCTTCCGCCACATCGCCATAGTGCTTGAGGACGGCGGCCGCCGTCACATCTTCGCCGCGCGCGATCGAGATGACCGAGGCCAGCGTCAAGGCCGTGCCGGCGCAGAGCGCCAGGAGATGCCGTTTCACGATGATAAGTCCCCTACTGACTGTGTGCATGGTTGGCTCAATGGAGTGTCACCTCGGCCGGACAGGGCCCGCTGCCGGACGCGGCGATGGAAAGAACGACGGAGGCGGGAACGCTCACGAGCTTCTGCCCGGCCGACAGCAGCGCGTCGGCATAGCCCTGGCCCGACACCGCGAGATCGAGCGGCGCTTCGCCTTCGGTGACGCCGCCCAGATGGCGCGCGGCCAGGATAGCGGTCGAGAGATCGTTGTCCTGCAGGGCGGCGATGAGCGACAGCGCCACGCATTCGTCGCGGCAGACATGGCCACAGCCATGCGGGAAAACGTCGAGCGGGCGCAGGCTCTCGGCCCTGAGCATGCGCACCCAGTATTGCAGCTCGCCCATCAGGCGGCGGGCGTCGCTGGTGCCGAGCTCCATGCAGTAGCTGCGCCAGGCGGTTTCCCAACAATCGATATCGCCGAATGTATAACCGGCGACGCAGCAGCGCAGGCCCGTCACCACCAGCCTTTCGGGCTTGCGGTCGAGGAGCTTCAAGGGGCAGCTCGCCGGACAGAATTGCGCGCTCATCTCAAGACCAGTGGGAACCAAAAATTCCGAGTGATTTAGTCAGTTATTCGATGGCGGCCGGTCCTGTCAATCGCATTTCCAGGCGCGCGGCAAAAAATCCAGGTTGTTCAATAGATTAGAAGTGTTCTAAGAACTGACCATGAGCCCAGCCTTGACCATCGCCTCGATCGGCGAACCAATGATCGAACTCGCCCGGTCCCCGGCCGGACCCCTCTCCTATGACCGGCGTTATGGCGGCGACACTCTCAACACCGCCGCCTATCTCGCCCGCCTCATGAGGCCCGGGACGGCGCGCATCCAGTATGTCACCCGGCTCGGCGATGATCCGTTGAGCGACTGGATGGTCCAGGGATTTGCGGCCGAGGGCATCGACTGCAGCCTCATTGCGCGTATCGCCGGCCGCCGCCCCGGCCTCTACATCATCGACACCGATGCCAAGGGCGAACGCTCCTTCAGCTACTGGCGCGGCGAAGCGCCGGCCCGCCAGCTGTTCGAGGACGCAGGTCTTGCCGATGCGCTCGCCCATGCCGATGCGATCTATGCCAGCGGCATCACGCTCGCCATCCTCGGCGATCAGGGCCGCGGGCGGCTCGTCGATCTCATGGCGGCGCTCAAGGCCCGGGGCCGCATCGCCGCCTTCGACACCAATTATCGCCCGCGCCTGTGGGCGGCGCAGGCCGACGCCGCCTCGTGGATGAAACAGGCGATCACGGCCGCGACCCATGTGCTGCCCTCATCCGACGATCTCGATCAGATCTTCGCCACAAGGATGACGGGCGATGAATGGGTCGCCGCGCTCGCCGCGATGGGCGCAGGTGAAATCGTGGTGAAGACCGGCGGCGGTCCCGTCCATACGCGCCAGGGCGCCATCGCGCTCGAGAGAGTGGCAAAGCCGCTCGACACGACCGGGGCCGGCGACAGTTTCAATGCCGGCTATCTCGCCGCCCGGCTTTCCGGCGCATCGGTTGCCGAAAGCGTGCGCAAGGCGCATGCGCTGGCGAGCCGCGTCATCCAGTATCCGGGCGCCATCATCGCCCGCGAGGCGATGGCCGATCTCATGCCATGAGGCCTGAATCGCGCGCGATCATATAGAGCGCCGGCGGCAGCAGCGCGCTGTTGTCATGCGCCTCGAAGGCGAGCCCGAAGCATTGCGCGGCGATGCGGTAATTGTCGAGCAGCCGCGGCGATCCGACGGCGATCACGCGGCGCGCTCCGGTCCAGGCGAGCGCATCCTGCATTTCCGTGCCGATGAGCAGGCCCGACAGATAGGAGGCAAGACCAGGGCGCGGCAGACGGTCGAACAGTCCCTGGGTGCGCACGCCGAAGAGAAGATGCGACAGGGCGCCCACGCCCTCTTCGCGCGTCCGCGCGACGCCCTGGCGGAATGCGTCCTCGTCCGCGTCGCCTTTCACCATGAGCTGCGCCAGGGTGCCGGACGATGTCAGGGCGTTGTAGAGCTCGCCCGTCATGTAGGTGCGGAAGGAAGCGAGCTGGCCGTCTTTCACCTGCACCCATTTGGAATGGGTCCCGGGCAGCAGCAGGCAGGCCTCCGCCAGCTTGCGCTCGGCGAGGACGGCGAGCACCTGGCATTCCTCGCCGCGCATCACGTCGGGCACGCCCCGATGCTCGCAGGCGACGCCCGGCACGATGGCGATCCTGGCCTTGCCGTCGAAGTCGACCGCATGGAGATTGCGGCTCAGGCTCGCGAGATCGACCGGTGCGGCGATATAGGGGACTTCGGCCCATCCCATCCTGCTGCCGACCATGCCGCACATCAGCACCGGCAGGATGCGGTCGGATTGCAGCCAGGGGCCTGCGAATCGGGCGAAGGACCCGGCGAAAAGGCCGGGCTTGACGGCCAGCAGGCCTTCCCCGTCGCCGCGCTCGTCCAGCACCTTGCCGTCGGAGCCGAGCGCCCAGGCGCGACGGTTCGTCGTGCCCCAGTCGACGGCGATCATCGCGATGGGCTCAGTCATGGCAAATCCTGAAGAAACAGCATAATGTCATTTGTCTGATGATTGAACTGCTTTATGCTGGCCGCCGCAACAGCAAGGACGGGGATCATGGCGGGGACGAAACGGAAGCAGCCGGATAGAGGTTCGCTTCGCAAAAGTCTCTATAACAAAGTGGCGCACGACCTCGGCCAGCGCATCGTCAGGGGCGACTACAAGCCGGGCGCGCTCCTGCCCAATGAAGCCGAATGCGGCCAGATCTACAAGGTGAGCCGCACCGCGGTGCGCGAGGCGGTGAAGATGCTGTCGGCCAAGGGCCTGATCCAGTCGCGCCCCAAGATCGGCTCGCGGGTCGAGCCGCGCGTCTCCTGGAACCTGCTCGACCGCGATGTGATCGGCTGGTACTGCACGACGGTCGATTTCCAGAACTTCGCCCGCGACGTCCAGCAGATCCGCTTCATGATCGAGCCCGAGGCGGCGGCCCTCGCCGCGACCAGCCGTACCGCACAGCAGCTCGCCGAGATCGATGCCGCCTATCAGGCGATGGCGGCGGCGGTCGATGACGAGGCCGCCTGGAACGCGGCCGACGTGAAATTCCACCTGGCGGTGCTCAACGCCTCCGGCAACGAGTTCGTCCCCCCCTTCGGGCGCGTCATCGAATCGTTGCTCGCCAATCTCTTCGCCGTGACCGTGGCGCATCTGCGCAACCGGATGAAGGTGCTGCCGCAGCATGAAGCCATCCTGACCGCTATCCGGGGCCGCAAGCCGGACCTCGCCCGCGGCGCGGTGCGCCGGCTCCTGCAGAGCACGCAGAAGACCATCGACCGCGGCAGGATCCGGCCGCAGAGCCCGGAAACGAGATCACGCCAGCGCAAGGGAGTGAAAGCCTGACCGAAGATCGTTGCGTCGCGGCGCATCTTTGGTAACATGTTAGTGTCTCGGGCGACCGGCCAGCGGCCAAGAAGATCGCCAATCCATCCAGTCAGACCCCCATGGGAGGAGTTCTAAGCATGAAGAAATCTGCCCTTTTGCTTGCCGCCGCCCTCGCCACCCTCACCGCGGCGATGCCGGCTTCCGCCGACACCAAGGACAAGAAGATCGCGCTCTCCAACAACTACGCCGGCAATTCCTGGCGGCAATCGATGCTGAAGAGCTGGGACAAGGTGACGAAGCAGGCGGTGGCCGACGGTGTCGTCGCGGCGGCCGATCCCTTCACCACCTCGGAGAACCAGGTGACGGAGCAGGCGGCCCAGATCCAGAACCTGATCCTGCAAGGCTACAACGCCATCGTCATCAACGCCGCCTCGCCCGACGCCCTCAATGGCGTCGTCAAGCAGGCCTGTGATGCCGGCATCACCGTCGTCTCCTTCGACGGCATCGTGACCGAGCCCTGCGCCTGGCGGATCGCCGTCGACTTCAAGAAGATGGGCGCGGTCCAGCTCGACTATCTCGCCGAGAAGATGAAGGACGGCGGCAACCTGCTCGAGATCAGGGGCCTTGCCGGCGTGTTCGTCGATGACGAGATCCACAAGGGCATCGAGGAAGGTGTCGGCAAGCATTCGCAGTTCAAGATCGTCGGCTCGGTGCATGGCGACTGGGCGCAGGAAGTGGCGCAGAAGGCTGTCGCCGGCATCCTGCCGTCGCTGCCGGAAGTGAAGGCGGTGGTGACGCAGGGCGGTGACGGCTATGGCGCCGCGCAGGCCTTCAAGGCCGCCGGCCGCCCGACGCCGCTCATCATCATGGGCAACCGCCAGGACGAGCTCGCCTGGTGGAAGGAGCAGAAGGACGCCAATGGCTATGAGACCATGTCGGTCTCGATCGCGCCCGGCGTCTCGACGCTTGCCTTCTGGGTGGCGCAGATGATCCTCGACGGCAAGGAAGTGCCGAAGGACCTGGTGGTGCCGTTCCTGCAGATCAACCAGGGCGATCTCGAAAAGAGCCTCGAGACGACGGAAAAGGGCGGCGTCGCCAATGTCGAATATTCGAAGGAAGACGCCGAGAAGGTCGTCGCCGGAAAATAGCGCCAGCCGGAGCGAGCGCTTTGCCCTCGCCCCTCGAAGAGGAGAGAGGGAGGGCCCCATTGCGAAGCAATGGGAGGGTGAGGGGCCCTTCACGCAACCGCGCTTGACCGGGTGAGGGTAGCATCGAAAGCGAGAAGAAAACGCACAATGACTCATTCATGCCCCTCACCCTTCCCGATGCGTTGCGTCGGGCCCCTTCCCTCTCCCCGCTGCGCTCCGCTGGCGGGGCGAGGGTAAGCCCGGAGACCGGCGTGTCTGATCCCGCCGTCGCGCTCACCCAGATCACGAAGAGCTTCGGCGCCGTCCGTGCCCTGGGCGGCGTCGATCTCGCCCTTGCGCCCGGCGAGTGCCTGGGGCTTGTCGGCCACAACGGCGCCGGCAAGTCGACGCTCATGCATGTGCTGGCCGGCACCCTCAGGCCTGACGGCGGAAGCCTCGCGATCGCCGGCGAGGATGTGAGCGCCCGCTTCAGCGCCGCCGGCGCCTCGGCGCATGGCATACGCTGCGTGTTCCAGGAGCTTTCCCTCTGCCCCAATCTCACTCTGGTCGAGAATGCCCGCATCACGCATCGCGCGCTCAAGGGCTTCGGCTGGAAGGCGAGGGCGAAGAAGCTCATCGCCGCCAAGCTCGATGAGATCTTTCCCGGCCACGGCATCGATGTCGACGCCGAGGCGGGCGACCTCAATATCGGCCAGCGGCAGATGGCCGAGATCGCCCGCGCCTTCACCGTCACGGACGAGCCCCTGCGCGTCGTCATCCTCGATGAGCCGACCTCCTCGCTCGATGCGGTGACGGCGAAGCAGCTCCTCACCTTCATGCGCCGCGAAGTGAAACAAGGCATGAGCGCGATCCTGATCTCGCATCTTCTCGCCGACGTCCTCGACCATTGCGACCGCATCGCCGTCATGAAGGACGGCAAGGTGGTAGCCGACAAGCCGGCAAGGCAGTTCACCCGCAACTCGCTGGTGGCGGCGATGGGGGCGGCTTCGGATAAGACGGACGAGCGCGCCGCCAGGAGCCGCAAGGCGCATGTCTCGGCCGAGCGCGCCGTCGAGGCGACGCCGCTCACCGCGTCGAAGACAGGCCATCTCGTCGTCCACAAGGGCGAGATCGTCGGCCTCGCCGGCCTCGCCGGCCACGGCCAGACCCGCATGCTGATCCAGATCTTCGACGGCGCGAAGCGCTCCGGCGCCGCCACCAAAGTCACGGGCAAGGCCGCCTTCATCGCCGGCGACCGGCAGTCCGACGGCATCTTCAATCTCTGGTCCATCGCCGAGAACACGACGGTAAGCGCGCTCCGGCATCTGAAGCGCGGGCCGCTCATCGCCGCCGACCGCGAATGGGAGATGGCGCAGGGCTGGAAGGAGCGCATCCGGATCCGCACGCCCGACATGAACAACAACATCCTCACTCTGTCGGGCGGCAACCAGCAGAAAGCGCTGTTCGCCCGGGCGCTCGGATCGAAAGCCGATATCGTGCTGATGGACGATCCGATGCGCGGCGTCGATGTCGGCACCAAACTCGAAGTCTATGACATGATCCGCGGCGAGGCCGAGGCCGGGCGCAGCTTCATCTGGTACACGACCGAGATCGACGAACTCAGCCATTGCGACCGCGCCTATATTTTCCGCAACGGCGCCATCGTCGCCGAACTGGGCCCGGACGAGCTCACCGAGGACAAGGTGTTGCATGCCTCCTTCGCGGAGAGCGCGTGATGGGAGCAGCTGTCTCTTTCATCCTCATCCGCCAACCCTCCCTCCGCCGCCGAAGGCGGGGAGGGTGTCGCGCGGAACGCGCGACGGGTGGGGTGTCTACGCAAGGGAGGCCTCGCAAGCAAAGCAAATCGAGAGTGGTCCAGGCCAGTCATTGGGCATGTCGCGGCGGAGCGACCCCACCCGTCCGCCCTTCGGGCGTCCACCCTCCCCGCGCTTCGCGCGGCGGAGGGAGGTTTGGGTGAGATTTCCCAAATCATCTTTCAATGCTCCCCATAGCCGAAATAAGCCTTCTTCAGCGTGTCGCCGCGGGCGAGGCCCCTGGCGTCGCCTTCGAGGACGATCCCGCCCGAGCGCAGCAGGATCATGCGGCCGCCGGTCATCATGGCGCGCGTCGAGCTCTGCTCGACGATGACCAGGGTCAGGCCGCGGCTGTCGCGCAGGCGGAGCAGCGTCTCATAGACCTGGTCGATGACCTTGGGCGCGAGGCCGAGCGAGGGCTCGTCGATGGCGATGAGCCTGGGTGCGGTCATCAAGGCGCGGCCGATCACCAGCATCTGCTGCTGGCCGCCCGAGAGCACGCCCGCCGCCTTGTCCCTGCGCTCCCTCAGCATGGGGAAGACGTCATAGACGGCGGCGAGGTCGTCGGCGGCGCGCGCCCGATCCTTGCGCATGCCGGCACCCAGCATCAGGTTTTCCTCGATGGTGAGGGCGCCGAAGACATGGCGGCCCTCCGGCACCATGGAGAAGCCGAGGCGCGCGGTATCTTCGGGGCTGCCGCCCGAGATCGTCTTGCCGTCGAGGATGATCGTGCCCTCCGCCACCGGCACGACGCCGGCGATCGCCTTCAGCAGCGTCGACTTGCCGGCGCCATTGGGGCCGGTGATGAACAGGGTCTCGCCTTCATCGACGGCGAGCGACACCTGGCGGAGCGCGGTGAGCCGGCCATAACGCACAGTGATGTTATCGACCTTGAGCAAGCTCATAGGACCACACCTCCGGCTTCGGCAGTGGCATCGTCTATTGAAATTCTTGGGAGGGTCGAGCTGTTCCCGGGCTTCCCCCTCTCCCGCCTGCGGGAGAGGGTGCCCGACAGGGCGGGTGAGGGTGTTT
>CAZICN010000155.1:0-9747 GCA_964537655.1 uncultured Aestuariivirga sp.
CTTGAATCATCTTTCGCCTGATTTGCCTACCGTTTATGAGTATGCAGCCTAGATCTCAGCTCGTCCCGGTGGGCGGATGCCATCTTGCGCATCGTGAGATTTCCCAAATCGCATGGCTGTGCACGCCATAGCAAGGGCCCGTCCGGCAATTACTTCAGACCTATAGCATTGTCCGGAAATTAGTTTAGTTCTATAGTAATTCAAGGTGCCGCCCGCGAGACAGAGGACCAAGGCCCGGCACCGGCCCGTCCCGGAGGACACATCATGTCGAGATCCCGTGCCGCAACCCTGTCGCTCAGTCTCTGCCTCGCCTTCGGTCTCCTCACGCCGGCCTCGGCCGGATCGCTGCCCGGCCTCAGGGGCCATGACCATACCGGCGTCACCGTCCCTGACATCAAGCAGGCCCTCGATTTCTTCACCAATGTGCTGGGCTGCCAGCATGCGATGACCTTCGGGCCCTTCTCCGACGACAAGGGCACCTTCATGCAGGACCTGCTCAATGTGAATCCGCGCGCCAAGATCGAGCAGATCTCGCAGGTGCGCTGCGGTAATGGCTCGAATATCGAGCTGTTCCAGTATTCATCGCCCGACCAGAAGGATGCGACGCCGAAGAACAGCGATATCGGCGGCTATCACATCGCCTTCTATGTCGATGACATCAAGGCCGCCGCCGACTATCTCAAGGCCAACAATGTGCGCACAATGATGGGCCCCTTGCCGGTCGACCAGGGGCCAGCGGCCGGCCAGTCGATCCTCTATTTCATGGCGCCCTGGGGCCTGCAATTCGAGCTGATCAGCTATCCCAAGGGCATGGCGTATGAAAAAGACGGCGGCACGGTATTATGGTCGCCGAAGGATCCGGCGAAATAGCCCATCCGGAGACTGAACGATGCGGATCAAGGTGATCGGTGGCGGCCCCGGCGGCCTCTATTTCGCGCTTCTGACCAAGAAGGCGAAGCCGCAATGGGACATCGAGGTCATCGAGCAGAACCGCGACGACGACACGTTCGGCTTCGGCGTCGTCTTCTCGGACGACACGCTCGACGAGTTCCTGTCGCATGATCCCAAATCCTACGAGCGCATCCGCGGCAGGTTCGCCTATTGGGACGATGTCGCCATCCACTACAAGGACAATGAGGTGCGCTGCGGCGGCAATGGCTTCTGCGGCCTGTCGCGCATGACCCTGCTCAAGCTCCTGCATGAGCGCTGCCGCGAGGAAGGGGTGGGCCTCACCTTCAGCCGCCGCATCGATCCGGAAGAGATCGAGCAGCTGTGCTCATCGGCCGATATCGTGGTGGCGGCGGACGGCATCAATTCGGTCATTCGCGAGCACTACAAGGAGCATTTCAAGCCGGCGGTGTCGCTCAAGGCCAACCGCTTCTGCTGGATGGGCTCGACCCGCCCGATGGACGAGTTCAACTATTTCTTCAAGCAGACGCCGCATGGCGTGATCTGCGCCCACACCTATCAATATGAGAAAGGCAAATCGACCTGGGTCTTCGAGATGGACGAGGCCTGCTGGCAGGGCCACGGCTTCTCCGAAACCGACGAAGAGGATTCGCGCGCCAAGCTCGAAGCGCTCTATGCCGGGGAGCTCGACGGCCACGGGCTGCTCCTCAACCGGTCGCACTGGCGGCGCTTCCCGCGCATCTTCTGCGAGAACTGGAGCCACAAGAACATCGTCCTTCTCGGCGATGCCAAGGCCTCGGCGCATTTCTCCATCGGCTCGGGCACCAAGCTGGCGATGGAATGCGCCATAGCCCTCTCCTGCGCGGTGGTGGATCACGCGGGAAAAAGCGTGAAGCAGGCCTTCGCCAGCTATGATGCGGCGCGCCGCGTGCCGTGCCAGATCGTCCAGCACAATGCCGATGTGTCGCTCGCCTGGTTCGAGCACATGAAGCGTTCCTTCGACATGGAGCCGATGCAGTTCGCCATGGTGGTCATGTGCCGGGCCAAGACGATCACCTATGACAATCTCCTGGTCCGCGATCCGGGTTTCGTCGAGAAGGCCGACAGCGAATGGTATGCGCGCTATCACCGCGAGACGGGATACGACTACCGCACATCGCGCCCGACGCCGATGTTCACGAAATTCCGCCTGCGCGGCATGGAAGTCGAGAACCGGGTGGTGATGTCGCCGATGGCGCAATATTCGGCCGACAGCGAAGGCAATCTCACCGACTGGCATTTCGTGCATTACAGCTCGCATGCCCTGGGCGGCATGGGCCTGATCTTCGCCGAGATGACCTGTCCCTCGCCCGATGCCCGGATCACGCCCGGCTGCGCGGGCCTGTGGACGGACGGGCATGAGGCGCAGTGGAAGCGCATCGTCGATTTCGTGCATGCGCATTCGAGCGCCCGCATCTGCATGCAGCTCGGCCATGCCGGCCGCAAGGGCTCGACGCAGGTGGGCTGGGAAGAGGCCGACCATCCATTGCCGGAGGAAGGGGACAACTGGCCCTTGGTCTCGGCCTCGCCCATTCCCTATTTCGAGACGATCAGCGATCTGCCGGCCGAGCTCGACCGCGCCGGCATGGAGCGGATCAAGGACGAGTTCGTCTCGGCGACGCGGCGCGCCGCGCGTGCCGGCTTCGACATGCTCGAGCTCCATTGCGCGCATGGCTATCTCTTCGCGTCCTTCATCTCGCCTCTGACCAACCGCCGGCGGGACGCCTATGGCGGATCGATCGAGAACCGTCTGCGCTATCCGCTCGAGGTCTTCGCCGCGATGCGCGAGGCCTGGCCCGAGGAGCGGCCGATGTCGGTGCGCATTTCGGCCTCGGACTGGAAGGAAGGCGGCATCGGCGAGGCCGATCTCTTCGTCATCGCCGAAACGTTCCGCGCCGCGGGCTGCGACCTCATCGACGTCTCGTCCGGTCAGACGGTGCCCGACCAGAAGCCCGTCTATGGCCGCATGTACCAGGTGCCCTTCGCCGAAGCGATCCGCAATGTGCCGAAAATGGCGACCATGGCGGTAGGGGCGATCACCGAAGCCGCCCAGGTCAACACGATCCTGCATACAAGGCGCGCCGATCTCGTGGCGCTGGCGCGGCCGCATCTGTGGAATCCCTATTTCGCCCATCAGGCGCAGGCCTGGTACGGCGCCAGGACCCAGGACTGGCCGAAGCCCTATCTGCCGGGCCGCAATCAAGTGTTCCGCGAGCAGGAGCGGCTCAGGCAGAAGCAGATCGAACTGCAGACCAAGGCGCGGCCGAAACGTCATGCGCTGAACAAGGGGAGCGCATGAGATGAACGACATCAAGAAACATGCCGGGCCGGTGCCGCTGCACCGCATCCTGCAGCCCCAGGGGTGGCCGAGGCCAAAGGGCTATGCCAATGGCGTGATGGCGCAGGGCCGCATGGTCTTCACCGGCGGTCTCGTCGGCTGGAACGAGGCGGGCGTGTTCCCGGAGGGCTTCGTGCCGCAGGTGCGCCAGACGCTTGTCAATGTCATGGCGGTCCTCGCGGAGGCGGGCGCCGGGCCCGAACATCTGGTGCGCCTCACCTGGTATGTCACCTCGGTCGAGCAGTATCTCGCCGATCCGAAGGGACTGGGGGCAGCCTATCGCGAGATCATCGGCAAACACTATCCGGCGATGGCGACCGTGCAGGTGACGCGACTCGTCGAGCCCGAGGCGCTGGTCGAGATCGAAGCGACGGCGGTGATTCCGTAGCCGTCGCCGCGCCGAAAGTCGGAGAAGAGCGGAAGGCGCTGCCCGGCTCAATCTATTCAGGGGGTCCCGGCTTTCTCCGGGATGACGAAAAAGAATCAAACCCGCCGCCCGTTTCGGCCAGGCGCTTCAGCAGCGCCGCGGGTTTCCAGAAATATGCGTCGTCCTTCGCCAGCGCCTCGATGCGGCGCAGGATTTCGGCAGCACCCATCTCATCCGCCATGAACATCGGGCCGCCGCGCCAGCGCGGGAAGCCATAACCATTGACCATCACCACATCGATGTCGCCCGAGCGGAGTGCTACACCCTCATCGAGGATGCGTGCGCCCTCATTGATCATGGCGAGGAGGATGCGGTCCATGATCTCATCGGCCGAGAAGGAGCGCGCCACGATGCCCTTGCGCCGGCGTTCCCCGGCAATGAGGGCGAGCGCCTCCTCGTCGGGCACTGGCGCCTTGCCGGCATGATTGTAATAGCCGCGGCCGGTCTTGCGGCCGAAATGGCCGCGTTCGCAAATGAGATCGACGACGCGGACATAGCGCTCCCTCGGATCGCGCCGCGGCGCCGTCGCCTTGCGGTTGGCCCAGATGATGTCGAGACCGGCCATGTCCTGCATCTCGAACACGCCCATCGGCAGGCCGAAATCGCGGAAGGCCGCGTCGACCGCGGCCGGCGTGGCGCCATCCTCCATCAGATATTCGGCCTGCTTGCGATAGGCGGAGAGGATGCGGTTGCCGATGAAGCCGTCGCAGACGCCGGCCCTGACCGCGATCTTGCCGAGCCTGCGGCCGAGCGCGAAGCCGGTCGCCACCGCCTCCGGCGCCGCCAGCGGCGGTACCACCACTTCCAGGAGCTTCATGATATGGGCGGGGGAGAAGAAATGCAGGCCGATGACCCGCTGCGGCCGCGAGGTGACCCCGGCGATGGCGCCGACATCGAGATAGGACGTGTTGGTGGCGAGCACGGCGTCAGGCCTGGTGATCTTGTCGAGCTCACGGAAGATCGCCTGCTTGACGGCCAGATCCTCGAAGGCGGCCTCGATCACCAGATCGGCACCGGCGAGATCGGCATAGGACGCGGTGGCGCGCAAACGGCCGCCGGAGATCGCCTCATAGCCGGCCTGCGTGAGCTTGCCGCGTTCGACCGAGGCCTCGAGAAGGCCGAGGATGCGGCCCCTGGCCGTCTCGGCGGAAGCCTGATCACGCTCGACCAGCAGAACATCGAGGCCGGCGAGCAGCGAAGCGGCACCGATGCCGGCACCCATCAACCCGCCGCCAATGACGCCCAGGGACGCGAAACTTCCAGGACTGGCATCGGCCTCGGGGATCTTGGCGATCTCGCGCTCGGCGAAGAAGATGTGGCGCAGCGCCCGCGCCTGGGCGGAGCCGCGCAACCCGGCGAAGACGTCGGCCTCGCGCGCCATGCCTTGCACGAAGTCCATCCCCGCGGTCTCCTCCAGAAGGCCGAGAGCGCTGAGCGGGCTGACCTGGCCTCGCGCTCGCGCCGCGATCTGCTTTCTCGCCGCGGCGAAGACATCCGGCGGCACGGCGTCGAGGCTGCGGTCGCGCAGGCGCATGACCGGCCGGCCGAGCCGGGTCTCGAGAAACCTGCGGGCGCTGGTCACGAGATCGCCATCGACGATCGCATCGGCCATGCCGAGCTTCAGGGATTCGGCCGCATCGGCGCGCCGGCCCGAGGTGATCAGATCGATCGAGGCCGCCATGCCGATGAGGCGCGGCAGGCGCTGGGTGCCGCCGGCGCCCGGAATGATGCCCAGCGTCACTTCCGGCAGGCCGACGAAGGCCTTGCCGTCCATCACCCGGTAGTGGCAGCCGAGCGCCAGCTCGAAGCCGCCGCCCAGCGCCGTGCCGTGAAGGGCGGCGACCACCGGCCGGTCGAGCGCCTCGATCCGGTCGATGACCTCGCGCAGCATCGGCGGGGCAGGCGGCTTGCCGAATTCGCGGATATCGGCGCCGGCGACGAAGGTCTTGCCGGCGCAGGCGAGAATGACACCGCGAAGCGAAGCGTCCGCCTCGATCGCCCTGATCGCATCGACGAGGCCCTGGCGCACCGCCTGCGAGGCGGCGTTCACCGGCGGGTTGTCGATGGTGATGATGGCCATGCCGTCATCCCGCGTGAGCGTTACCGGCGACGTCGTCATGGTCGGATCATGCCTTGACCGCGGGAGGAAGGAGCGAGCGCGCGATGATGACCTTCTGCACCGCACTCGCCCCTTCATAGATGCGCAAGGCGCGGATCTCGCGATAGAGCTGCTCCGGCTTCGTGCCGCTCCTGACGCCGAGCCCGCCGAAGAGCTGCACCGCCGTATCGATGACACGCTGCGCCGCCTCGGTCGCGGTATATTTGGCCATCGCCGCCTCGCGCGTGATGCGCTCGGCTCCCTGGTCCTTGGTCCAGGCGGCGCGATAGACCATCAGGGCCGACGCGTCGACATCGAGCGCCATGTCGGCAAGCTGGCCCTGAACCATCTGCAGATCGGCGAGGACGCCGCCCATCATGCGCCTGGTCGAGACATGCACCAGCGCCTCATCGAGGGCGCGGCGCGCGAAGCCCAGGGCGGCGGCGCCCACCGTCGAGCGGAAGATGTCGAGCGTCGCCATGGCGATCTTGAAGCCTTCGCCGCCCCTGCCGATGCGATTCTCGACCGGCACGCGGCAATTGGCGAAGGAGAGCCTGGCCAAGGGATGGGGTGCTATGGTCTCGAGCCGCTCGGCAATGGCGAGGCCGGGCGTCCCGGCTTCGACCATGAAGGCGCTGAGGCCGCGCGCGCCCGGCGCCTCGCCGGTGCGGGCAAAGACGACATAACGGTCGGCGATGCCGCCATTGGAAATCCAGGTCTTCTCGCCGTCGAGGACGACATGCGCGTTGCCGTCGGGCCGGGCGGCGCAGGCGAGCGCCGCCACGTCGGATCCGGCTTCGGGCTCGGACAAGGCAAAGGCCGAGATCGCCTTGCCCTCGGCAATCGGCGGAAGCCATTTGCGCTTCTGCTCCTCGGTTCCGAACAAGGTGACGGGGCCGGTGCCGAGGCCCTGCATGGCGAAGGCGAAATCGGCGAGCCCGTCGGCATGGCTCAGGGTCTCGCGGATGAGGCAGAGCGAGCGCACATCGAATTTTTCCGCGATGCCGCCATAGGGCGCGGTCACGGAATGACGCAACAATCCGCGCTCGCCCAGCGCCCTGACCAGTTTTCGACAGCTATTGTCGGGATCATGATGATCGACGAGGCCCGGCACGACGGTCCGCGCGAAATCGGCGACGTCGCTCTCGAGCGCGCGATGTCTGCCATCAAAGAACGGCCAGGCAAGGAAGCTCTTGTCGGTCATCACGCAATATCCTCATGCTGAGGTGCGAGCGAAGCGAGCCTCGAAGCATGATCCAGGTACAGAGGTCTTGCCGCTTGCCACCCTTCGAGGCCCGGCTGTGCCGGGCACCTCAGGGTGAGGGTTGTGGGGTTGTCTGTGTCCATCATAACTCAGTTGCCCTTGAAAACGGGCTTCTGCTTCGCCGCGAAAGCCTCATAGGCGCGCCTGAAATCCTCGGTCTTCATGCACAGCGCCTGGGCGATCGCCTCGGCCTCCACCGCATCATCGACGCTCATGGCCCATTCGGCCTGCAGCATCCGCTTGGTCATACCATTGGCGAAGGTCGGGCCCCGGACGATCTGGCGCGCGAGCTTCAGCGCCTCATCGAGAAGGTTCGCCGGCTCGACGAGGCGGTTGAAGAAGCCCCAGCGCTCGGCCTCCGCACCGCCCAGGGAGCGCCCGGTATAAAGCAGCTCGGACGCACGGCCCTGGCCAATGAGGCGCGGCAGCATGGCGCAGGCTCCCATGTCGCAGCCGGCGAGCCCGACGCGGTTGAACAGGAAGGCGACCTTCGCCGCCTCGGTGCCGAGCCGCATGTCGGAGGCCATGGCGATGATGGCGCCGGCGCCGGCGCAGATGCCGTCGATCGCCGAAACGATCGGCTGCGGGCAGGCGCGCATCGCCTTGACGAGATCGCCGGTCATTTCGGTGAAACGCAGCAATTGCGGCACGTTCATCTTCGTCAGCGGCCCGATGATCTCGAACACATCGCCGCCCGAGGAGAAATTGCCGCCGGCGCCTGAGACCACGAAAGCATGGACGGCTTCATCCTTGCGCGCCGCCTGGAAAATGGCGGTGAGCTCGTCATAGGACGCGAAAGTGAGCGGGTTCTTCTTCTCCGGCCGGTCGAGGGTGATGCGGGCAATGCCGTCCTCGACCTCGAACAGGACATTGCGGGCCTTGTAGTCGCGCAAGGGCGGCAGGACGGCGTGGGTTCTGTTCATGGGTCCTGCCTGGCGACGATGCTCTGGCGGGTCGAGCTCTTGAGGGTCGCGAGCAGTTCCATCAGCCTGTCGATGTCCTTCTGCGGCATGCGCTCGAAATAGGCGGCGATCCAGTCGCTGTGCACCCGGGCCATGCGGCGGAATTCGCGCCGGCCCTTGTCGGTGAGGCGGATGACCTGAGCGCGGCGGTCACCGCTCGATGTGGCGCGGGTGATGTGGCCCGACTTCACCAGGCCCTCGACGAGGCTGGTGATGTTGCCGGCGGAGACCATCAGCCGCTTCGACACCTCGCCCAATACCAGCCCCTCATCGGCGCGGTCGAGCTGCGCCAATATGTCGAAACGCGGCAGGCTGAATTCGAATTCGGCGTTGAGATGGCGGCGGATGTCGTTCTCGATCAGGCGCGAGCAGGAGAACAGCCTGAGCCAGAGCCTGAGCTCCATCTTGTGGTCGGCGGGCCTTGCCGCCACCGTCGTCTCGGCATCGATCCACAAGGGATCGTGTTCCTCGGGCGCGGTCACAGGTCACCTCCGGCAACGGTGATCGCCTGGCCGGTCACGGCGGAGGCGCCGTCGGAACACAGCCACATTGCGGCATTGGCGACCTCTTCGGGCGTGATCAGGCGGCCCGACGGGTTGGTGCTGGCGAAATGCCCGATCGCCTTCTCGGCGCTGAGGCCGGTCTTCTCGGAAATCCGGCTGGCGGCGTCGGCGATGAGATCGGTGTCGGTATAGCCCGGGCATATGGCGTTGACGGTGATGCGCGTCTTGACGAGCTCGGCCGACAGAGCCCGCGTCAGGCCGATGACGGCGTGTTTCGCCGCGCAATAGGCCGAGACATAGGCATAACCCTTGAGGCCGGCGATCGAGGCGATGTTGACGATGCGGCCCGAAGCCAGCGCCATCATGCCGGGCAGCGCCGCGCGCGAGGCGGTGAAGGCGCTCTCGACATTGACCGCCATCATGCGGCGGATGAGATCGAGCCCGGTCGCCGCGAAAGGCGCCGATTCGGCGGCCCCGGCATTGTTGACCAGCACGTGATAGGGCCCGCCGCCCGAGACCGCGGCGCTCAGGGCCCGCTCGTCGGTCACATCGACGGCGAGCGATGATTTCGCCACGCCGTCCTTGACCGCCTTGGCGAGCGCCGATTCCGAGCGTCCCATGATAGTCACGCTGTAGCCCCTGGCGCTGAGCGCCATGGCGATGGCGCGGCCGATGCCGCGGCTGCCGCCCGTGACGAGTGCTTTCTGTTCCGGCATTCGCAATCGCTTTCCCGGCGCGACTGGCGCCTCGGCCTGATTGTAACGGGGGTGCGGAAATTATTTCAAGTCTAAAGCGATTTTCCGGTAACCGCCATGCCCATGAAACAGGGCATCATCGGCAAGTCCTCCGTCATCGGCGGCGCCGATGCCTTGCGACTGACGCAAGCGAAGAGGCCCGGTGGATCGGCCGAATGCGACACTGCGGAGGTCATGGCATCCATGAGCAAGTGGCGCGCATCGCCGCGACCCACCGCCGGGCTAAGCGCGATTGACATTGAGGGAGATTATTTTAGACTTAAAGTATCTAACGCGGCGCGCTGAAGTGCACTATTTCCGCGGGGGTCAGAAGACATGATTCCGAGTGCCTATGAAGACACATTCGCCCGTGATCATCTGCCGCCCGCCGACCAATGGCCCGATCTCGTCTTCGATCGTCCGGAATACCGCTATCCCGACCGTCTGAACTGCGTGAGCGAACTGCTCGACCG
>CAZICN010000156.1:0-9742 GCA_964537655.1 uncultured Aestuariivirga sp.
CATCCGCGCGGTCAACTCGCTGTCGCATTACACCGACTGGACCGTCGGTCATGTGCATTCCGGCGCGCTCGGCTGGGTGGCGATGATCACCTTCGGCTCGATCTACGCGCTGGTGCCGTGGATGTGGAAACAGAAGGCGATGTATTCGGCGCGGCTGGTCGAGATCCATTTCTGGCTGGCGCTCGCAGGATCCGTCATCTACGTCTTCGCGATGTGGAATTCGGGCATCATCCAGGGGCTGATGTGGCGGACCTATACGGAGAGCGGCACGCTCGCCTACTCCTTCATCGATTCCCTCGTCGCGATGCATCCTTATTATGTCGCCCGCGCCTTCGGCGGACTGCTGTTCCTCCTGGGCGCGATTGTCGGAACCTACAATGTGTTGATGACGATCCGCCAGGCGCGGCGCGAACGAGCCGGGAGCGGCAGCGATGCAGATCTGCCGGCCTTCGGCCGCGACCCCGTCATCCAGCCCGGCGAGTGACCCATCATGGCTGAATTCCACCGCAAACTCGAACGCAGCGCCATCGGCTTCACCCTCGCCATCATCGGCGTCGCCTCGATCGGCGGCTTCGTCGAGATCGCTCCCCTGTTCACCATCAGCGAGACGGTCGAGACGGCGCCTGACATGCGCGTCTACACGCCGCTCGAACTCGCCGGCCGCAATATCTATATCCGCGAAGGCTGTTATGCCTGCCATTCGCAGATGATCCGCACTCTGCGCGACGAGGTCGAACGCTACGGGCCCTATTCGCTGGCGGTCGAGTCCAAATACGATCATCCTATGCTGTGGGGCTCGAAGCGCACCGGACCCGACTTGGCGCGGGTCGGCGAGAAATATTCCGATGCATGGCATGTCGCGCATCTCAACAATCCGCGCGACGTCGTACCGGAATCCGTCATGCCGGCCTATCGCTGGCTGCTGCGCAATGAACTGAAGACGAATGACCTAAGCGAGCATCTGGCGGCGCAGCGGGCCGTCGGCGTCCCCTATACCGACGACATGATCGCCAATGCGAGCCGCGATGCCGCGGGACAAGCGGCGCCCGACAGCGACGGGGCGGGGGGCGTCACCGAGCGCTACGGCCAGGCGACCCATATGCGCGCCTTCGACGGCAATCCGGGCCGGCTGACCGAAATGGACGCGATCGTCGCCTATCTGCAGATCATCGGCGGGCTGACCGATGCGGCCAAGAAGACCGAGCAAACGGCACTGGGAGAGTGACCATGCATGACATGATCGTCGCCTTCTCCAAGAGCTGGGGCCTGTTCTACCTGATCGCGCTGGCCGTCGGCGTGGTGATCTATGCCTGCTGGCCCGCCAACCGCGCGCAGTTCGATCGGGCCAAGAACAGCATTCTCGACAAGGACGACAAACCGTGGACATAGGCCAACGCGATCCGATCACCGGTCGCATGACGACCGGCCATGAATGGAACGGCATCGAGGAACTCGACACGCCGGTGCCGCGCGTCGTGCTCTTCTTCCTTGCGGTCACCACGCTCTTCGCCATCGGCTACTGGATCGCGATGCCGGCCTGGCCGCTCGGCACGACCTATACCAGGGGCATTCTCGGCATCGATCAGCGCGACGTCCTGGCGAAGCAGGTCGAGGCGGCGCGGGCGGAGCGCGCCCAATGGATGGACAGGATCGGCGCCGAGGATTTCGCCGCCATCAAGGCCGATTCCGGCCTGATGCAGCGCGTCGCGGTCACCGGCCGGACATTGTTCGCCGACAATTGCGCGGTCTGCCATGGCATCCAGGCGACCGGCGGCCCAGGCTTCCCCAATCTCACCGCCAAGGCCTGGCTGTGGGGCGGTGCGCCGGACAAGATCGCCGAGACAATCGCCATCGGCATCAATTCGACCAATGACGACACACGCGCCTCGCAGATGCTGGGTTTCGGCAGCACCGGCACGCTCGATACGAAGCAGGTCGGCAATGTCGTCGACTATGTCCGCTCGCTGTCGGCGGAACCGGGCGCAGCGGCGGAAGAGGCGGAAAGCATCAAGGCCGGGCAGGAGATTTTCACGGCGAACTGCGTCAGCTGCCACGGCGAGGACGCCAGGGGCAAGCAGGATGTCGGCGCGCCCGACCTGACCGACAAGACCTGGATCTATGGCGGCGATCTCGATTCCGTCTACACCTCGGTCTATTCCGGACGGCAAGGCCACATGCCGCATTGGAAGAACCGGTTGACGCCGGCCGAGATCAAGCTTCTGGCGCTCTATGTCGATGGGCTGGAGGCGCCGAAATGACGGTACGCCTCACCTGGCGGGTCCTGGCGCTGGCGATTGCCGCCTTGTGCATCACCATCTTTGCCGCGGCCAATGCGCATCTCGTCTATGTCGCGCTCAGTTCGCAACCCGATTGCGTGGCGCATCAGAAGGGATCCGGCGGCGGATTCCAGGCGGCGAAGTCGTCATGTTGAGAACAGGGAGCTGATATGATCGCGACCAGCACCGGGGACGAGACAGGCGAGCGGCCCTATATCGAGCGCAATCGTCGCAACCTGCCGGCAAATGCCGCATTCTCCTGGCTCAAGGCCGGGTGGAGCGATCTCCTCAATCATGCGGCGACGAGCCTCTTCTATGGCCTCGCGGTGTTCGCCATCTCGCTCCTCATCGTGTGGAGCCTGTTCGCGCTCGGCCTCGACTACATCCTGTTTCCGGCTCTCGCCGGCTTCATGGTGGTCGGGCCTCTGGTGGCGGTGGGCCTCTATGAGAAGAGCCGCGCCATCGCCAGTGGGGAGACGGTGTCGCTCGCGCGCATGATTTTCGTCAGGCCGCGCTCCGGCACTCAGATATGGTTCACCGGCGCTATCCTGTGCGGTCTGATGCTCCTGTGGATGCGGGCGGCGGTGTTGATCTATGCGCTGTTCTTCGGTCTCACGCCCTTTCCGGGGCTCGACCACATTGCCCAGATGCTGTTCACGTCCTGGACGGGCTGGGCCATGCTGCTCGTCGGTTCCGCCGTCGGCGGTATTTTCGCCGCCTTCTCCTTCGCCATCAGCACCTTCTCGATCCCGATGCTGCTCGATGAGGAGACCGATGCCTTCACCGCCATGGGCACGAGCATCTCGCTGGTGTGGAGCAATCTGCCGGTCATGCTGGCCTGGGGCATCATCGTGCTCGCCCTGTTCCTGATCAGCATCGCAACCGGCCTCATCGGGCTCATCGTCGTGTTTCCGCTGCTCGGCCATGCCACCTGGCATGCCTACAAGGCGATGAGATGACCTGCTGCTCCTCAGTGGCGGCTGCCGCGCCCGAGCTGGGCGCCCGGCCCTCGCCGGAAGAGATCATTCTCGCCAGCCGCGACCTGGGCGCCGGTCTGCGCCAGAGCGATCTTTCGGTGCCGGGTGTCCATTGTGGGCAGTGCATCGGCGCGATCGAGCGTGCCTTGCGGCAAGTGCCGGGCGTCGAGGCAGCGCGCGTCAATCTGTCGAACCGGCGCGTCGCCATCAATTGGCGGGGTGAGGCGCCGCCGCCGATCATCGAGACGCTCGCCCGCGCCGGCTATGAGGCGCATCTCTTCGCGCCCGAAGAAGCTCGCGATCCGCAACTGGCGCGGCTCATCCGCGCCATGGCGGTGGCGGGCTTCTCGGCCATGAACATCATGCTGCTGTCGGTCTCGGTCTGGTCGGGGGCGGAGGCCGAAACGCGCCAGGCCTTCCACTGGATCTCGGCCGCCCTGGCCTTGCCGGCGCTCCTATATTCGGGGCGCATCTTCTTTGTTTCGGCCTGGTCGGCGCTCAGCCGCCGGCAGACCAATATGGACGTGCCGATCTCGATCGGCGTGCTGCTCGCCTTCGCCATCAGCCTCTATGACACCGTGACCGGCGGCCCGCATGCCTATTTCGACGCCGCCACTTCGCTGCTGTTCTTTCTGCTGATCGGGCGCAGCCTCGATCATCTCATGCGCGAGAGGGCGCGCAGCGCCGTGCGCAGCCTCATGCAAATGACACCGCGCGGCGCCACCGTCATCCGCGACGGCGGCGGCCGCGATTATGTTCCGGCGCATGAGATCACCGCCGGCATGCTGCTGCAGATCACGCCCGGTGAGCGTCTTCTGGTCGATGGCATTGTCGAAAGCGGCTCTTCCGACATCGATTGCTCGCTGGTGACCGGTGAAAGCCAGCCCGAAGCCGCAAGAACCGGCGACCGACTCCGATCCGGAACCCTCAACCTTACCGGCGCCATAGCGCTCCGCGCCAGTTCGACCGCGGCCAATTCGTTCCTCGCCGAAATGGCGCACCTGATGGAGGCGGCCGAGGCGGGCCGCGGCCGCTATCGCCGGCTCGCCGACCGCGCCGCCGCACTCTATTCGCCGATCGTGCATGCGACCGCCTTCCTCACCTTCGTCGGTTGGCTCGCCGCCACCGGCGATCCATATCGCGCCATCACCATCGCCATTGCCGTCCTCATCATCACCTGTCCCTGCGCGCTCGGCCTCGCGGTCCCGATCGTGCAGGCGGTGGCGGCGCGCCGCCTCTTCGAAAGCGGCATCATGGTCAAGGATGGCGCCGCCCTGGAACGTCTCACCGAGATCGACCGGGTCGTGTTCGACAAGACCGGCACGCTGACACTCGGCCGGCCGCGCCTCGCCAATGCGAAAGACGTCGATCCCTCGGCACTGGGAATCGCCGCGGCACTGGCATCCGGCTCGAGTCATCCGGTGTGCCGGGCGCTCGCTCTCCATGGTGACCTGATCAAGTATAATGTGACAAAGCTCACCGAGACGCCCGGCTCGGGTATCGAGGCGGAGGTCGACGGCCTTGTCTACCGACTGGGGCGGTCCAGTTGGGCCTGCGGCATCGATACCGGGCAGACCGTATTGGCGAGGGATGGCCGCCCGATAGCCGCCTTCGACTTCGAAGACAGTCTCCGGCCGGGCGCCGCCGAGGCGGTCGCGGAATTGCGCCGTCGCGATCTGGGTCTGCTGATACTGTCCGGCGATGCGCGCCCGGTGGTCGAACATGTGGCGGCGCAGATCGGCGTCACGGAAGCCATTGGCGCCATGCTGCCGCAGGAGAAGACGCGCCATATCGCGAAGCTCTCCGAAGAGGGCGGCAGGGTCCTCATGGTGGGTGACGGGCTGAACGATGCGCCGGCGCTCGCCGCCGCTCATGTGTCGATGGCGCCGGCAAGCGCATCCGACATCGGCCGCAATGCCGCCGATTTCGTCTTCCTGCATGGCCAGTTGACCGCCGTGCCTCTGGCGATCCGTCTGGCGAAGGATGCGCGGCGGCTGATCGGCCAGAACTTCGCGCTTGCGGTGGCCTATAATGCGCTGGCGCTGCCGGTCGCCATCGCGGGCTATGTGACGCCGCTCCTCGCCGCGCTCGCCATGTCGCTCTCCTCGATCATCGTGGTCGCCAATGCCTTGCGGCTGCGCGGCGCGAGAGAACAGCCGAACGGGGCCGGCATATCTGCGGCACCGAGGATCGCACCCCATGTCGCGGTGACCTCGTCATGAGCAGCCTCATCTATCTGGTTCCGCTGGCGCTCATCCTCGGAGGTGCGGCGCTCTGGGCGTTCCTCTGGTCGTTGAAGAGCGGCCAGTATGACGATCTCGACGGGGCGGCCGAGCGCATCCTGCTCGATGACGAGATGGAGCGGTAGCGATCGCCTGGCATCGTGATCCATGTCCGCTTTATGGTCTCGTTTGCGCCTCGGCGAGCTTGAGCAGGCCTTCGGCATCCACGACCGTCACCTTCTTTCGGGCGCTCTTGACGAGACCCTGCGTTTCCCAGGCCGTCAGCAGCCGGCTCACTGTATGCAAGGTCGTGCCGGTCATGTCGGCAATGTCCTGGCGCGTGATGGGCAAGCCGATCTGCATGCCGACTTCTGTCTTGCGGCCGGTCTGCTGGGCGAGCCTCAGCAGAGCATGGGCGACCCGGCGGTCGACCTGCGCGGTGGCGAGTTCGATGACGCGGTCATGCGCCTCCTCCATCCGCGCGCCGACCGCCTTGTAGGTGTTGGCGGCAAAGCCGGGAAAGCGCGATGTGAGGTCGTCCCACAATTCATTCGGCCAGGCGAGCAGCATGCAATCGACGGCGGCAATGACGGTCGCGGGATAGGTCGTGCGGCCGAGCGCCCTGGCGATGCCGATGAGCTGGCCCGCGCTCACATACCGCATGATCACCTGCTGGCCTTCGGAGGTGTTCTTGACCACCCGGACATGGCCATCGAGCAGAAGGAAGAAGGCGTGCGCTTCGGCATCCTGCTCGAAGACCGGCCGCGTTTCGGCGACCCGGAAAGGCCGGGCTTTCGCCAGTATATGATCGAGATCGGCAGGCGACAGGCCGGCAAAGGGCGGCAGGTCGGCGATCAGGGATCGGTCAAGTGTGTACAAGGCAGGACTCTGTCGGCTTCATCGGAAAACCGCTTCGCATTTTTTGCCGGTTTGCGCCAGCCGGGCGTATTTCCGCGGATTTCGGGACGAAAGGCCGCAGACCATGCCGGCCTTCTTTGCGTTCCCGCAAAGTCCAGTGTCCCGGACTGGCCCAAGAGAGCCACAACGGAAGGCTTGATTGGGAGTGCCAGATGAAAATAGCGGCCATGATGTTGGCGTCCGCCCTGTTGCTCGGCTCGGTCCCGGCGATCGCCGCGGACCATGAGGTCCTGATGCTCAACAAGGGTGCAAAAGGGGCGATGGTGTTCGAGCCTGATTTTATCCAGGCCGCCCCCGGCGACACGATCACCTTCATTCCGACCGACAAGTCGCACAATGCCGAATCGATTCCGGGGATGATTCCTGAAGGCGCCGTAAAATTCAGGGGCAAGCTGAACGAGAAGTTCACCCTCACCCTGACCAGCGAAGGTGTCTATGGCGTCAAATGCCTGCCGCATTACGGCATGGGCATGGTGTTCCTGGCGGTTGCCGGCAAGCCGGTCAATCTCGAGGCGGCGAAGGCGGTCAAACATCCGGGTTTTGCCAAGAAACGCTTCGAGGCGATCTTCGCGGAAATCCCGGCAACTCAATAGGGACGGTGAGGAGGGCGCGCGGGCGGGCCAGTCTTGCCCCGGGCGCTCTCGCCAGGCACATGGCGATCGTACGCATCAGACCAGGCAGATTTCCGGCAGTTCTCTCTTATGGATTCCGGCCGTTCTTCCTGTTGGGCGCGCTCCATGCCGGCCTGGCGATGCTGCTTTGGCTGCCTTTGCTGCGGGGCGAGCTCGAGACGCTGAGCCTCTTCGCGCCAGTCGACTGGCACGCGCATGAGCTGCTGTTCGGCTTCCTGCCGGCGATCATGACCGGCTTCCTGCTGACCGCGATCCCCAACTGGACCGGTCGCCTCCCGGTCCAGGGCTTGCCGCTTCTGGGCCTGGTTGTGCTGTGGCTCGCCGGACGGCTCGTGGTTTTCCTGTCGGCCGAAACCGGCTGGCTCATTGCCGCCGCCATCGACTGTGCTTTTCTGCTGACGGTCGTCGTCGTCGCGGGGCGCGAGATCGCCGCCGGCAGGAACTGGCGCAATCTCAAGGTGCTGGCGCCGGTCATCGTGCTCCTGTCGGCGAACATGCTGTTCCATTGGGAAGCGCAGCAGTCCGGCATCGCCGATATCAGCCGCAGGCTCGGTCTTGGCGCGGCGATCCTGCTGATCATGATCATAGGCGGCCGCATCATTCCAAGCTTCACCCATAACTGGCTGGTGCGGAAGAATCCCGGCCGTCTGCCCGTTTCCTTCAATCGCTTCGACATGGCGGTGATCGTCATCTCGGGTGCCGCACTCGCGGCCTGGACCTTCCTGCCGCCGCGCCTGGAGAGCGGCGCGCTTCTGATCGCCGCCGGCCTCCTCAATATCCTGCGGCTCATGCGCTGGGCGGGGGAGCGGACCTGGCGCGATCCGCTGGTGTTCATCCTGCATGTCGGTTTTGGCTTCGTGCCTCTGGGGCTCGTGCTGGCGGGCCTTGGCGCAATGGCGCCGCAGACCGTTCCGCCGGTCGCCGGCATTCACGCCTTTGGCGCCGGCGCGATCGGCTGCATGACGCTCGCCGTCATGAGCCGCGCGACGCTTGGCCATACCGGGCGGATGTTGAAAGCAGGCCCCGGCGCCAGGATGGTCTTCGCCGCCATCATTCTTGCCGCCGTCTTGCGCCTCGCCGCCATATGCTTTCCGGAGGCCCAGAACCTCATCATGCTTTCCGCCGGTGCCTGGGCCATTGCCTTCCTGGGTTATGCCGCCTGTTTCGGCGGCATGCTGCTCAGCCCGAAGCTACGGGCGCAGCCGATCGCCGCGCCCGCTTCCTGATCATGCCGGTATCGGGCCCGGGGCCGCAATCTGCGTCATCAGGTCATCGTCCCAGTTGCCCTCGACCCTGACATGCGCCGTGGCGCCGAGCTCGGCCGCCTCGATCAGATTGTGGTTCACATAGGCATAAAGCCCCGGCTGCAGGAAGGTATAAAGCGCGGCACCCGCCGATCCGCCACGGATGAACCAGGTTTCGAGGTCACGCGCCGGCGGATTGTTGAACTTGCCCATCTCCCAGACATGGTCGCCATGGCCGCCGATCAGATGCGGGCGTGAATCACGATTGGCCTGCGAGTGAACCATGAGCACCGTCTCGCCGACCCTGGAACGCAAGGCCTTGTCGCCGGTCAGGGCCGCGACGGCGCCATTGAACACGACATGGGTCGGGATCAGGCCGCGCATCACCGCGAGCGTGTCGGCATAGCTCTCGCCGATCGATGCATAGGCCTTGAACCGGCCGTCAGCATCGCGCGGGATATAGAGATCGTTCTCGCCTATGTAGAAGACCTTGTCGTATTTCAGCGGATCGCCCTTGTGGTCCCTGAGCCCGTCGCGCGGCAGCACCATCAAAGTCCCGCTCATGCCCGAGACGACATGCCAGGGGATCATGCCCATGGGCGCGCAGTGATAGACGAAGGTACCGGGGCGGGTCGCCTTGAAGCGCAGCACCGCCTGCTCGCCCGGATTCACATTGGTCAGCTCGCCGCCGCCGAGCGCCCCGGTCGAGCCATGGAAATCGATATTGTGGGGCAGCTCATTGCTGGTCGGGTTCACCAGCGTCAGCTCGACATAATCGTCCTGGTGAACAATCATCATCGGCCCGGGCATGGTGCCGTCATAGGTCATCGCCCACATGGTGGTGCCGTCCGGGTCGATGGCGGCCTGCTTTTCCTCGATGGTCAGGGTGAATTCGACGATCTCAGGACCGCCGGCCGCGATTTGGCTGTGCTCATGAACGAAAGGCGGGGCGACGAGCTTCACCTTTCGGCGCGGCAGATCGGCTGCGCCGGCGACGGGGGCGAGCGATGCGGCGGCGGCCGCGGTGAGGGGAACCCATAAGGCTTCACGGCGCGTAAACATCGAAATCTCCTTCATAGGAATGACGATGCGGAGACCTTAGGGAGATGCCGGAAGCGTTCTTTGTTGCAGCGCAACAAAAAATCAGATGGCGGCCGCGGCCTCGAGCAGCAACTTGTTCTGCCGGCGGATCGCCGCGCGCAGCTCGGCGATGGTCATCTTCTCCGCCTTGACGAAAATGGTGAACATCATGTTCGTGTTGTTGAAGATCATCTCGCCGACGCTCCTGGCATCGATATCGGGGCGGACGAGCCCGAGCTTCTGCAGGCGCGCGATCAAGGCGCAGGTCTGGTCGGTCAGGGCCCGGTCGAGTTCGGAATAGGTTTTGCCGAACGGGCTTTCCGGCTGCTGGGTCGAGATCGCCATCGCCTGGCGCCACATTTCCTTGCTCAGATAGACGAGGGAATGTTCGAT